>JAJZDM010000035.1 GCA_021806005.1 Acidobacteriota bacterium | reverse complement strand
GCTGGCGTGCACTCGCTGCCGGGACAGCAACACACAGCTTTCAGCCGATCGAGCCCGCGGTCGCACTGCGCGAGTTCTGTGAGTTCGACTCGCCGCTGGAAGAGATCGACTCGCTGCTCTTTGTTGCTGCGGGCATGATTGATTCGCTTGTCGCCCGCGCTGCGCAACACGCGCTTGCAGTAGCTTCACTCGCACTTGAACTGTGCCTGGAAGGAAGCCAGCCGCATCGGCTCTCGCTGCGCCCGGCCATCCCAACCATAGACCGCAAGTTTCTGCTGAAGCTGCTGCATCTAGAGGTTGCGGCGCATTCGCCGCAGGCCTCGGTTCTCTCGCTCGCCATTGAAGCCGATGCCGAACCTGCAGCCAGGGTGCAGCTCGGCCTCTTCGCGCCGCAGACGCCGGAGCCATCCAGCCTCGAGATCACACTTGCCCGCTTGCGCGCCATTGTGGGCAACGACCGCGTCGGCGCTCCGGAACTCGAAGACACGCACCGGCCAGACAGCTTTCGGCTCAGCGCGTTGCACGCAGCCGGCTCAAGAAGCAACACCACCAAACCAGAAGCGCGCATCGCTCTGCGCCGCGTGCGACCGCCGCGCGCCGTTCACATGACGCTGAACGGAGCGCAGCCAGCGGCGTTCCATGACGAAGGCACACGGTACGCGGTTGCCTCTGCTTACGGACCGTGGCGGTCCAGCGGATGCTGGTGGTCGCAGCAGGCATGGGACTGCGAAGAGTGGGACGTACTGGCAACGGACGGCTCCGGCGCGACACTTGGGTGCCTGCTCGTGCACGATCGGCTGCACAACGCCTGGCGGCTGGAGGCCTTCTTTGACTGACGCGGCAGAGTATGTCGAACTGCACACCGCAAGCGCCTTCAGTTTTCTTGCAGCGGCCTCCACTCCCGACGCACTGGTCGAGCGCGCAGCCGAGCTGGGAATGCCGGCGCTTGCGCTTGCCGACCGCAATGGACTCTACGGCACCGCGCGCTTTCACTCGGCAGCGCGCCGCAGCGGCGTCCGGGCGCATATCGGCGCGGAGATTGCCATCGCAGAGTTCGGCCAGCGCCCTCAGCCGGCACCTTGGCTGCCCCATCCATGCCCAGAGGAGCCTGCACGCATTACGCTGCTCTGTGCTTCGCAGACCGGATACAAGAATCTCTGCCAACTGATTACGCGCTTCAAGATGCGCGAGACAACAAAGTCCGCAGGCACGGCGACACTCAAGGACCTTGAAGAGTTCTCTGCCGGATTGATCTGCATGACCGGCGGAGAGGAGGGACCGCTCGCAGCAGCGCTTGAGAGTGGCGGCACAGAACAGGCGCGCTCAGCCGCGGATCGTCTGGTAAATATCTATGGCCGCGGCAATCTCTACCTCGAACTGCAGCGGCATCAACTGCGCGAGGAGGAGGCGCGGAACCAGGCGCTTGTTTCGCTGGCTGCGGCGATGAACCTTCCGGTCCTCGCCGCAAACGGCGTGCGCGCGGCAACCGAGAAGGACCGCGAGATTCTTGATGCACTCACGGCGATTCGCTATCGAACAACGCTCGATGCGGCAGGACGACTCCTCAGCACCAACGGCGCGCGCGCACTCCGCAGTCCCAGGGAGATGAAGACATTGTTCCGCGATCTGCCAGAGGCCATCGCCAACACGCGGATCGTGAGCAGCCGCCTCGAGTTCACTCTCGACAACCTCGGCTACGAATTTCCACGTTATCCCGTGCCCGCAGGCGCAACCATGGACAGCTTTCTTGCCGATCGTGTCGCTGAAGGCCTGCGGAGACGTTACGGCGTGCCGTCCAAGCGCCATTTGCTCGAAAAGGCCCGCGCGCAGGTCCAGCGCGAACTCGTGCTGATCGCCAGGCTCGGCTTTGCCGGATACTTTCTGATCGTTTGGGATATTGTCCGCTACTGCAACCAGCAGGGTTTTCTCGTTCAGGGCCGTGGATCGGCTGCCAACTCCGCCGTCTGCTACTCGCTCGAGATCACCGCCGTCGACCCTGTCGGCATGGAACTGCTCTTCGAGCGATTCCTCAACGAGAGCCGCAACGAGTGGCCGGACATCGATCTCGACCTTCCATCAGGACAGGAACGCGAGCAGGTGATTCAGTACGTCTACGGGCGCTACGGGGAGCTCGGCGCGGCCATGACCGCCAACGTGATCACCTATCGCAGCCGTTCCGCCTCGCACGAGGCAGGCAAAGTCCTCGGCTTCAAGGAAGAGCAGACGGCGAAGCTCTCCAGCCTGATAGGGCACTGGGAGTGGCGCGACGAGAGAGACACGCTCGAACGTCACTTCGCCAATGCCGGCTTCGACATCCGTCATCCGCGCATCGCGCAGTATCTCGACCTCTGCCGGCGGATGAAGCATCTGCCACGCCATCTCGGCCAGCACTCAGGCGGCATGGTCGTCTGCGCAGGGCTGCTCAATCAGGTCGTGCCCATCGAGCGCGCCTCGATGCCGGGCCGCACCGTCATTCAATGGGACAAGGAAGATTGCGCCGAGATGGGCATCATCAAGATCGATCTGCTCGGTCTGGGCATGATGGCCGCGCTCAAGGAGTGCATCGAACTCATCCCGCGCCACTACGGTGCAAAGGTCGATCTGGCCGCGCTGCCCGAGGACCCCATCGTCTACCAGACGCTCGCGAAGGCTGACACGGTGGGCATGTTTCAGGTAGAGAGCCGCGCACAGATGGCCTCCCTTCCACACAATGCACCCGCGCGCTTCTACGATCTCGTCGTGCAGGTCGCCATCATTCGCCCCGGCCCCATCGCCGGCAAAATGATGCACCCGTACATGCGTCGCCGCCAGGGTAAGGAGCCAGTCACTTATCCGCATCCCAGGCTCGAACCCGTGCTCAAGCGCACACTCGGCGTGCCGCTCTTTCAGGAGCAGATCCTGCGTATGGCGATGGTCATCGCCGACTTCACCGCCGCGGAGGCCGACGAGTTGCGCCGCGCAGTCGGCATGCGCCGCTCCTGGGAGCGGATGAAGAACCTCGAAGGCCGCCTGCGGGCCGGGATGACGCGCAACGGCGTCCGTCCCGAGGTGCAGGATGACATCGTCAACAGCATCTCTTCCTTTGCGCTTTACGGATTTCCCGAGTCGCACGCCGCCAGCTTCGCGCTGATCGCCTATGCCTCGGCCTACTTGAAGGTGCATTATCTGGCAGCCTTCACCTGCGCGCTACTCAACCAGCAGCCCATGGGCTTCTACTCAACCGCCGTGCTGGTCAAGGATGCCCAGCGTCACGGCCTGCGCACTCGGCCCATCGACGTACAGCGCTCAATGGAAGTTTGTTCTCTGGAGCAGGAGCCAGGCGGGTTGCTCTCACTGCGCATCGGTCTCAATTATGCCCGTGGCTTGCGTCAGGGCTCCATCACGGCGCTACTCGCCTCGAGGGCTATCGCTGGAGATTTTGCATCTGTAGACGATCTATCGCATCGCGTACCAGCGCTTAGCCGCCGCGAGTTGGTTCAGTTGGCGCGCATCGGAGCATTGAACGCACTCGGCGAGGTAGACCATCGTCGCGATGCGCTCTGGCAAGTCGAAGAGGCTGCGCGGGCCACAGGTCCATTGCTCGCGGGTACTTCAGATCAACGGCGTGGGCACTCGCCGCTGCAACGGATGACCACGGAAGAACGCCTCATCGCCGACTACTCCGGAGCAGGCCTCACCACCGGCCCTCACCCGATGGCCTATCCCCGCACGGCGCTGCGCGCGGAAGGCATCCTATCTTCCGCCGATCTTTCCCGCGTCGACAACAACGCTCCGGTTCGCGTCGCCGGGTGCGTGATCGCCCGCCAGCGTCCCGGCACAGCCAAGGGCTTCGTCTTCCTCTCCCTCGAAGACGAGACCGGTATCGCCAACGTGATCCTCACCCCTGATATCTTCGAGCGCGAACGGCTCACCGTCACCCGCAGCCAATTCCTGCTCATTGAAGGCCGGTTGCAGAATCAGGACGGCGTCGTCCACGTCAAAGCTGCCGGTATTTGCCCGCTGGAACTGACATCTGCTGTCATCCCCTCGCACGATTTTCGGTGATCTCCCGACTGCAGGCCCGTTTGCCGGCAACAATCCTGTCTGTGGCTTGCAGGTCGTTACCTGCGACAAACGCGTTAGCCAGGGGTGGTGTGCGTGGGCAGCTACGCAGGGTTTTCGAATGACGGATCTCCGTTGGTTCACGCAAACAGCCATGTAGTTCCCGATGTTCTCTCGGCGTCTCATGAGTCAAACCGAGGCGAGGCTCGACGCATGCTCTCCGAACAGGGTCCAACGGCATGGGGAGGTGTCACTGAAAAGGTCAATCCAGGATGACCAGAGAGCTTGAGCCGGGATGCTCTCCAACCCGTTGCGTACGTCCGTTTGCCGTTACACAACTTGCAGTTCCTGGCTGGTTGCTGAGGGGCCTTTTCGACAGGCTCCGAGGACATATCGTTGACGAACGATAACCTCTACACTCTTTCCAGGGAAGGATCCCCTTGCGACACAACATCTATCTTCTGTCTCTGCTCAGCACCCTGTTAAGCGTCTCGGTTCCAGCTCTGAAGGGCCAGCAGAGCTGGGTCATCGGACCTTGGGCCAGCGCCAGCCAGACGCCAGTCATCGGGCCTCGACCGGAGAGCACCTTCACCGACCCGGTCAGCGGCAAGTCCGTTCACTGGGAGGCTCTGCACACCTTCAA
Source organism: Acidobacteriota bacterium (assembly GCA_021806005.1). Taxonomy (GTDB): domain Bacteria; phylum Acidobacteriota; class Terriglobia; order Terriglobales; family Acidobacteriaceae; genus Granulicella. The sequence goes on along the minus strand of JAJZDM010000035.1, from coordinate 27,006 downwards.
TCCCGCAGCCATTGTCAGAGATGGGCAGATCGTCCTGCTCTACCGCGCCGAAGATGATTCCGGCACAATGGCAATCGGCGGCCACACCTCACGCCTGGGCATGGCCGTCAGTGCTGATGGCATCCACTTCCAGCGTTATCCGGAGCCTGTCTTTTATCCAGCCCGCGATCTCCAGGTCGGGCGCGAATCCCCAGGCGGGGTGGAGGATCCACGCCTGGTGGAAAGCCCGGATGGGCGATACATCCTCACCTATACGCAATGGTCGCGCACCGCACATACCTACACGATCGGGATAGCAACATCCACAGACCTTCGACACTGGACCAAATTCGGACCAATCTTCGGCGTCAGCGGAAAGTATGCTCACCTCAATGACAAAAGTGCCGGAATCATCACGCGTGTCCAAGGCGGACGGCTGCTTGCAGCCAGGATCCATGGCAGATACTGGATGTATTGGGGCGAGGGAGAGATTCATCTTGCGAGCTCACGGGATCTTGTCCATTGGCATCCACTGGAGAGCAACGACGGACACCCAAAGATTCTCCTTCGCCGTCGGCCCGGCAAGGGCGATAGCGGATTTCCGGAGACGGGCCCGCCGGCAGTCCTCACATCCCACGGAATCGTCCTGCTGTACAACGGCATCAACGCGCGTGACGCGACCAGAGATCCAGCGATCGGAGAGGGAACCTACAGCGTTCAGGAGGCGCTCTTCTCATCGAAGCATCCAGACCGCCTGATGGCGCGCACCGATACGCCTGTTTTGCAGCCAACCCTTGCGTGGGAAGAGCACGGACAATATACCGAGGGAACCACATTTGCGGAAGGACTCGTCCTCTTTCACGGATATTGGTATCTCTACTTCGGAGCGGCTGACTCCTTTGTTGGCGCAGCCAGGGCGCCAGAGCGTGGCAAGCATCTTTCATCTGAGAAGGTTGTCGCGGGAGTTCCTCCTTCCACGCTTCGATAACAGTGCCGCCTGTGGCCTGCACCCATGCTTCATGGGATGCATGCCATCGACCGCGACCAGCAAAAGACTCCTTATACGCGTACCGGGCGGCACGCGTACAAGGAGTCTTTGGTTGACTAGCTCAGATGCTGTACAGTTACGGTCTCCCCGGCAGAGCCGGGGAGACGACTGTGTTGGCTAGAAGAGAATATGTACCCCGAGTTGCAACTGCCGGGAGGCATTCAACTGGGAGGACACCTTGGAGAAGGCAGAGGATGTTGGATTCAGGTTCGCACCGCCAAACTGTGGGTGATTGAGCACGTTGAAGGCGTCCAGTCGAGGCTGGAAGACCAGGCGTCCAATCGTAAAGTTCTTCAGGAGAGAGACATCGAGGTTGTTGGTAGGATCTGACCGAAGCAGATACTGCGGGAAGGTGCGGAAGTTGGCGAAGTTCGGCTGATCAGGACCCGTATAGAATCCTGCCGTATTGAACGTGTCGCCCAGATAGTTATGCGGATTGTTGTTGAAGCCGGAGTAGTTCCCGGTGTAATCCACGGTGCCCCACTGCAGCGGAGTGCCAGAGAGGAACTCGTAGATCGTCGAGATGCTGATGCCGCCGAGCAGTTCATTCGCAAGCCCTGAGCTATGGAAGAAGCGCTGACCCCTGCCGAATGGAAGCATGTAGATGCCCGTGAAGGATGCGTTGACCGGGAAGTCCGAGGTGGTCTCTCCATAGGAGAGCGGTCCGCCGGGATTGAGCTGAATCGAATTGGCAAGGTTACGGGAGTAAACGAAGTTGAACTCGAACTGGAGTCCGTGGGACATGTTCTTCCGCACCTTCGCCATGATCGCGTTGTAATCACCACCGACTCCCGGAATCAGATCCTCAGAGACGCCAGTGTACTCAGGGTACGTATTCAACAGCGAGATTGCCGCTAACGTCTTGGATGTATTGAGCGCGGATGTGGTCGCTGGACCGACATTCATCGTGTGATAAAGAGGGTTGGTTACGGACCCGAACAACTCATCCTCTACGCCAATATCCAACTGCGGCGACTTGCTGAGAAAGGGCAGGTAGCCGGCAGCACTCACACTGTTGTTGTAGCTGTTATGGACCTGGTGATCCCCCTCGTAGGTGACTTCAAGCATCCACGCAGTTCCGAGTTGCTTTTGAACGTCAAGTTCATAGTGCTCAGAGTAGGGAATCTTGACATGTGCCAGATAGGTGACACTGCTTCCAAGCTGAGTATTGATTCCATACTCAGACCCGTAGGGCTGAACAATGGGATTGGTGGCCGTCGGGAAGGGCTGTGAGAGCGTAGTGGCAGGAGTGAGGTCGTTATCGGTGCTCCCCACAAAGCTGGTTGACTGAGAGAATCCATACTGCGGTCCCCAGTTGCTTTGATAGTCCGTAAATGGATTCACGTAGACGGCAAAGCCTCCGCGGATGGACATGGTTCCATGGGCAAAATCAGGCGCGTAGGCAAAACCGATGCGCGGGCTGACATAGACCGGGGGAAGCGAGTACGCCGAGCGATTGGAAGCTGTTGCGTAGATGATATTACCGGTAGTCAGAAAGTCGGCCGTCGGCAACTGCGAAATGGGCGATGCTGCATAGTTTGCCTCGGAGGCTGCAGTAGAGGCGTTGGGGGCCGTTGGATTGAAGCCCGAGACGAGCTTGTTATTGCTCTCAACGTCGGGAGTCTCATGATCGATCCGAATCCCGTAGCTGAACGTCAGGTTGTGCTTCACCCGCCAGTCGTCCTGAGCGAAGAAAGCGTTGTACCAGCTGTCATATTGGAATCTTGTTGCAACGTTGTACTGTCCGGAACTCGGGAGCCCAAGCTCGAACAGGGCGAAGGCGCCGCCAAACAACTGATTGGCGCCCGGCGTAGTCGTTGTGCAGGTCTCGCACCCTGGACCCGAGGTGACGAAGGATTCAGCTCCGGCATTGAAGCTGTAAGAGCCATCGGCCGCACCCGGGTTCACCGTGGAGTCTTTATAAGCCCTGATATCCGCACCTACCTTGAAGATGTGCCTGCCCAGAACTTTTGTAAGCACCTCGTACCACTGAAGCGTGTCGAACGCTTCAGTCGATCCCGGCGTGCCGCTCAACGTCTGGATTCCGGCGGCGTCATGGAAGCCCATCTGCGGAAGCGCATAGAGCACGGAGTTGGAGGCGATGTAGGAAGGCATGCCGGTAACGGTTGGATCCGTCCCGAGGCTGGTCGGCTCGGAGCCGGTGTTATAGCGGCTGAACCCAAGCCTGGATTCCAGGTTCAAGGATGGAGAAAACGTGTGCACGTCGTCGATCTGGCCGCCCCACAGAACCGTATCCTGGGTTGTACCCGTAAGAGCATTGCCAAAGGCCTGCTGGGAAGTTGAGGCATAGTTGCTGCGATGAGCTTCAAATCTCAACTTGTTGGAGGGTGTAACGTTCCAATCGAGTGTTCCTTCGTTTGAGCTGTAGTTGTTGGCCGTCGGGTCGCTCGCGAAGTAGTTATTCTCACCATCCGCCCCGGTCGAAGAGCCATCATAGTTCGGCTGTGGCATCAGGTTCATATAGTACTGCGCAATGGGATTGATCGTGAGCGGGTTGCCGCTGGCGTCCGTTGCTGTTGAAGTGCAGTACGAACTGGTGACAAGGCAGTTGTTTTGAATCGGCGTACGGCTTACCTCGCCTTTGGGGGTAAGCGTTGCGGTAAATGGGTTAAAGAGCTGGTTCTGCGCACTGATGTTCAGCAGCGCCCCAAAGTCGCCAGCCCGTTCCGCCGCTGTGGGCACACTCTCAATGACGGTGTTGGGCTGCGTACCCTTGTAACCCTCATAGGCATAGAAGAAGAAGAGTTTGTTGCGCCCGTTGAAGACATGGGGGATCAGGACCGGTCCGCCGATCGTTCCGCCATATTGATTGAAATGCACCGATGTCTGCTGGGTTCCGGGCCTCTGGTAGAAGGGAGCCGCCGTCAAAGGCCGTGAGCCGGCATAGTACTCGGAAGCCGTGCCATGGAAGTGGTTGGTACCACCCTTCGTGGTGATGTTGACAAAACCTCCAGCCGTGTCGCCCATCGCGGCATTCGCGGAGAAGTCATCGACGCGAACGGCGTCGACAGAGTCCAATTCAGGGCTGTAGCCGGCGGTGCGGCTGCCGTCCTCCATGTTCGGCACACCGTTCAGCAGAAGCTCATTCGAGGAAGAGTTTCCTCCACCGAGAGAAAAATCGTCGGCCGTTGTGTTCTCGAAGGGCGTCGTTTGCGATTGAGAGTGCTTTCCTTTGGCAACCGCCCCATACTCCAGATGGGCGAAGCCCAGTGGCGACCGGCCGTTGCTGGGAAGGTCTTCCGCCTCTTCGGCTGTCAGTGTTTCGCCAACGGTCGCGTTCGCTACGTTAATCAGGGGGGTGTTTCCGCTCACGACAACCGTCTCGGTGGTAACGCCTAGGGTCATCGCGATATTTTCCGTGAGGGTCTGCTCCGTCTTGAGGATCAGACCGGTATGGATGTACTTCCGAAATCCTGCCGCATCCACTGTGATCGAGTAGGTTCCGGAGAGAAGATGGGGAACGTCATATACGCCGACACGGTTACTGACGCTGTAGGACGTTACTCCGGTATCGGTGTCCACGATCGTAATCTTCGCTCCAGGAATCACTGCACCGGATGGATCCGTGATCATGCCCGTCAACGTGCCGCGGGTGATCTGCGCTGAAGCCGCAGATGCCATCAGGACAACGACCAGGGCTAAAGCTAACTTCCGATAGATGGAAGGAGGGCAACTCCGCGCAACCGCTCTTCTCCCGGCGGAAGACCACCCGGAAGATCCCGCGGGCGCGCTGGACCCACGGGAAATTTGCGTCAGTGACTGAAAGACCTTCATATCGTTCCTCCCATTGCGTTGAAAACATATCTTGCGGAGCTGTTATCGAAACTGGACTCTACTCGCTGAACCAACATTTGTGGCGATAATTTTTATAAAGTCACAAGAAACGCCATTCTGTAGCTGCGAGATTGTTGGTTGAAAATAGTGATCATCAACTTCAGTTGTCAAGATGCAATTGCTCTTTTGCTGTCCTGGGCAACGCTCAGATGTTGATAGCGGCGTGGATCTTCCTTCCTGAAAGCAGCTATGGCATCCTGGTTTGCCTGCGGGCTAGCTCGTAGTGGGCACCGCCAGGAGTTGCTCAGCCCCTCGGACTCCCTTTGCACCGATGTAGTCTTGGGCTCGTTCAACAGCGTCTCCTGCAGAACTCTCAGAGTTTGAGTCAATTTAGGGAGCCGGGTTATAAATGTCAAGAGGGTTTTGAAAGATAATCAGCATTGCTCTCGAACTTTGGCGGACAATTTCCGTTTTCGACAAAATGGACTGGAAACGATCCTGACATCTCCCAGGCTACCCTTCGGCCAAGGAATCTCCGAACTCGCATATGAACCGCTATCTGCATGAATCAATGGACAAATCGACCGAGGCAAGCCGTCTCGGCGCGCGCCGAATGGACCGATCCTCCGCTCCAGCCACTCCTTGTCCACGTATCGGTTAGCAGTTCCGCCGCGTGGAACGCTGGTTGAGGCTCGGGAGACGGGTATTCGACCCCGCACCACTGGCGTCGACTGCATCACAGCTCCGTGGTTCGCAGCCTCCCCAACTCCTGAAACGCTGTCTTCCAGTTCGAACCGGCGGAGGTCAAAGCCCACATCCCTGTTGCCGGATATCCCGAACGCAGCCGTGCGGTGGCGTTTTCAGAGCGCCCCAGCAGGCGAGCCTGCCGCAAACTCCGGGTTCAGGAAGGCAGCCCGCGGGATCGCAACCCGCATGACACCTTCAGGACTTTGCACCATGGCTCCCGACCGCGGAAGACAGCGGCGTGCCGCCGCTCATAGACCCTGCGGAGCGTGGTCACTCGCCCTGCCGTGGCCGGTCCAACGCCAGGCACCCCCGTCGCGTCCATTCCGTCCCTGGTTGCTGACCTCGCTGCACTCGCTGCAACGCTGTGGAAGCGGCCTGCCCCGGCTAATATCTCAACAGGTTCGCTCCACAAACGCGTACGCCTGATCCTGGATCCATCGAAAGAGAGTGCTTGTGATCTCTCGCAGAGTTTTGCTGCGGAACACCCTTCTGGCAACTCCGGCCCTGATGGCGCCGCCGGGCTGGGCTTCCGATGCGCGGAATGATGTCGCGCTGGAACAAGGACTTGCGGCGCTCGAACAACAACACGGTGGCCGCCTTGGGGTTGCCGTTCTCGATACCGCCGATGGCCGGCTGGTCTCTCACCGTGGAAGCCAGCGATTTCCCATGTGCAGCACGCACAAGCTCATCACGGCAGCCCTGGTTCTGTGGCGTGTCGATCGCGGACAGGAGACGCTGAATCGGCGTGTCGACTATGCTCCGAGCGACCTGATGGAGTACTCGCCGTTTACCAGCAAACACACCGGAGGACCCGGCGTCACGATAGGAGATCTGTGCGAGGCGGCTGTCACGCTGAGCGATAATACGGCGTCGAACCTGATTCTACGCAGCAGCGGCGGTCCCGCCGCTTGGACAGCATGGATTCGCTCGCTGAGCGACTCCGTCACTCGGCTTGACCGTTACGAGCCGGAGATGAACCGCGTGGGCCCCGGCGATCCACGTGACACCACCACCCCGATCGCCATGCTACAGGATGCGCAGAGGCTGCTGCTGGGGGACGCACTCACCGCTGCGTCGCGCCTGCAACTCACCACATGGTTGCTGGCCTGCAAGACGGGTGAGAGTCGTCTGCGCGCTGGGTTGCCGCAGGATTGGCGCGAGGCGGATAAGACCGGCACTGGACCTGCCATCAACAACGCGGCCAACGACGTGGCCGTGCTCTGGCCGCCTCACCGTGCACCCATTCTGGTCGCCGCCTACTATGCGGACTCCCGGGAAGACGACGATCAGCGCGATGCCGTCCTCGCGTCCGTTGGCCGCTTGGTCGCGCATTCGGTCCGGGCGACCGACTAAGAACGGACATCCCAGACAGGCTGCCGGGGATCGGCTTCGCCACAGCGCGGCTTCAGGACTTTGCCCGCCGCCCGCCCTCTGCCGGAGGAGCCTCAAGCATCAAACGCGCGATCACCGATGCCGACTCCAGGACAGCACCCTTGATCTCCTCTTCTCTCTCTGCCGTCATCCGGATCAGCGGCGTGGACAGGCTCAGCGCCGACATCACTCGCTGGCCCTCAGGACGGATGGCAGCCCCGATGCAACAGCCTCCAAGAACGCTCTCTTCGCGATCGCAGCCGATCCCGGTCCTTCGTATCTCCTCAAACTCGGCAAAGATGGCGTTGCGATCCACAATCGTCTTCTCTGTCCGCCGCGAGATGCCATAGATCTCCAGAATCTGGTCGGCATCCCTGCGCTCCTGAAAGGCTGTAATCGCCTTTCCCATGGCGCTGCAATGGGGTGGAAGAACGCGCCCCACACGGTTTGCGATCCTGATCTCGTGGAATGTTTCAACCGAGTCGATCACATGGATGCGGTCGTTGTACAGGTAAGCCAGGCTGACGGTCTCGTTGAATCGGTTGGCCAGGCGTTCGATCTCCGGCCGCGCCAACTCCCGCAGCAGGTTCGCTCCATCCACCAGCCAGCCAAAGATCAGCTTGGGGGCCAACTGATAGGTGCCATCCACATGCTGCACCAGATACTTGTGCTTCTCCAGGGTCAACAAAACCCGAAAGATCGTGGACTCCGGCAGCTTCGTGCGCTGACTGATCTCCTTCAGCCCGAGCTGTGTCCGGCCGTCGAAGCAGTTCAGGATATCCAGACTTCGACCCAGAGAGCGAAGATAGTACTGTTCATTGGCCGATGGGTCCTTCCCGGAATCGATCGCCCACTTCGGAATCCGGCGACGTACTTTCGGATTCACCTTTGGGGCGGTATTTGAAGAATGTTTTGGCATTCATGGCTCTTTTCAGCAATAAATTGACTGGGTGCTACCCAATGCCCGAACAAAAGAACGCTTTATTTTCACTTTTACATCCGAACTCCATGCTATCGCAATCCAATCATCCTTGCGGGCCTCGGCTCAGGAGCCGGAGACTCAAACCTGCTCCAGAAGCCACTGCGCGGAACCGTTCTCGAAGGTTTCGGTACTCTGTCCGATCCCTCCGGGTGCCCCGCGGCAGACGTCATCCTGCATCCCATGGCGATGCGGCATCCTCTGGCGATGCGCCCCAGTCATCCAACTCCAGCTCATGATCCCGTTGGCGACGGCAGCAGAAGCAGTACAGCGACCCCCTGGGCGGGAAGCTCTACCGTGGTGGCTCCCTGGGCTCCAGTCCCGGTTGATGCCGATCCAATCAATCCAGCATCCGCTCCGGCTCCATCCAGCAGCAGGCTCTTGAACCGGCCAGGAAGCAACACACGATTCGTCTGGTTGCTGTGGTTGATGAGGATGTAGACACTTTGGCGGGGCGTAGCGCCCGAAATAGAGCCCGGATGGGAGCGGACGCAGAGCTCCACCGCGGGTGGCAGCTTCAACGGGCCGGCTTCCACCTGGGCATCCAGCGCGGCGCTGTCAAGAACCGTCTGCAGAAGCAAGGGATCCGGAAGCGTACCCAGGTAGGAGATGCTTCCTCTCCCCAGCCTCCGGGTAAGCATCGCCGGCTGCCCGTCCAGCCAGCCGCCTTCGGTCTTGCCATAGCGCAGGTCGACGCGGGTATCCGGCGCGGTTGCCACCAGATCCTCCGCCCAGATCGCAGCCGTGCCGACGGGCTCTGTGGCTGCCGGTGACGAAGGAGGCAGCGTGAGCGGGTGCGTGGTCGCCAGCGGGACCGTCTGTCCCTGCTCCAGCGCGTAATACTGCTCGACGTGCCCGCCCAGAGCATCTGCCAGCGGGCCCGGCTGGCGCTCCGGCTGGAGAGCGTTATAGGCATCCTTCATCCCGGATCGGGGGCCCAGCAGAAGATGACCGCCCTGACGCACATAGGCCATCAGCTTGTCCGCCAGCCCCTGGGGAATCACATTGAGCGACGGCGCAACCAGCAGCTTGTACCGGTCCAGCGACGCAACGTTCGGGTCCACGATGTCCACTGCCTCGCCCTTGGTCTCGGCCAGCCGGTCCAGCGGCGTATAGAAGCGCAGGAGCACCTGCTCCTGGTCGTAGAGCCTGGTGTGTCGTTGGAAGTCGATCGCCCACCGGGAGTCGTAGTCATAGAGCAGCGCCATCTCGGCGCGCGGCGACGTGCCGCTCAAAGCCTGGCGGACGCGTTCGAACTCGGCGCCGGTCTGCTGGATCTCCGGATAGATTGGGTTCGGCCTGCCATCTGCCCCGAGCAACGCCCCGTGATACTCCTCCTGCCCATTCAGCGCAGGCCGCCACTGCCAGTACAGAACGGCGTCCGCGCCGTGGCCCACAGTTTGCCAGGCCAGTGCCCTGGTCTCGCCACGATCCAGCGCGTTGTTGATCGGCGCCCAGTTCACTGATCCCGGCTCGGTCTCCATCACCCAGAAGTTCTCGCGCTTCCAGCCGCGCGCCAGATCGTTCAGCATGGCGTTGCGATCCGCCTGCAGATGCCCCTGTCCGACGTAGTCATCCCAACTCGCCAGGTTCAGATCCTCGGTCAATCGGTAGTGGTCCCAGTTCGCCGACCATCCCAAGCCGCCGATGTTGGTGGTAATAAACTGCGAGGGAAGGATGTAGCGCCGCAGCACATCGATCTGATCGCGCTGGAAGCTCTGCCAGGTCGCGGTCACAAAGTGCTTGTGCTCCAGCAACAGCCCCGGATTTCCGTAGCCGCTCTCCAGCGGAATCTCATCCCAGCGGTCATAGGTCTGCGACCAGTAGGCGGTGGCCCAGTGCCGGTTCAGGTTGGCGAGCGTCTTGTATCTCTTCTTCAGAAACTGTTGAAACTGCGCGCGCGTGGCGGGATCGAAGGACTCATCCGTATCCTCGTTGCCAATCTGCCATCCGATCACGTTGGGATTATGGCCGAAACGTTCGGCGAGTTGAGCCACGATCAGAGCGCAAAGCTGACGATAGCGCGGGCTGGCGTAGTTGAACTGACGGCGGTCACCATGTTCGCGGAGACGGCCGTCCGCATCCATGCCCAGCGTCTCCGGATACTTGCTGGTCAGCCACGCAGGCGGAGCGTCCGTGGGCGTGCCGATCACCACGGCGATATGGTGCCTTCCCGCCAGGTCGATGGCCCGCTCCAGCCAGTCCATCTCGTAGTGGCCTTCGCTGGGCTCAAGCGCGGACCATGCGTACTCCCCCACTCGAACCACCTTCATATGAGCCTGTTCCATCAGCGTCAGATCCGCGTCCCAGCGCGACTCCGGCCACTGTTCCGGGTACCATGCTGCGCCCAGAAGCGGCGCATGGGGCGTGCTGTATGGAGCCGCAGTCTGTGCGTCAAGCCCAGGGACCGCGAGCAGAAGCAGTGTCGCCACGGGCGTCAGCATCCAGACAAAGACGTGATAAGTATGTTTGCTCACTCTGGCCTCGCAAGGGCAAAGACGGCGACACCGTGCGGCGGAAGAACGATCGTCGTATCGCCCTTCCCCGTCAGCAGATCCATGCCGGGATGATGTGTATCCACGGATGCCGCAACCTCGTTGTGATTGATGATGATCCACACCCACCGGGTGGTGCTGGAACGCTGCATCAGTTCCACGCCGTCAGGAAGACCGGCGAGGATCGGGTGAACGCCGGCATTCTCCAGCGTGCCGCGGACAGAGGAGCGCAACCGTCCCGGGGCGAGGCTGGCATCCATCCAGGTGATCGTCCCTTTGCCATGGATATGGCTTTGCGCTGCCGCCAGTGGATCCGGTTGAAGGGCGGACAGGTGGGTTTCGTACGCCGCCTTCAGGTCGGAGTGTGGTTCCAGAATCAGACTCCCGCCGCTCCGCACATAATCGAGTAGATGCGCAGCGGTCGCCGTGGTGATCACGCTCAGCGCTGGGGCGAAGACAACCTTGTAGCCTGCCAGCGGAGCGTCCGGCGAAACGATATCGACCGCCTGCGCCAACGGCTCGACCGCTCGATAGAGACCGGCAATCCGCCTGACGTAATCGACGTTGCGGGTGTGCTGAAGATCCATTGCCCAGCGGCTCTCGTACGACTGCAGAATCGCCACCGGCGCTTGAATCGTACTGCCCGCCAGCGCGGGGCTGACACGTTCGAACTCGGCCCCAATCTGCTGGATCTCCGGATAAACCGGGTTGGGGAGTCCGTCAGCGCCGAGCACCGAGCCGTGATACTCCTCCTGCCCGTTGGGCGAGGAGCGCCACTGCCAGTAAAGAACGGCGTCGGCGCCGTGGCCCACCGCCTGCCAGGCCATCTCACGCATCACCCCACGCGGAAGCGTCACATTGATGGGCCCCCAGTTCACATAGCCCGGCTGCGTCTCCATCAGCCAGAAGTTCCGGCCCTTGTATCCGCGGACCAGATCGTGTTCCGCCGCGTTCAACACCGGGTCCAGGTGGCCATCCGGAACATAGTCGTCCCACGCCGCCATATCCAGGTGCCGATGGAGACGATACTGATCGAAGCCGGCGTTCCAATGCATCGTGTTGGTGGTAATGAACTGGCGCGGACTGGAGTTGGCTCGAATCACGGCAATCTGCCCCTCCAGGTAACTGATCCAGGTGTCCGTAACGAATCGCTTCCAGTCCAGCATCAGCGCCGAACGCTCTCCCTTGGCGGGCAGGGGAATCGCCTCAAATGCGTCATACGTCTGTGGCCCATACTGCGTCGCCCACTCTCGATCGAGGTTGGCGACCGTCCCGTACCGCTTCTCCAGCCAGCGATGAAAGGCTTGCCGAGCGGAGGCGTCAAATGATGGCACCCCAATCTCGTTGTCGATCTGCCAGCCGATCACATTCGGGTTGTGCCCGTAACGTCTTGCCATCTCCTCAGCGATGCGCGCCGCAAACCGTCGGTAGCGTGGGCTGGTAAACGAGAACTGCTCGCGGTTGCCGTGCTCGGCGCGACGCCCATCTTCATCGACGCGAAGGGTATCGGGATATCGATAGGTGAGCCACGCGGGGGGCGCGGCCGTCGGAGTGCCCAACACCACCGCAATGTGATGTTGCGCGGCCAGGGCGATGGCCCGATCCAGCCACTCGAACTGAAACTCTCCCTGGGAGGGTTCCATCGTGGACCAGGCAAACTCACCGATACGAACCACGTGCATGTGAGCCTGCTGCATCAGATCCAGGTCGGCGCCCCAACGGCTCTCCGGCCACTGCTCCGGATACCAGGAGGTTCCCAGCAATAATGGAAACCTGCTGCCGGAGCCCTGCCGCGCGGAGGGGGCCTGCACCGCGACGCTCGTCCAGGCGTGCGCCGCGGGGACACAGGCGAGAGCGACGACTCCATGCGCCACCATTGTTCTGTACTTGCAGCGAAACACCCCGGGACCTCGATGGCTTCTCTTCCGAGGCTGAGCATAGAGTCTTTCCATGAAAGTTTCCACGGCTGCTCACCAGCTTCGCCCCAGGCCAGAAGACTAAGGCCTCGGACACTGAGAAAAATCGATGCTGCCGCGCCGCAGCGCCAGGGTCCATTCCGCCATGCGGTTCGCGCCTCCGCAACGTAGCTGTCCATCAATACCGTGCCGCTCGTCTCGCACCTGCCTCAATGGACCGCATCCCATGGTTGGCGTGGGGCGCACCTGGACCAGCGCCCGCATCCAGCTCAAAACCTCACCCTCCGCCGATCCTCTCGCCTTCGCCGAAATCAGGAGCACCCAAGAGCCCAGGGGGAACCCCTGGATTATCCTGAAAAGGGGACGCAATCGATAAATGTCGCGTAGCGATCCAATCCGGACAGCCACCATCCCGCGTTCCTCCCAACCCCTGTGAGGTATCCCTCGTGAACCCTGGTTACACTTTTCTCCTCCTGGCCGTGCTCTTCGTCCTCTATCTCCTCTGGAGGCGTTCCGGGCAGGCCGCTCCCCAGAACATCCCGCAGTATCTCCGCGAGGGCGCCTTGATTATCGATGTCCGCTCCCCGGCCGAGTACAGCAGCGGCCATCTGCCCAAGGCCATCAATATTCCCTTGAACCAGATCGAGGCCGCCCTTCCCCATCGCTGTCCAGATCGCTCCAGGGTGCTTCTGCTTCACTGCCACAGCGGAGCCCGCAGCGGTCTGGCCGCCCGTCGTCTCAAGGCCCAGGGCTACCACAACACCTTCAACCTCGGCTCTTACCACCGCGCCTCCCGCCTCATCAACGGCGCCTGAGAGTTCAAGCGCCGCTGCACGGATGGATGGCGGTCTTCGCAGGCGTGCCATGGCGCGGCAACCGTGGATCCAACCCGGTACACTGATATCAATGGAAGTTCTCTACGGCCTGCACCCTGTCGAGGAGGCCCTCCGCTCCGGCTCCCGGCCCCTGGACCATATCAGCGTCGCTCGCGAGCGGGAGTCCCGCCGCGACCCGCGCCTGGATGCGGTCCTTGACCTGGCCCGCGCCGAAGGTATCCGCATCACCACCGAGCCCCGCGAACAACTTACCCGCCAATGCCGCACGGACGCCCATCAGGGCATTGTGGCCTTCGTGCGCGAGCGCAAGCTCCTCAGCCTCGAAGACCTCCTGGCTTCTCCACCCTCCGCGCGCAACGAACACCGTTTCTTCCTCGCGCTGGATGGCATCGAGGATCCTCACAACCTGGGAGCGCTGCTCCGCTCCGCTGACGGTGCGGGCATCGATGGCGTCGTCCTCCCGGAGCGCCGCGCCGCTCCGCTCTCGGCCGTCGCCTCCAAATCCTCGGCTGGAGCCAGCGAGCACATCCGCATCGCTCAGGTGGTCAACATCACCCGCGCCCTGGAGACCATGAAGAGGCAAAACGTCTGGGTGGTTGGGCTGGATGAACGCGGCTCCGCTGAGTACACCGACTTCGACTTTCGCCAGGACATCTGCCTGGTCCTGGGCCGTGAGGGCTCCGGTCTCCATGATCTCGTCAAACGCACCTGCGATCACCTCCTGCGCATCCCCATGGCGGGCAGCGTCAGCTCCCTCAATGTCTCCGTAGCTGGTGCGGTGGTCATGTATGAGGCCATGCGCCAGCGTCGAGGGAGCCAATCTCAAGGCGCCCAACCGCATCGGCCGGCGTCTAAGACGCTAAAGCCTCGCAAAGGGCTGGGCTCCTGACCTTTCCCTCCACACCCCGCCCACAGCAGCCCTGAGCTTCGCCGCGGCCTTCACCACAATCTGTCCCTGGCCACCATACCCAAGGCGTAGCCGAAGACCACCACCACCGGAGTTTCTCATCTTGCCCACACCCCGCATCCTGCGCATGTCCTTGCTGAGCCCGCTCGCCATCCTTCTGGCGAGCCTGGCGGCGCATGCCCAGTCCACTCCTTCCGAACAGCCCCTGCCGCCACCCCGCGGCCAGGTCCTTTTTCAGAGCCACGGCGAACCACCCCCGACTCCCGACAGCGATACCCCTAACAGAACGGCAGCGATCCCTCCATCCCAGGCTCCCTCCGGACCGCTGCTGACCGACGCCCAGCGCTCCTCCCTGCTCTTCACCGCCTACGATCTGGATGCCCGGCTGGCTCCCGCTACCGGCTCCCTGACCATGCGCGCTCGGATCACCCTGCGCAACATCGGCAGTGAGCCTCTCTCCCGCATCGCGCTTCAGATCTCCTCCTCGCTCCTCTGGACCAGCGCCAGCATCATCCCCTCTGCCGCCAGCCCCTCGACCGGGAACAAGGTGATCCAGCTTCCTCTGGCCCAGCACCTCATCGATACCGACGCCGACCACACCGGCAAATGTTCCGAGGCCATTCTCGATCTGCCCACCCCGCTCGCTCCGGGGGCCACCATCACCCTGGACACCCTTTACTCCGGCCTCATCCAGGCCAGTGCCGAGCGTCTGGAGCGCATCGGAGCCTCAGCCCCCCAGGGGCTTGCCGCGGACTGGGATACCATCGGCTCCGGTTCCATCGGCCTCAACTCGAGTTCCGACTCCAGCAGCAGCTCCGATCAGGCGGCTCCCGGGCCCTCACCCTCCACTCCACCAACCATCCTTGTCGCCCTCCGCGGCTTCGGCGATGTGCTCTGGTATCCCACAGCCTCGCCGCAGCTCTTCCTCGGCGACGGCGCCACCCTCTTCCACGCCATCGGCCGGCAGCGGCTGGCTGAGCAACAGGCGACCCTCCACCTACGGCTCGCCGTCGAGTACCGTGGAGCGCCACCCGTCGCCGCCTACCTTTGCAGCCGTCGCCTGCCGCTCTCTCCACACCCTGACGACCCCACGGCCCCCGACAGCACCGGCATCGCCACCGCCGACTTCCCTGCCCAGGCCCTCGGCTTTCGCCAGCTCAGCCTCTTCGTCGTCCAGCAGCCTGAGGTTTCTCTCGCTCCGCTTCCCCGACTCCCGACGTCCATCTCAACATCGTCTGCAGCCTTCGCCCCATCGGCTCCTCAGCCTGACGTCCACCCGAGCCGCATCCTCGATTTACTCTCCGTTGAGACCTCCAACCCGGATGCTCTTGCTCCGCTGGCGACCTCCACCGAACTCATTGCACCGCTGCTGCAAGCCTGGTTTGGCCCCACACCTCTCACGCCGCTCACCGTACTGGACCACCCCGGTGACCCGTTTGAGGACCACGCACTGCTGGTCGCTCCTATTACCGAGTTGGGCTCCTCCGCTTCCAGTCCGGCGCTGGCGCACTCCCTGACGCACGCCTGGGTCAACACCGGCCAGCCCTGGATTGACTCGGGCCTCGCCCAGTTCATCAGCCTCCTTTGGATCGAACAGACCCAGGGCCGCTCTGCCGCCATCCTCGCGCTCACCAACCTCATCCAGCCGCTGAACATCGCTGAAGTCAGCTTCGACACGGAACAGCAGGCCGATGCCGCCTTCGCTCCTGCCGGGGAGCCCCTGATCTCGGCCTCCAGCGAGCTGTACTACCGGCGCAAGGCCGCTGCCGTCTGGTGGATGCTGCGCGGTATCACCGGCGAAAAGCCCCTCCAGCAGGCCCTCACCGCCTGGCGCGAGCAGTCCGCCGACAGCAACGGCCCCTTCAACACTGATGACCCCACCGTCCAGGCCGTAGCCTTTGAGAGACTATTGGAGAAGATCAGCGGCAAAGACCTCGGCTGGTTCTTCTCAGACTGGGTCCTGCGCGACCGCGGCTTGCCGGATCTCTCCATCGTCAACGTCGAACCCCGCCTGCTCCCGGCCGGCAAGGGTCATGACTCGGGCTGGCTGGTCGCCGTCACGGTCCACAACGACGGCGCCCCCGCCGTCGATGCCCCGCTCACCATCCTCTCCGGAGCCTTCACCGTCTCTACCCGAATCCACATCCCGGGCTTCTCCAACGCCACCACGCGCATCATCGTCGCCTCGCCGCCGACCAAGGTCATCCTCAACGACGGCAGCGTCCCAGAGGTCCGCGCCGCCACCCACAGCCGCGAGGTGGTTCTCCACGCCACTCCCTCGGTGTTTCAAAACTAAGGCAGTTTCGGTGTAAGTGTAGAGGGCGACTCGACTTCGATGGGCGTTTTCCCCCAATGAAAACGCCACTGCAAGCCCGCTTCGGGATACGCAGCAACACCGAAAATGCTATAGCTCACCCTCTCTCGGCGGAAGACCAGCGGAGCAAGGCGAGCGATTCAAGGCAACGCTGGAGGCTCCTGCGAGCGCCGTGACCGCATCGCTGCGTCTACTTGGCCGCTTTGCCAACCACCAGGAGCTGCTCGATCCGGCCGTCGGGCTCCAGGTACACGGTAATCAGCGCCGTCGTCCCTCCAGAGAAGGCGGCGCGGTAGATGCCAAAGGTCATTCCACCGCGCAACTCTGCACCGGCGGTAGCCACGGCTGTCAGCGAACCGAGCGGGGCCAGGCTGGAGCGATAGTCTCCGATGGCCGTCGCATCAAAGTAATCATTGCAGTCGGCGGTAAAGAGCGTTCGGTCAATCTGGCCCTGCTGCAGACCGGCGAGAACAGTCTGCAGGTGGGGTGCAAAGGCCTCCGCCGCAGCCATGGCGGGGTTGGCCGGCTTGGCGGTTGAAGTCTTCGCAGGCAGAATCAGCGGGGCGATCTGGCCGGCAATCTGGCCGGCGGCTTCGGAGGCTTCCTGGTTGGTGAGCACCACGACCGCAGCATGGTCGTCGGGGTAGATCACATCTTCGGCAACAAAGCCCCCCACCTCACCGGAGTGCTCCAGGACGCGACGGCCATCTTCCTCCCGTATCTCGATCCCCAGGCCGTAGTGGGAGTCCTTGCCGTCGGCCAGAAAGAACGGCGTCTCCATCTCCCGGTAGCTGGCCGGGCTCAGCAGGGACTGGTTGATCAGCGTGAGGTCCCACTTCAGCAGTTGGCTGGCGGGCATCGCCAGGTCGGCGTCGCCAAAGTACCATCCCGGGGCCTCCAGCGCCGCCGGGCTGATCGGCGCCAGGGCGTAGCGCATGTAGCCGGTCACCTGCAGCCGGGACTGCTCGCGGTTCAGGTTCAGAACCCCGCTCAGTCCGGCGGGCTTAAGAATCTGGTCCTCCAGAAACCGGGCAAAGGGCTCGCCGCTCACCTTCTCTACAATCAGCGCGGCCAGCACAAAGTTCGTATTGGAGTACTGCCACTGCGTCCCGGGAGCAAAGTCCAGCGGCTTGCCGGCAAACGCATGCACAATCTTCAGCGGGTCGCCGGGATGCTTCCAGGCCGGGATGGTGTAGTCCTGTGGAGCGTAGTCCTGGTAGCCGGACGTATGGGTGAGCAGGTTGATGATCCGAACGTCCTTGGCGTCGGTCAGCTCCGGGAAGAACCTGCTGACGGGATCCTCCAGGCAGAGCTTTCCCTGCTGCTGCAGCAGCAGCATCGCTGCGGCGGTGAACTGCTTGGAGATGGAGCCAATGGGATACGCCATGGAGGCCTCCGCCTGCAGCTTCGGAGTCACCCGCGCCCGGCCGAAGGCCTGGGTATAGACGATCCTGCCGTCCTGGACGATGCCCACCGAGGCGGAGGGAACACCGCTATCCTCCAGAACCTTTTGCGCGATCGCGGCGATCCTGGCCGCTGTCTCCGCGGGCAGCGCCGCTGAAGTGGATGACGGCGCAGTGGACGGGGAAGTTTGCTGGGCAGATGCAGAGAGCGCGGCGGCAAAAAGAGAGACGGCAACGAGAGCGGCAGCAAAGGACAGACGCATGATGGAAGCAGAATAGCAGCGTGCCGGCGGCAATCGGACAGGTCTCCGCGCTGACTCGCATGGCCCCGTCCCCGTCGCACCGCTATGAGCACCCATCACAAGCTACGGTAACCGGACCTATCATGTGCTAGGGACATCGGAGTGAACCCTGCTTGCCCATCCCGGGAGAATCAGGCAGGATGGAAATCGACCAGACCATGCCGGAACTGCCCGAGGTTGAGACCGTTGCCAATGGAGTGGATGCGCGGGTGCGTGGCCGGCGCATCCAGCGCGTCTGGACCAGTGGCAAACCGCAGACCTTCAAGTCCAGCGAGGCCGAGATCGTCGCCGCGCTCACCGCAGCCCGTATAAAACTTGTACACAGGGTGGGCAAGACCATCGTGATGGACCTGCTCCGAACCGGCAAAGAGCCCGCCCAGTTCCTCATACACCTGGGCATGACCGGCAGGTTGCTGGTGTCGCAGCCAGAGGTTCCGTTACCGGCGCATACCCACGCGGTGCTCTCGCTCTCGGACGGTCGCGAGGTGCGGTTTGTGGATCCGCGGCGCTTCGGGCGGCTCTCGGTACTCACCGGGGCAGCCGCCTACCAGGGGCCGGGCGCGGAGCCCACCACCGTTCCGGTCGAAGAGTTTTCACATCTCTTCAAAGGCCGTAAACTGGCCATCAAAGCAGCCCTCCTGAACCAGTCGATTCTGCACGGAGTGGGGAACATCTACGCGGATGAGAGCCTGTTTCGGGCGGGGATCCGCCCCCGCCGGCAGGCCGGACAACTGACCCGTGAACAACTGGCGAGGCTGCACGCGGCGCTGCGGCAGGTGCTCTCGCAGGCGATCAAGCTGGGAGGATCCTCGGTCTCCGATTACGTGGATGCCGACGGAGTCCGCGGCTTCTTTCAGCTCGAACACAAGGTCTACAGCCGCGCCGGCCAGCCCTGCCTCCAGTGCGGATCGGTGCTCAAGAAGATCGTCGTGGGTGGCCGTACTACGGTCTACTGTCCGCGGTGTCAGCAGTAGCAGCGGTAGACTCGGAGCATGCTGCGCTGCGCGATCACCAGCGGTGAGGGTTGGACGGCTCTGGCGCAGGCCCGCCGCTGGGCCGGCGCGGGCATCGAGTTCGTGCAACTCCGGGAGAAGCACCTCGCGCCCGCGGATCTGCTGCGGCTCGCTTCGTCAATCGCAGCGGCCATTCACCTGGGCCAACCCGGCCAGGAGGACCAGCCCCGCGGCAGAACAAAGCTCCTGCTGAACGGCCCGGCAGAGCTGGCCGTGCAGGCTGGTGCCGCCGGCGTCCATCTCACCGCACGCCCCGATGAGCTTACCCCGGCCGAGGTGCGGCGAAGATTTGCCCTTCTGGGTGCACCGCCGCCCATCGTGGGCGTCTCCTGCCACACCCTGGAGCAGGTTCAGCGCGCAGACGCCGGGGGCGCGGATCTGATCCTCTTCGGGCCGGTCTTCGAGAAGCGCGTGGCGGGCGTGGTCGTGGTCGCCGGGGTTGGGCTGGACGATCTGCGCGCGGCCTGCGCAGCCTCGGCGGCCGCTCCGGTGCTGGCGCTCGGCGGCGTCACCCGCGGCAACGCGCCCCTCTGCCTGCAGGCTGGCGCGGCGGGCGTGGCCGGAATCCGATTGTTTGACGACGCCGAGCTTCCCTGAAGGCTGCGGGCCGGGATTGGCATTGATTCTCTTTTGTACTGACCGATTGACGCCGATGCGACGGCATCCTACGGTTAAAGAATGCTGATTACCCCCGCACAACTCGTCGATGAACCGCTGAAGCTGGACGAGGCCTTTGCCCCGGGTTCGCTCGAGTACGCGCCGGACCTGCGCCAGCTAGGGCCCATCACCCTGCAGGGATCGGCCGAACTGCTGGTGGAACACCGCGGACCCCGGGATCTCGTCCAGGACATCCGGATCCGAGCCAGCTACTCCGGCGACTTCGAACAACTCTGCGCCCGCTGTCTGGAACCGGTGCAGCGACGGCTGGAGGGGAGCATGGACCTCATCTTTCGCCCGGCCGGGGCCGATAGCCAGGCTGGAGAGCACGCAATTACGGAAGATGAGACTGAAATCGGTTATTATGAAGAGAGCGGCCTGTTGCTGGAGGACGCCGTCCGGGAGCAGGTTCTTTTGGCACTGCCGGGACGGATACTCTGCCGGCAGGACTGCAAGGGCCTTTGCTCGCACTGCGGCATCAACCGCAACCTGTCCACCTGTGAGTGCGTAGATGAGCCAGCCAACCCGCGTTTCGCCGCGTTGGCTGGAATTGCTATAGCGCACAAGGGCTGAGGCAGGAGGTTCGAGGACGAACACCCGCCGGCGCCGGTAGCGTACCGTTGCTGGTCCACAGGCTCTACGATGTAAAAGACTCAGGCCGCACCGCTTTGCGTTCGCTGGCCAATTCAGAAGAGGTTCACCATGCCGAATCCAAAGCGCCGGCACTCCAAGCAGCGCACCGCAAAACGTCGCAGTCATGACTTCCTGACGCCCACTGGCGTCTCCAACTGCCCCAACTGTGGCGAAAAGAAGCTTCCCCACCGCGCCTGCAAGAAGTGCGGCGAGTACAAGGGCCGCTCGGTTGTTGCAGTCAAAGATGCTGCCTGAGGCAGCCTTCCTGGGTGCCAGAGCCGTTTTCCTGGGGATGGGCGTCCAGGAGCAAGCCAACGGCGGTGGCCTCCTTGCGGAAGTTGCCGCTCGATCTTGAGGCCATTCATCCCACGAGCAGCAAGATCCCTCCGGAGGACGGAAACATGCCGCCGGAGCTCTGCAACGCAGATCGAGCCTTCAACCCGGTAAGGAAACTTCGAGCTTAACCCAGCCATGCCGATCGACATCGTCCTCGACGCCATGGGATCTGACCGATCCCCCGATCCGGAGATTCGCGGGGCTATCCTGGCCTGCCGTCAGTTGGACGTTCGCGTCCACCTGGTCGGGCCGGAGGATATGCTGCGCCCAAAGATGCGTGAGGCGCTGAAGGGCTATGCGCAGTCCCGCTTCGGCGTCGGATCGCGCCCCCGCCTGCCCATCTTCATGGTGCAGGCCAGCGAGTGGATCAGCATGAACGACAAGGCCTCCCAGGCCGTCCGCTCCAAGCGCGACTCGTCCATGCGGATCGGGCTGAAGATGGTGCGCGAGGGCCGCGCCGCCGGCTTCATCACCGCCGGCAACACCGGGGCGGCCATGGCCACCGGCAAGATGGTGCTCGGATCTCTCGACGGTGTAGACCGGCCGGCGCTCACCGCGGTCCTGCCCACCAGCACCGGCCAGCCCTGCGTGGTGCTGGATGTCGGCGCCAACGTTGATTGCAGTCCAAAGAACCTGCTTCAGTTCGCCATCATGGGGCAGATGTACGCCAAGAACGTGCTGCATGTGGCCCATCCCCGGGTAGGTCTGCTCTCCATCGGCGAGGAAGACTCCAAAGGCAACGCGCTGACCCATGATGCTCTTCCCCTTCTGCGCGCGGTAGCCGGCAGCCTGGGCATGAACTTCATCGGCAACGTCGAGGGACGGGACATCTATAACGGTCACGCCGATGTCGTGGTGTGCGACGGGTTCGTCGGCAACGTCGCTCTCAAGACCAGCGAAGGGCTGGCCAAACTGGTGAACACCTCCCTGCGGGAGAGCTTGAAGTCGACGGTGACCTCGCAGGTGGGCGCCATGCTCTCGCAGAAAGCCTTCAAGGCCTTCAAGAGCCGGCTGGACTACTCCGAGTACGGTGGCGCGCCCCTGCTGGGATTACGCGGAGTCTGCGTCGTCGGTCATGGCTCGTCCAATGAGCGTGCGGTGATGAACGGCATCCGGGTAGCGGCGGAGTTTGCCTCGGCATCCGTCAATGCGAGCATCGAGGCGGCGCTCGCCTCCCTCTGAAGTCCAAACGTCCTAGACGCCGCCGGGCCGGCTCAGAACCCCCAGATCCGCCAGTCCATTCACAAAGTACTGCACCGCCAGAGCCACCAGCAGCAACCCCATCACCCGGACAAGGATGCGGATTCCCGTGTCGCCAAGGGCGTTGGCCACGCGCGAGGCGCTGCCCAGCACCAGATAGCATATCGCTGCGGTTACCGCAATGGCGCTGAAGATGGCCGCCATCTGCCAGTACCCCGCCGACTGATGCGCCTGC
This sequence comes from Acidobacteriota bacterium, assembly GCA_021806005.1. Taxonomy (GTDB): domain Bacteria; phylum Acidobacteriota; class Terriglobia; order Terriglobales; family Acidobacteriaceae; genus Granulicella. Next base: position 4,840 of record JAJZDM010000035.1, on the reverse strand, counting down.
CCAACCAGAATCATCACCGAGGTGATGGCCCCAGGGCCGGCCAGCATGGGGATTCCCATGGGCACAATCCCCACATCGTCCTTGCTGGCCGCCACCGCCCGCTCATCACTCGACTCCTGGGTGGGAGACCGCTTGGCGGCGAGCATGTCCAAACCGATCAACAGAAGAATGATCCCTCCGGCGATCTCAAAGGCCGGCAGCGTGATGCCGAAGACCCGGAAGATGTACGTGCCCGCGGCGGCAAACGCACTCAGAATCACAAACGCAGTCAGGGAGGCCTTGCGCGCGGTGCGCATGCGCCGGGCCTGGCTCTGCCCCTCCGTAACTGCCAGAAACGTCGGAAGCGCCGCGAAGGGATCCACCAGAAAGAAGATGGAACTGAGGGCGAGCAGCGAAGAGCGGACGTACACCGACCCCTCCAGGCGGGCCCTCAGATGCGTCTGCGCATCCAGGTGCGCCCCAAGGCTGGTCAGCACGGCCGCGTGGGGAGAAAACAACATGGTGCCTCAATTCTTTCATGCTGTGGCCCCGCGGGGCCACAGCCGTAAATCGCCCACAGCAGGCCGCCGCAAGGGATCCGCCACGTATAATCTCTGCAGACTCCATGCAGAGAGTCAGGAGAAGCTATGCCAATTCAACCAACCAAAAATATATGGCGCAACGGTGAGTTGATCCCCTGGGAGAAGGCCAACATTCATGTAATGAGCCACGTCATCCACTACGGATCATCGGTCTTCGAGGGTATTCGCTGTTATACCCAGCCGGGCGGCGCCGGCATCTTCCGGCTCAGCGAGCACATGAAGCGGCTCGTGGACTCCGCACGTATCTATCGCATGCCCCTGCCCTACACGCTCGATCAGTTGAATGCAGCCGTCGTCGAGGTGGTAGAGGCCAATGGCATCGCTCCCTGCTACATTCGGCCGATCGCCTTCCGCGGCTACGGAGAGATTGGCGTCAACCCCCTGAAGTCGCCCATCGACGTCTACATCGCCAACTTCCCCTGGGGCAAGTACGTTGCCGGCAATGATGGCGCAGACGTCTGCATCTCCAGTTGGAACCGTCTGGCCCCCAACACCATGCCCTCGATGGCCAAGGCCGGGGCCAACTACATGAACTCGCAGTTGATCCACATGGAGGCGCTGACCAACGGCTACGCCGAGGGTATCGCGCTGGACAAAAACGGCTACCTCTCCGAAGGCTCCGGCGAGAATCTCTTTGTGGTTCGCTCCGGCGTCATCTACACCGCGCCTCTGGCCAACTCCGTACTCAGCGGGATTACCCGCGACTCGATCCTCGTACTGGCGCGGCAACTGGGAATCCCGGTGGTGGAACAGCCCCTGCCCCGCGAGATCCTCTACGTCTGTGACGAAGCTTTCTTCACCGGAACCGCAGCCGAAGTCACCCATCTCCGCTCCGTGGATCGCATCCTGGTGGGCGATGGAACCATGGGCCCTGTCACCAAGGCGCTCCACGACGCCTACTTCAACATTCTCAACGGATTGGACGAGGACCGCTTCCACTGGCTTACACCGGTTACGGTTCGCGAGGCGGTAACGGTTTAACTCCCTGGATTCGCCTCTTCCCTCGTTCTGCTTCTGAACCGGGGCGATCTACAACAAAGCGGCAGCTTTGGCTGCCGCTTTTTTCGTCTCCCAGCCCATCGAACCGCTATTTTTCGTCGCCGGGATGAGGCTATACGCGGTTTATCGAAATAGACTAGTTAAAGATACTTGCCGACAGAGAGCCAGGCTTATCTCTCGCGTTGATTTGTTTTAAGGATTGTCACTCGATGAAATTGCGGTTTCTTGTTCCAGCACTCGCTTTGGCCCTTACAACCATTGCGGCCCATGCCCAGGTCGGCATCTACGTTCTCCCCGTTGTCAGCCGGATCAGCCTCCCTCAAGCTGATAACGGCCCCTTCGCCTTCCTGGGCGACGGCCAGACCGCACAGGTCTTTGGAGGCATCGCCTTTGGCGGCTACTACGAGTTCGTTCACCTCCCCAAGGCTGATCTCGGCGTGGATATCCGGGAGACGATCCAGCACGGCAACAACGCCAGTCTGGACAGCTTCATGGGCGGGTTGCGACTGGTCGGCAAACCCATGACGCGCTTGAAGGTGAAGCCCTACGGGCAGTTCTCCGTCGGCGACGGCAGGACCACCTCCGCGCTCAACTCGGCCCACATCAACCGCATGCAGTTCGCCATCTACGGCGGCGTTGACAGGCCGCTGAATCCGCATATCGACTGGCGCCTGATCGAGGTCAGCTTCGGCGAGGTTTCGCCGGTCAGCAGCTCAGCCTTCCTCTATAACGGTCCGGCATTGCCCAATGCCCGCGTGCTCGGATTCAGCACCGGGTTTGTCTTCCGCTTCAAATAGATCCGCCGGACTCCTTCACAGCATTCGACTCGTCATCTTCCCGCCTGCGCCGTCCTGCACTCCAGCGCAAGACGGCGCAGCCACGTCTGCAACTCACCGGCTGTCGTCCCCGCATCGCCACAAGCTGCCGTGGCTACGGCGCACTCCCTGCGGCAGACTCCGCAGTGACCTTCCCGTCGCCGGAGAGTAAAAAGGTCTCAGCGCCAACCCTGTCCGTACGGTAGGTTTTCACGTGCGCCTCTTCCAGGTGCTCCAGCGTCGTCGGGCTGGGATGGCCGAAGGTGTTATGCCTCCCGTCGCTGATCACGCCATCCACAGGAGAGACAGCCGCAAGGAAGGCTGGCGTCGTCGAAGTCTGGCTGCCGTGATGGCCCACCTTCAGCAGCCGGGCATGCTGCACTCGATCGTGCTGCAACATGGCCTCTTCGCTGGGTGCCTCCGCATCCCCCTCCAGCAGCACGCTGGCCTGCTTCCAGGCCAGCCTCAGAACCAGGGAGTCGTCGTTCACCGGCCTGCCGGGGTTGGAGTATGAGGCCTCCGGGGCCAGCACCGCCGCATGCAGATCGGACCAGGGGAAGCTCTCCCCGGCGTGAAAGTGGCGGATCACCATGTGCTGGGCGCGGGCCTGCGCCAGCAGCGCATAGAACAGAGGCGAGTCGCCCGGATCGATGCTGATCCACAACTCGCGCGGGCGGAAGTCGCGCAGAATGGCCGGCATCCCACCCATGTGATCTGAGTGCGCATGGGTGAGCACCACCACATCCAGGCGGCGGATGCGACGGGACCACAGATACGGTGCCACCACCTCCTCGCCTACATCCCAGGAGGTAGCAGAGGAGTTCTCCGTAAACCCGCTGGGCCCTCCGGCGTCCACCAGCATCGTCTCTCCACTCGGGCTGACCACCAGAATCGAGTCTCCCTGGCCGACATCGATCGCCGTCACCTCCAGCCTGCCCAGGTGCAGCCGGGGATGGGTGGGATAGAGAACTGCCAGAGGGATCAGGAACGCCACAACAACACCGCTGGCGAACAGCCGGCGGCGCGCGGAGCGCAGCGCAAAGCAGCAGAAGAGGATGGCCGCAACCGCCAGGGCCAGCGCCCACGGCGCCGGCCCTGGCGTGCGCAGATTGGCGATCGGCAGACCTTGAACGCTCTCTACCGTGAAGCGCATCCAGTGCAGCAGCAGCGCGGTACAGGCGCCCGGAAGCAACGCAACCCACTGACTCAACAGAGCGGCGAAGAAGGTCACCATCGCCACGCACAGCAGGACGGAGAGCAACGGAATGTCGATAAGGTTCAGCGGCAACGCAAGCAGCGTGGCGCGGTGGAAGTAGATGGCCATGGGAAGCACCATGCAGAGCTCCGCAATCAAGGAGACCAGCAGTGCCTCCATCAACCAGAACACCCCATGCACTGTCCAGACAGGAAGGTTGCGCAGACGCTCTCCGACCAGGTCAGCACACAGCCCGGCAGCCATGCGGAGCCGGAGTCGAAGCTGCGCCAGCCGGGGTGGAACCAGAACGTCGGCAGCCGGCGACTCCAACTCATCCAGAGCGCGCAATCCCGGATGGATCAGCCGCCCGGTGAGCGGGATGGCCAGCCCGGCGATCGCCAGAATCACCAGAAAGGTCATCTGAAAGCTGGCCTCCTGAAGGGCGCGCGGGTCCAGCACCAGCACGGCGAGTGCGGCGGCGCCCAGCGCATTCAGGGCATTGATCTCGCGGTTCAGCCAGCGCGCCAGCAGATAGATCGCGGTCATCAGCAGGGCGCGCTGGGCAGGCACGCCGAAGCCCGTAAGCTCGGCGTAGGCTGCGGCGCACAGAATGGTCAGCAGAACTGCAAGCGCCTCCGGCAGCCGCAACCGGCGCAGCAGCCAGAAGATCCCGGCGGCCAGCAGCGCCACATGCAGTCCGGAGACGACGAACAGATGAAAGGTTCCCGTCCGCTCGAAGGCGTTGCGCAGAGCGTGCGTCAGATGGGTGCGGTCGCCAAAGAGCATCGCGTTGAGCATGGCCGCGTCTTCTCCGCTCAGCCGCAGCCCGCGCGGAAGCTTGCGGCTGGCCGTGGAGTCTACAAAGGCCTGCAGCCGGTTGGACGCCCAGGCCTGCGCAGCAAAGATCCGGCAGCGCAGGTTGGGATGGAGTTCCTGTGCGGAGCCTGCCCGCACCAGCCGCAGACGCGAGGAACGGACGCTGCCGGTCGCACCGATGCCCTGGCTGAGGAGGTAGTCCGCGTACGACCAGGCCCCGGGGTCGCGATACACCTCGGGGGTGCGCAGCCGCACCTCCACGTCGATCAGGTCTCCGCAGCGCAGCTCGATCGGCCGGCCGTCCAGGGTAAGGCGGATGCCGCCTGTGACGGGCTGCATCGTGGAGACGTCGGGCGTAAGATACTCCACCGCCTCGACAGCGATGTCCACCGATTCTGTCTCCGGAGCAGCGTCTGCCTCCCATGCCCCGGCGT
>JAJZDM010000178.1 GCA_021806005.1 Acidobacteriota bacterium | reverse complement strand
ATTGCTTGTCCTTGGTCTGCTGCCGGCTCACTCTGGCCGGCTGCCGGTTCGGCTGCTCGTGCTCCAGATCCCGGTGGGGATCTCTGGACTTGATCTCTGGCCATGCGCCTCCGGCCTTAGCCTCTGAGCATGGTCTCCGAAGTTCGCCCCGCCACGATCAGCAGACGGTGGCGGAAACGGAAAAGGAGAGATCGTGGGAGCATCTTGCAGCGTTGGCTTGGTCCTGGCTGCAGTCGGGACGGGATCTTTACCCGGCTGCAAAGCTGATTCGGGCGCAGCCTCAGGAGGCTGCGGCAGTCTCCTCGGCAGGCGTCTCCGCGGCTTCAACCGCTGGCTCCGGCGCAGCCTCCGCATTCACCTGCGGCAAGGCGCTGCGCTTCACATGGGCATCGCGGTGGGCCTTGATCTTGGCCACCCGCTTGTCCTCCTCATCCATGCGCACGGTGATGAACTTGATCACCTGCTCAGAGACGCGCAGACGGCGTTCGATCTCCGCGATCAGCGAGGCTGGAGACTCCACGATCAGCAGAATGTAGAAGCCGTCGTTGAACTTCTTCACCGTGTACGCCAGACGGCGCCGGCCCATCTTCTCTGTTGCCTTCACGGTGCCGCCACCTGCGGTGACATAGCCGGCGAAGGTCTCCATGATCTTGTCGAGTTCAGCCTCTTCAACGTCCGGCCGAACGATAAACATGATTTCGTAGCTGCGATTCATCGTTGCTTCTTTCTGCGGGGTTCTGCCCCGCACCGTTTCGGGTTTCCCTTCCATCCGAAACCGGTGTGGAAGATTGTTCCTGCGTCTCAAACATCAACTCGTGCTGCAACCGCCGTACTTTGCTGCAATTCACCTCTGCACCGGGCCCCAACCGCGGCTCAGGCCGGAGAGGATGGCTCGGCCTTGCGATTGAACTCGCTCATGGCCGCGCCGATGCCACTCGAGAGCACCACCTCGACCGCTCGTACTGCCTGGTCGAGAGAGGCATTCAGCTCCTCCAGCATCTGCCTGCGCATCGGAGCCAGAAGAAAGTCCTTCCCACCGGATTTGACGGTCTCTCCCGTCGCATTCGGCGTCCTCCCGATTCCAATACGGATGCGCGTCCACTCCTCCGTCCCGAGCTCGCTGGAGATCGACTTCACTCCGTTGTGCCCGGCCGCTGAACCACGCTCGCGGATGCGAATCGAACCCAGCGGAATCGCCAGCTCGTCGTAGAGGACAATCAGGTCTTCTACGTCGAGTTGTAACTCGTCCAGCAGAGCGGCTACCGAGAGCCCGCTCAGGTTCATGTAGGTCTGCGGCTTGGCGAACAGAACGTCATGGCCTGCCAGCCTTGCCTTGCCCGTCAGCGCTCTTCCGCGACGGTTGGTAACCTGAACGCTGCAAAGCTCCGCAAGCCGATCGATCGCCAAAAAACCTGCATTGTGTGGCGTGAATGCATACTCCGGACCAGGATTCCCAAGACCGACGATCAGCTTCACGCCCGCACAGTACCTTTCTTCTTCTCCTGCCAACCTCCGTAGAAGCCTGTCTGCCGGCTTCTACAGAGGATCCCTGGCCGGATGACTTCTGGCCCTTGGCTGGGTCTACTTCTTGCCCTTGTCAGCAGCAGCCTCGGCAGTCGCATCCTGCTTGCCCTTCTTGGCGACCTCCGGCTCCGCCGCGCCTGCCGCCGGCTCCGCCGCAACCTCTTCACGCAGCACGGTCACATGAGCCACCATCGCGCCCTCATCACTCAGGAACTTCAGCTTGCCGGAGTGGGGAAGGTCAGAGATGTGGATGGCTCCATGCAGATCGAGCTCAGTCACATCCACATCGATGTGGCTGGGAATATCTCCCGGAAGGCACTCCACCTCGACCTCGTGCAGCACCTGGCTGAGGATGCCGCCGGCGTTCTTCACGCCCTTGGAGACACCCACCAGTTGCACCGGAACCGACACCCGCATCGTCTTGTCCATGGCAATGCGCTTCAGGTCGATGTGCAGCAGCTTGCCCTTGATCGGCTCGTTCTGCCAATCCACGATCATCGCCTTGGTGCTGCTGGAGGCCAGGCCCGCCTCGGAGCCGTCGATCCGGAGATCGAAGATGGTGTTGTGTCCGGAGTCGGAGTACAGAATCCGGGTGATGACCTTGGGATCGACGGTGACCGCCATCGATTCCACTCCGGCGCCGTAGACTACGGCCGGAATAAGCCCCTGAACACGCACGCGGCGCGCATGATTCTTGTTGAATTTACCGGTGCGGGGCTTGGCCACCACCGCTTCGATCGTTCTCTCTGCCATCGGTTTTGTCCTTTCGGGCACGAGGTTGAGCCTCGCTCCCTTCTTGTTCCTTCTGTCTCTGCTGCTCTTTCAAAAAACTTCTGTTGATCTCCGTCGGCCTTGCGGCCGCATCGATCCGCGGAACGCTAGTTGAACAATGTGCTCACGCTGGTCTCCATATGAATGTTCTCAATTGTGCGGCCCAGCAGACCGGCGATGGAGAGTACCTTGATCTTGTCCATCTTGCGCGCCGCCTCCGTCAGAGGAATGGTGTTGGTCACCACCAGCCGCTCCAGACAGGAGTTCTGAATGCGCTCAACAGCAGGGCCGGAGAGCACGGCGTGGGTAGCGCAGGCATAGACCTTCTCCGCCCCCTGCTCCATCAGCGCCGCCGCGGTCTTCACCAGCGTTCCGGCCGTATCCACAATGTCGTCCAGAATCAGGCAGGTGCGTCCGCGCACCTCGCCAATGACGTTCATCACCTCGGTGACGTTGATATCCGTGCGGCGCTTGTCGACAATCGCCAGGGGCGCAGGCTGCTGCAGCTTCTTGGCGAAGAAGCGCGCACGCTCCACGCCTCCGGTGTCCGGGCTGACCACGGTCAGGTTGGAGAGTTGCAGATCATCAAAGTACCCCACCAGCACCGGGCTGGCGAAGATATGATCCACCGGAATATTGAAGAACCCCTGAATCTGCGCCGCATGCAGATCCACAAACAGCGCCCGGTTGGCCCCCGCCGTCACCAGCAGATCCGCCACCAGCTTGGAGGAGATCGCCACCCTTGGCTTGTCCTTGCGATCCTGGCGCGAATAGCCGTAGTACGGCACCACCACCGTAATCCGCCGGGCCGAGGCGCGACGCAGCGCGTCCATCATGATCAGCAACTCGACCAGATGCTGGTCCACCGGATTGCACGTCGGCTGGATCAGAAACACATCCGCTCCACGCACATTCTCCAGGAGTTGAAAGAAGGTCTCCCCGTCGGAGAATCGCTCCAGACGCGACTCGCCCACGGGGACCCCCAGAAATTTGCCGATCTCCTCCGCCAGCGGACGATTCGCCGTGCCGGAGAAGATCTTGAAGCGCCGGTCCTCGCTCAGGCGCGAGGCGCGCTTCTTCTCCACCGCCTTCGGATCACCCGCCTTGCTGGCGGACGATGCGGCGGAGACCGGATGACTCGAGTTTGGGTTGGGAACCACAGTTGTGTCTACTACGTTCGCGGATGCTGTCACAGTTTCGATGACGGTTTCGGATACGTTGTCGCTCACGTTGAAATCCTCCAGGCTGGTTGACCAATGGGTTCTTTCATACTGCTTGCCTTGTTGCCTTGCAGCCGGTACTGGTTTCTTCACCGGCCACCTGCATGTGCGAGACCTGATTCCCTGAAGATTGCCCCTGGATGGGTGATTCTCAGGACAAACTCCCTACTTTCTGCTGCTCCCGCAACCGGTACCGGACTGCGGGTCCTGCGCTACTTCCAGGCGATGACGTTTCCATCGCGAAAGATCGAAAAGCTCCCAAACACTGCTGTCCTCACAGAGAGTGGACGAAGTTACGGCCCATATGGCCCGCGAAGCCTGCTACGGCTCCGGCCACGTCCGGCGAGCGGCTGTGATGGCTGGGCGACTAGGATTCGAACCTAGACAAAGTGCGTCAAAGGCACTTGACCTACCATTAGTCGATCGCCCAGTATAGCCGCCTCGCCAACAGCCCAGCCAACCAGGGTTCACTGGCTGAGCCCGGCGCTGCTTCTTACCCAAGCGGCTCCTCTGCGAAGATCGTGCGCCGGTACTCGTGGCGAGGCAGGGTCTCCGTCAGGATCGCCCGCGTGCCACTTTGCTGCACACGCCGTTGAGCCTCGCTCGCCGCCGCCCGGGATCCATAGAGCCCGAACAACGCCGAACCCGAGCCAGAGAGAGCTGCATACAACGCAGCGTCTCCTGAACTTCCCAGCAGATCACGCTTGATGGAACGCAAGGAGGGATGCTCCGAGAAGACGACCTCTTCAAAGTCGTTCTCGATCCCGGTGCGGACAAGCGCGAGAAGGGGATTCTCGGCCAGATCGCTGCGTACGTCCCTCGTCGCCGAGGTTCTGCCCGGAGGCAGATCGCCTGAGATTGGATCCTGCAAGAGCTTCTCTGGCAGAGATTCAGATCCCGCATCGAAAGGGCGGTCCGTAAGAGCGATACCGGAGGGACCGGACTCGAGGCCATCGGTCGCAAAGACAGAGGCTAGAGCACGGCTCAACCGCTCTAGTTTATCCACAGCCAGCCGGGAAGTCAAAGATTTTGCGTCGATCTGCTGGAAAGCCAGCGCCGTGGAGACCCCAACCTCGGGCAGCGCCACCACGCAGGCCAGCGGAGCCGAGTCCGGTAGCGGATAGACCTGCTCACCCCGGCCCAACCCCAGAACCGTCCCGCCCAGAAGAAACAACGGAACGTCCGAGCCGACCTCCGCAGCAACCCGCAGCCGCTCCGGCCCCGGCAAGGCCACTCCCAGCTCCCGCTCCAGGCCCAGCAGAGCCGCCACCGCATTGGCGGAGCCCGCGCCCATCCCCCCCTGCACCGGCAGTGTCTTTTCAATCTGAATCTGCACCTCGGCGCTCACCCGCAGCCCCTCCAGCGCTCGCTGCACCATCTTCCACGCGGTGTTGCGCTCCGCGTTCCCAGCCTCGCTGCGCGGAACCCCGGGATGGTTGGAGGTGATCTCGATCCGGGTACTCCCCGCCCTTCGCGCCGTCACCGTCACCCTGTCATGCAGCGGCAGCGTCTGGTACACCGTCGCCAGGGCGTGAAAGCCATCCGCACGCGCCGCGCCCACCGCCAGGCCAAGGTTGATCTTGCAAAACGAGCGCAGACGGGTGGGCATCAGAGATCGCCCCTTGAGGGAGCGGACGAAGACCGGATACTGGATGTTGAACAGTGGCGCATGCAGGATCGATTTTAGAGCAGTTTTCCGGGCATGAGCACAAGCCATCCGCATGCCGGCCGGGGACGCAAACCGAGCCGGATATCGGTATAGAAAGAAGACGCCCGTGACGCCGGGCATCTGCGTCACGAGCGCATGGAGTGGTCGGGATGGCCTACGGCTTCTGGCCCAGCGCGTTATCTCCGGCGGCGACCGAGAGCGGCGTAGCCACCGGAGCCGCCGCGCCAACCAGTTCGACGACGGCGTTGCC
>JAJZDM010000034.1 GCA_021806005.1 Acidobacteriota bacterium | reverse complement strand
TGACGGTGGGATACAAGGGCACCCGCGACCTGATCTTCGATGTCGGAAATCTTTTCATGGCGAACATGCATGAAGGGCATCCGCAGACCTGGGCGCCGTGGAGTTGCGGCGCCCACGGTTCGGCGGACGCGCACGAGTCGCAATAGCAGGAGATGCAAGAGCAGAAGTCGCAATGATCGCAGGGAGGTTCAAGGGGAGACTATGAAAGTAGCCTTTGCAACAGTCGACGGGCTTCACGTGAATGCCCACTTCGGATGGGCGAAGATGATCTCCGTTTACGAGGTGACGCAGGATGAGTGTCACCGGGTAACGGACTACGAGTTTGCCGGCAATCTGAGTGAGGACGGAAACGAAGACAAGCTGGGGCCGAAGCTGGATGCGATTCAGGATTGCGCCATTCTCTACGTCGCCGCTATTGGTGGATCTGGCGCAGCCCGCGTGGTGGCCAAGAACATCCATCCGGTAAAGGTGGCTGAGACGGAGGCCATCGATGGAATTCTGTTGAGGCTGCAGGAGGTGCTGCGCAGGACTCCACCGCCCTGGTTGCGCAAGGCACTCAACAAGGACAAGGAACGTACCTTCGACTTTGAGGATGAGGTGGCTCATGGCTGATGGCGTGATGCAGAGTGAGGCAACTGTGGCTGCGGCCCGCGGATTTCTGAAGGAACTCGTCAAGCAGTGGCGAGCCCAGGACCTGCATGGGGCGTGGGACAAGAAGAGCGACACCGAGTTGCTGGAGCCGTACATTCTTACCCGCGAAAGGCGCCGTGAGATTCCCATCATGAGCGATCCCGATCCGGAGACATTGTGGCGGATGGAACTCTTCTACAACGCGGTGGGCCTGGCCATTGAACGAGCCACCGGCATCATGGTGTCTCCGTTGATGAAGCTGCATCACGAGGGCTTCGGCCGCCTTGTACTCACGGCAGGCAGATTGATCGTGATCGAAAAGCATCTGCGCGAGGTACACCGGTTTGGCTTCGATTCGATGGAAAAGCTCGAGTCGGAGGGCGAGAAGCTGGTTGCGGATGGAATCAACTGGATCGAGAGATATCCGGAAGTCGCGCGTTATTGAGTCTTTGTTTTCGGGCTGGTCGAGGCTGGCTACTTGTGAATCTGTAAGGAGCTCCATGGAAGCGGTACAAACTGCATTGGAAGCGATGACGCGCGACGGAAGGAGCTGGCAGCCATCCTACCTGCTGGCGATCAACCCCGATACCTGCATTGGCTGCGGCCGCTGCTTCAAGGTCTGTGGTCAATCGGTGATGGCGCTGCTGGGGATGACGGAAGACGGCGATCTGGTCGGGCTGGATGACGACGACGAGATTGAGCGCAAGATCATGACGGTGAGTGACCCTGGCGCGTGCATCGGTTGTGCCGCCTGCCAACGGGTCTGTCCAAAGAACTGCCAGACGCACGGACCTTCGTAAGGAACTGAAGAGATGGGCGGACGATGACACCACAGGCGATGTACCTCCATTTGCGGCAGGCAAGCGCGGCAGCCATGTGCGATCCGTTCGACGGCCATGTGCTGGCGAGCATCTTTGCTGCGGGTGTGGCGGGATGCACCGCTGGGGGATCCCTGCCGCATGCGGTAGGGATCGGCGGAGACGAGCTCCGGCGCACCATCGATACGTACTTTCCCGGAGCCATCGCCAGCCTGGAAGGCTATGGTCTGGATGAGTTGCCGGTCGTTGAAGACGACGAGCGCTGTCTGCGCGAGTTGCTGTGGCGATCCCGTACATCATCCGCTCCGTTGACGTCGCTTTTGTCTGTCCTTGTCTCGCGCAGGGCCGCGGAGCCCAATCATCTCTGGCAGGATCTTGGGCTTGCCAACCGGGGTGAGCTGTCCAGGCTGATGCAGCGGCACTTTGCGCCTCTGGCTCGCCGCAACACGCAGGATATGAAGTGGAAGAAGTTCTTCTTTCGCATGATCTGCCGTGAGGATGGTTATAGCCTGTGCACCGTCCCGTGCTGCTCGGAGTGCAATGACTTCCAGACATGCTTTGGAGACGAATCCGGAGAGAGCCTGCTGGCCCGGGTTCGACTGGCAGCCGGGACTGTGTGACAGTATCTCCCGAGACAAGAGACGCACAGTGAGCGGGAGCCGACATGTCGCAAATGCGACAATCCGCGGTTCTATCCGACCAGCGTACTGTAACTTGCTGATTTTCCATGGCCGCCCATATGGCACGCCGCTTGCAGTCTATATGGGTATCAAGCCCAACGGGCCCTGCGCCCGGTGCGCCATGGAGGACCAATGATCACCTTGACGGATAGAGCAGCGGGGGCCATTCGCTCCGCAATGAACGCGGCAACGACATCCATGGCCGGCCTTCGGGTGACGGCGCTCGCCGGAGGCTGCTCCGGATTTCAATACCAGATGGGTCTGGTGCAGAGCGCCGAACCCGGTGATCTGCTCTGCGAGAGCGACGGCCTGGCAATCTTCAGTGACCCGGAGAGTGCGGAACGCCTCGCGGGAACCACGATCGACTACGTCGAGAGCCTGGAAGGCGCCGGTTTCTCTTTCAATAACCCACAGGCCAAGTCGACCTGTGCCTGCGGAAAGTCCTTTTGCTGAAGCGTGCTGCCGGAGGATCTCTACATGACGACACAGCCGCCATGGGTCTATCTCGACAACAATGCGACGACGCGCATGAGTACATGGGTGGCAGAGGCGATGCTGCCGTTCTTCAGTGACAACTTCGCCAATCCATCTTCGTCGCACCCTCTTGGCGCGGCAGCTTCGCAAGCCCTGCAGGTTGCGCGCGCCCAGGTGTGCACGTTGCTTGGAGCGGCGCTTGAAAAAGAGGTCGTTTTTACCTCCGGGGGGAGCGAGTCCAACTGCACGGCGATCCTCTCCGCACTGGAGACACAGCCCGACCGCGATGAGATTGTTACCTCCGTGGTGGAACATCCGTCTATCCTGGCTGCCTGTGCGCGGCTGGAGAGAAGCGGCAGAGCCAGGGTTCACAGAATCCCCGTCGACTGCAATGGGAATCTCGACCTCGATGCCTATCGTTCTGCCCTGGGGGCACGGACCGCGCTTGCAACCATTCAATGGGCGAACAATGAGACGGGAGTGATCTTCCCGGTGAAGATACTGGCTGCGATGGCGCATCAGGCTGGAGCGTTGTTTCACAGTGATGCGGTTCAGGCTGCGGGCAAGATTCCCATTGACGTGCAATGGGTCGGCGTCGATATGGTGACGGCCTCTGCTCACAAGATGCATGGGCCCAAGGGAATCGGAGCGCTGTATGTGCGCAACGGAGTGAAATTTGAGCCCTTGATTCCCGGTGGAAGGCAGGAGCGGGGACGGCGGGCCGGCACAGAAAACTGTGCTGCCATTGCCGGCTTTGGCATTGCCGCGGAGTTGGCGGGGCGGGCGATCCCGCACGAGACGCCACGGATTGAGCGCATGCGCGACCGCCTGGAAGGCGAGATCCTGCGGCTTGTTCCCGGTTCCATGGTGGTGGGTGGTGAGAGCGATCGCCTGCCCAACACCCTCAACATGGCCTTCAAAGATGTAGAGGCGGACGTGGTGCTTTTGCTGCTGGAGCAAGCCCGCATCGCGGCTTCGTCAGGCTCCGCCTGCTCCTCCGGATCGATGGAGCCCTCGCATGTGCTGCGCGCCATGAAGGTTCCGTTCAGTCACCTGCGTGGGGCGATCCGTTTCTCCTTTTCCCGGGAGAACGTTGAGAAGGATGTGGACCGCGTGCTGCACGTCATGTCACAGATTGTGGAGAAACTGGAAGCTCATTCCTTGTCTATGGAGCCAGCCTATGAGTAGCCTTGCCAGGGTCATCATCAATGATTCCACGCTGAGAGATGGAGAACAGGCCTCCGGCGTAGCCTTTACGCTGGAAGAGAAGTTGTCCATTGCGCAGGCTTTGGATCGCGCCGGCGTGGACGAGATCGAGGCCGGCACACCCGCCATGGGCCGGCGTGAGGTGGAAGAGATTGCAGCTATCGGCAGGGTGCTGTCGAAGGCTGAGGCGATCGCCTGGTGCCGCATGACCCGCTCCGATGTCGATGCGGCGGTGGCTACCGGGCTCAAGCGTATCAACCTCTCCATTCCCGTCTCCGACATCCAGATGGGAGCCAAGCTCAAGGCGGATCGTTCGGAGGTGCTGCGCCGGATTCGCAGCGTGATTCCATACGCCATCGACTGCGGCCTGCGCGTGGCCATGGGCGGCGAGGACTCCAGCCGTGCTGACCGTGACTTCCTCCTGCTGGCGCTGGAAGCGGCTTCCATGGCCGGGGCACACCGCTTCCGCTTTGCCGATACGCTGGGCTGCCTGGACCCCTTCTCCGTCTATGAGATCTTTCGCGAGTTGCGCGCAGCGACTGATATCGATCTGGAGTTTCATGGGCACGACGATCTGGGGATGGCCACAGCCAATACACTCGCAGCCATCCGTGGCGGAGCGTGCTGTGCCAGTGTCTGTGTCCTGGGGTTAGGGGAGCGCGCCGGGAATGCCGCACTGGAAGAGGTGGTTGCCGGACTGGAGTTTCTATCCGCGGTCAAGGCGAGGGTGGACCTGCAGCAGCTTCAGGGCCTTGCCGGAATCGTCGCCGAGGCCTCCCACCGCCCTATCCCGGCGGGAAAGGCGATCGTCGGCGGGGCGGCATTCACCCATGAGTCCGGCATTCACGTTGACGGACTGATGAAGGATCCTATGACCTATGAGGCACTCTCGCCACAGGCCTTTGGGCGCCAGCGCCAGATCGTTTTGGGCAAGCACTCCGGGACCGCCTCTGTGGCGAGTGCGCTGCAATCCCTGGGGCTGACCGCGGACCGGAACCGAACGCAGTGGCTGCTGGCAAAGGTCCGGGAGCGTTCCATGCAGACCAAACGGGCTGTCAGCTCCGAAGAGCTTCTGGATTTTTACAGACTTGGAAGCGAGCTGCCAGCGGCTCGTCCTGCCGCGATGGAGGTTCGCTATGACTGTGCTTGAACAGCTTTCGCAACTTTCTTCGGCAGAAGAGTTCTTCCGGTTCCTTGACGTTCCATTCGACCCTGCGGTGCTGCAGGTGGCGCGGCTGCACATCCTGCGGCGCATGGGAGACAATCTGCGCAAAGCCGCAGTCGAGTCCGACGAGAACGAGGCCCGAGCGTACTTTCGCGCCCACCTGGAACGAGCCTACCTGGATTTCGTGAACTCCTCGCCCATGCAGGAGCGCGTGTTCAAGGTTCATCAGGATGCGGTTCGCTCCCGCAGAGCCCGTCTTGTGCACCTCACCGGTATGAGCAGCGGTGAAGCAAAGTTGTAAGACGGACGACGTCTGCAAGCAGCGGACCACGTCCCAAAGATCGTCCGAGCGGTCTGCCGAAAGACCCATAATTCCACTCCAAGAGAGACGCATGAACGAAAAGCATGCTCCACAGATGCAGCCCACCCTTGGCCTCACCGGGCTCACCAGCAACGCAATGGCCCTGATTGCTCCCGGCGCCTTTCTCTGGTTGACGTTTTATATCGAAGCAGCCACTGGCGTAACGGCGCCGGCCATGTGGTTTGGCGTTCTGACGGCCCTGGTGGTCTGCCTGGCCACGGCGGTAGCATACGCGGAGATATCCAGGCTGTATCCTGGCGCCGGTTCCAGTTATTACTACGCGGAACAGGCGCTGCTGTCGAACGATGAGTTCTTCCGATATGCCCGCCTGGTCAAGTTCATCGTCGGCTGGGGTTCGCATCTCTATTACTGGGTGTATCCCGGAGTGATGGTCGCTACGGCAGGCCTCTTCGTGGGCTATGTTGTCGGCTTTCTGTATCCCGGCATCATGAGCGGCTCCAATCCGGGACCTGTCTTCATGGCGCTGGTAGCCATTGTCTTCTCGCTCTTTGTCGGCTGGATCGCGCAACGGGGCGTGAGCGCTTCCACGTCCGTTCTGCTGGCCATCAATATCGTGCAGATCTCCGCGCTGATGCTCTTCAGCGTTCTGGCCATCAGTTACCGTGCGATGCATCCAACCGGATCACCCGCCTTTCAGTACGACGGCCGGACGCTGGCCACCTACACGTATCAGTTCGCCACAGACGAGCGTGGGTCGATCGTTCGCGATGCCCACGGCATCCCAGAGCCGTTGCTGGATTCGGCGGGAAAGCCGGTTCCGTTTCACATCGCTTATACCGTGTCCGATGGAAGCGGCAACTTCCTCACGCATCCCTCCATCGCTTCGGTGGTTGCGCCGCACAAGATCAGCTTTGTTTTGATCCAGGCGACGGTGGCGATTCTCATCATGGTTGGATTCGAGTCCGTTACCGCGCTTGGCGGCGAAGCCAAGAATCCCACCCGGCATATTCCTATCGCGATCATCGCCTCGCTGCTGATCCAGGGTCTGGTGTGCTACCTGATCGAATACTTCGCAGCCAACTACCTTCTGAACTCCGGCTACACGATGCAGTCTGCAGCTAACTCCGCGGCGCCCATCGGCGACATGATGATCATCGTCGGAGACGGACTGCTTGGCCACGGCAACGGCAAGTACTTCATGATGGCGGAGGCGTTTACGGTCTTTCTGGCGCTGATTGGCACCACGCTGAGCTGCATGAACACCGGAGCGCGTGTTACTTATGCGATGGGACGGGATAAAGAGGCTCCGGAGCACTTTGGAATCCTGCATGACAGGTCGCTCACCCCGCGCCGCGCCATCTGGACGTTGGCTGTCATCTCCGCCATCATCGGGGTCGTCGCCGTGTCCATGGCCTTCGGGGATGCGGGTGCTCCCTCCGATGCCTCGATTGCAGCGCTGCCGCACGGTATACTTTCCAGCTTTGGTTACAGCACGCATGACAGGATGGCGGCACTGCCCAACACGCTGCTGACCCTCGCGCTTACCTCGAACTTCGGAACCTTCATGCTTTATGCCCTCAGTTGCTGGCTGTGCATCGTCGCCTACCACCGGCGTCATGATTTCAATCTCATCCGGCACCGCATCATTCCCGGCTTCGGTCTGCTGGCCAACCTGGTTTGCATGGCCTTCTACCTGATAAGCCCTGCCATGGGCCTGGGCACCTTCAAGGAACCGCTGATCGCATTGGCGATCTCCGCCGCCTGGGGAATCTACGGAGCCATTTATTTTCTTCGTTCTTCCAAGGCGAGAGGGAAACCAGTGCTGCTAACCCTTCGGCCGGTACCCAAAAACTGGCAGCCATAAACGCGGCGGCCATAAACCGCACTTCAAGGCACAGGTCTTCAAGCGATACGCATTGAAGGCAGAGGGGGATTCCTCCCGTTCGCTGGCCAACGCGCCGGAGTTCAGAGGATGCCAGGCTCCGCCGGACTGGGGGCTGTTGCACTCGCGGCGAATCTCATCGCGCTTTTCGGCGGGCAGGAACTTCGTCCTGCGTATCGCTGATGAGAGCAAAGGCGACGAGGGTAGGGCCGTGCAGGCCAGAACGCTCTTCGGAGGCTGCGATCAGCAGGTCCTCCTGGGTGCGCCAGCCCTGGTCCATCTCGCAGCGCGCGACCTCCTCTGCCGGAGCATCCACAAAGCACAGCTCGCACACGGTCAGATGGCCGTCCTCATCCTTCACCGGTGGTCCAAAGGTTCGGCAGGCAATCGGACGGGCGTCGTACAGATCGCAGGTCTGCGTGGCCGGATCGAGCAGGGGGCAGGGTTCGTCGTTGGCAAACTCCTCAAAGGCCTGCTCGTGCTCGGGCTGGGTAAAGAGCAGTCCGCGGTTCGGGTCGCCCGGGAAGGTGGAGTGCAGCCTCTCCCGGGAGAGACGGGCGCGGTGCAAAATCCGCTCGGCCACTGCGGAGGGTGCATGGGCCAGTCCGGAGCGGAGCACCTCGGCGTCGAACTGGGTGATGGCGAAGGCGCCGACGCAGCACTGCGCGCAGCCGGGCCGGCAGGCCAGGGAGGTCCCGCCACGCTCCGCTGCGGAACGGAGCGCGGCATCGACCAGAGGGAGAATCGGGAACAGATCCGCCATACCATCCTCTTCCTGCCGGTGGTGTGTGGCGTCCGGGCCGTCGATCCAAAGAATCGCGGCAGGGAACGCGGTGCCTCCGCGAGACGGAGCGCCGGACCGGCTGCAGCGTTGCTCAGCCCTCCGCCAGGACCCGGGCGAAGATTGCGTCGATATTCTGGAGCTGGCGCCGGACATCGAAGGCGGCAGCGATCTTCTCCGCCGAGAGCCGCGCCTGGATCTCCGCATCGGCCTGGATGAGGGAGCGGAAGCTGAGGTCGTTGGTCCAGGCGTTCATGGCGTGCCCCTGGACCAGACGGTAGGCATCCTCCCGGCTCATGCCCGCGGCGGCAAGGTCGATGAGCAACTGGCCGCTGAAGACCAGGCCGTTGGTGGACTCGAGGTTCCTGAGCATGCGCTCCGGATAGACCAGAAGACGCTCGATGAGTGTGGCGGTGCGATCCAGCAGGTAATCGGCCAGTGTGGTGGTGTCGGGAAGGATAACGCGCTCGGCCGAGGAGTGGGAGATGTCCCGCTCGTGCCACAGGGCAACATCCTCCAGGGCTACCTGGGCGTTGCCGCGCATCACGCGGGCCAGTCCGCAGATGTTCTCGCAGGTGATGGGGTTGCGCTTGTGGGGCATGGCGCTGGAGCCCTTCTGTCCTGGGGAAAAGAACTCTTCCGCCTCTCGAACCTCGGTGCGCTGCAGATGGCGGATCTCCAGCGCGATCTTGTCCAGGGTGGAGGCCAGAACGGCCAGCGTGGCGATGTAGGCCGCATGCCGGTCCCGCTGCAGGACCTGGGTGGAGATCAGGGCAGGTTGCAGCCCCAACTCCGCCAGGATGGCGGCTTCGTGCTCCGGGTTAAGCTTGCCAAAGGCCCCCACAGCGCCGGAGATCTTGCCCACGCGGAGGTCCTCGGCGGCGGCTTCAAATCGCTTGAGGTTCCGCCCCATCTCGGCGTACCAGAGAAGAAGCTTCATGCCGAAGGTGGTGGGCTCAGCGTGGACGCCGTGGGTGCGGCCGATGGTGGGTGTGTGCTGGAACTCTACGGCACGCCGGCGCAGCACCTGGCGCAGACGGAGGATTCCCTCCCGAATCAGCGTCGATGCCTCTACCAGCGCCAGAGCCTGCGCGGTGTCTACCACATCGGTGGAGGTGAGACCGTAGTGCAGCCAGCGGGCCTCTGCGCCCACGGACTCGGCGACCGCGGTGGTGAAGGCCAGTACATCGTGGCGCGTCTCCGCTTCGATCTCATGAATGCGTTCGACGGTGAAGGCGGCGCGCTGCTGGAGCGCGGTGACGGCTGAGGATGGAACCACACCGGCTCGGGCCAGGGCCGTGGTGGCGGCAATCTCCACCCGGAGCCAGTTCTCGTACTTGCGTTGTTCAGACCAGATGGCGGCCATCGCTGGCCGGGTATAACGGGCAATCATGCAGTAACTCCAGGTGTGAGAATTCTGGTTGAAGATGGGGCAGCATCGCCAGAGATCCCCCACCGGCTGGAAGGGCAGGAGAGGTCTGGCGGTTGCCTGCCGGAGAACTGCCCTGGCCCTGGAGCGTTTCAGGGTAAGTGTAACGCGACGCTGAACTTCCTGGGGCGTTTTCGCACAATGGAAAAGCCCCGGATGGTTCACCCCGGAGCGCCCGTCCAGTCTGGAGACGGGCGGATATCAGCGGCTGATTCCCGCGTGAAGTTCTCTGCGTCACGAAATTATCGTTTTGCGATAGAATAATGGGAGATGTCCCTGGACGATCCAATCGAGGCGAACGCGACCCAGACCAAGCTCCGGAGCCTGGCGGAGTTTCGTTTCCAGATGCGGAAGTTTCTCAGCTTCAGCGAGATCGCCTCGGAGCGATGTGGCGTGCCGGCGCAGCAGTATCAACTGATGCAGGTGATTGCCGCGATTCCAGAATCTCAGCAGGCCTCGATTACGTATCTGGCGGAGCGGATGATTCTGCGCCACAACAGCACGGTGGAACTGGTAGACCGCGCCGAACGCGCGGGCCTGGTGCACCGGGAGAGTGATCCCAGGGACATGCGGCGCTCACTGGTGAAGTTGACGCCCCTGGGGCAGGAGATCCTGAATCGGCTGGTGGCAGAGCATCTGGCGGAGATTGCTCCGCTGTGCGAACACCTGATCCATGCGCTGCGAGAGCTGCAGGGCGCGGTGGAACATCCGGCCGGGCAGGAGATCTGACGGGAGTATGGAACGTTGAGTGAGATTGAATCGGCTGACTCGCTGCGAGACTTCTCGGCTGACAGCCGTATCTTTTACATCAGTCTGCTGGCAGCGGTACTGGGGGCGGCGGCTGCCCTTCTAGCCTGGGTGCTGGAAGAGATGATCTATCTGTTCACGAACCTCTTTTACTTCCAGAGGTGGAGCTTTCTCGAGCAGGCCCCGTGGATGGCGGGAAGGCACTGGTGGCTGATCCCGATGCCGGTTCTGGGCGGCCTGCTGGTGGGCGTGATCGCGCGCTATCTTTCGCCCCGGGTGCGCGGCCACGGCCTGCCGGAGGCCATTGAGACGGTGGTCTTCAACGATGGCAAGGTGCAGCCCCGCGTAGCCCTGCTCAAACCGATTGCCACGGCGATTGCGATCGGTTCCGGTGGGCCGTTTGGCACGGAGGGTCCTGTGATCATCAGCAGTGGGGCCGTGGCCAGCGTGGTGGGCCAGTTGTTGCCGGTGACCGGCTCGGAGCGCACGGTAGTCATGGTATCCGGCGCTGCGGCGGGCATGGCGGCGATGTTCAACTGCCCGATGTCGGCGACGCTGCTGGCGGTGGAGTGCCTGCTCTTTGAGTGGAAGCCGCGTTCGCTGGTTCCGGTGGCGATTGCCTGCGTCTCCGCCGGCGCCGTCCGTCGGCTCCTGCTGGGACCCCAGAGCCTGATGCACATGGTTCCCACCGGGGCCCCGGTCTATCACTCGGCGATGCTGGGCGCGCTGCTGCTGGGCCTGGTGGCGGCGCTACTGTCAGCGGCGCTGAGCAAGGGAGTGCACTTCTTTGAACTGCTCTTCGAGCACCTGCCGATTCACTGGATGTGGTGGCCCGCCATTGGTGGAGTGGTGATCGGGCTGTGTGGGTATATCTTTCCGGAGTCGCTGGGCGTGGGTTATAGCGTGATTCAGCAGATGATCTCCGGCAATATCGGCTGGACGCTGCTGGCCGGCATTCTGTTGATCAAGACGATCAGTTGGGCGTTCTCGATGGGCTCCAGCACCGCGGCCGGCATCCTTGCGCCGCTGTTGATGTTCGGCGGGGCGCTGGGCGGAGTCTTTGCGCACCTGATGCCGATGATGACGCCCGGCGCATGGGTGCTGGTGGGTATGAGCGCGGTGCTTTCGGCGGCGATTGGTGCGCCGCTGACCTCGGCGATGCTGGCTCTGGAGTTGACCCATAACGGAGGATTGATGCTGCCGGTGCTGCTCGCCTGCATGGCGGCTTATGCGCTCAGCGTGCTGGTGCTGCCCCGCTCCATGCTCACGGAGAGCATGAGCCGGCGCGGGATGCATCTGAGTCGCGAGTTCGGCGCCGACCCGCTGGAGTCCATTCTCGTGTCCCATGCGATGCACACCAGCGTCTTTGCCCTGCCGGACAACGCTACCCGGAGGGCCGCCGCTGACTGGCTGCGGAAGATGGAGGAGCGCGGCGGTGAGGCATGGTCTCACTGGCAGCGCATCTTTCCCCTGGTGGACAGTGAGGGCCGATTGACCGGTACGCTCACCCGGGCGCAGATGATCGCGGCAGCGCGCAAGGAGGATCTCTCCGTGCCGCTGGCGCAGGACGCCAACAGCAGCCCGTTGACTGTGTCCCCGGTCACCACGTTGCGGGCCTGCGCGATGTCGATGGCGGAGTCCAAGATCACTTCGTATCCGGTCGTCAATGCGGAGGGCAAGCTGCTCGGGATCATGACCATCAGTGATCTGCTGAAGGGCCGGAGCGATGAGGCGCATCGCGAGAGCGACAGGGAGCGGGTGCTTCGTCTGCGCTGGCCCTTTGGGAACCACGCCGCCCACCGGGCGCGAACAAGCCAACCGCTGCCGCTGGATGAGGAGTGCGACGAGCCTTGAAGCAACTGCGCGGTCGCCGGGAGCGACGCCTGGCAACCGCGCAGTGCGCCAAATGAACCTTGCAGAAAAATACTCTGGCGGAGGGACTCAGGCGGTTTTGCCGACTCCGAAGAGTTCGGACATCTCCTCATAGAGAAAGCCTTTGCCGGGCGTGTAGGGCTGGATCCATCTTCCGTCGAGCACAAACTGGGGAATGGCGCGCTTGCCGGTGTTGGCAATGACGGCGTCGGCCGCCCCGGGGGTGGCTTCGATATCGATCTCGGTGTAGGGGATGGCGTGCTGGCTGAGGAAGCGCTTTGCCTCCCGGCAGTCGCGGCACCAGTTTGCGGAGTAGACCAGAAGTTCCATGAATCGATTATCGCAAATGCCCGCCTGAGGGAGGGGTATACTCGTGGTGTTCGGGCCTCATCCGCTGCAGCAAGGCGGAGCGGTACTGGAGACAACCATGAGCCTTACGCAGCTTCTCCGCAGCGGCGGAGACGATCGTCCCGCCCCTCCTGTTACAGTCCAAACCCTGCTGGAAAAGAGACGAACCGGTGAGCCCATCACGGCGCTGACCGCCTATGACTATCCCACGGCCTGCCTGGTTGACCGCGCGGGGATCGATCTGATCCTGGTGGGAGACTCGGTTGGGATGGCGGTGCTGGGCTATGAGAGCACACTTCCGGTCACCATGGACGAGATGGTGCACCATACGCGCGCGGTAGCGCGTGGTGTGCGACGCGCCCTTCTGGTCGCCGATATGCCCTTCGGGTCCTATCACGTTTCGGCGGAGGAGGCGGTGCGGAACGCTGCGCGGCTGATCAAAGAGGCCGGGGCGCACGCGGTCAAGATCGAGGGTGGACGCACGCGAGCAGCCTTGGTGCAGCGAGTGGTGGAGGCGGAGATTCCTGTGGTGGCGCACATCGGGCTCACCCCTCAGTCTGTGCATCGTATGTCCGGCTATCAGGTGCAGGGGCGTTCGACCGAGGCTGTTGAAGGGCTCTATGCGGATGCTGCCGCTCTACAGGCTGCCGGCGCTGCGGCGATCGTCCTGGAAGGGATTCCGCGCGAGGTGGCGGCCCGGATCACAGCGCAAACTTCGCTGCCGACCATTGGGATTGGAGCCGGCCCTGACTGCAACGGGCAGATCCTCGTCTTCCACGATCTCTTCAATCTTACCTTCTCGCCTCCGGCAAAGTTTGTGCGCCGCTATGGGGACGCAGCGGCGCTCTTTTCCAACGGGCTGGAGCAGTTTCGAAACGATGTGCTGGCAGGTAATTTCCCGGGAGACGCGGAGAGCTACCATCTGCCGCGGAAGGTGAGCGCAGAGCTTGCCGAAGCCGGTCTACTGGAGCCGGTCTCCGCAGCGGATGGGCAGCGCGAGGTCCTCGCACACGATGCGGTTCAGCTTCGCGAGGCCGGGGCACTGAACCGGATGGCGGGGGATTGAGCATGAAGATCATTACGACAGTTGGCGAGATGCAGGCGGCTTGCCGTTCTCTGCGGAGGGTGGGTACGCTGGGCCTGGTTCCGACCATGGGTGCGCTGCACGATGGGCATCTCTCCCTGGTGCAGCGGGCCAAGGCAGAGAACGATGCGGTGGCCGTATCGATCTTTGTGAACCCGACCCAGTTTGCCCCGGGCGAGGACTTTGAGACTTATCCGCGGCGAATGGCCGAGGACTGTGCCCGGCTGGAGGCTGCGGGAGTGGCGCTGCTCTTTGCCCCCGCCGTGGAGGAGGTGTATCCCAGTGGTGCGGCCACCTTTGTCGAGGTCGCCGGGCTGGGCGACCGTCTGGACGGGGCCTCGCGCCCGGGGCACTTTCGCGGAGTGGCGACCGTGGTCGCCAAGCTCTTCCACGTCGTCGATCCGGATCGAGCGTACTTCGGCCAGAAGGATGCCGCCCAGGTGGCAGTGCTGCAAGCCATGGTGCGGGACCTGCTCTTTTCCGTGAAGCTGGTGGTCTGCCCGATCGTTCGCGAGCCGAGCGGTCTGGCCATGAGTTCCCGCAACCTCAACCTCTCCGCAGTGGAGAAGGAGCGCGCGCTGGCGCTCTCCCGAGCGCTGCAGGCGGCGGAGAGGGTTTGGGCGGGTGGAGAGACGCAGGCCACGGCGCTGCGGGCCGCGATGCTGAGCCAGCTTTCGAGCGAAGCCGGGGTGCGGCTGGACTACGCGGAGGTTGTGCACCCGGCGACGCTGCTGCCGGTTGCGGACTCGCAACAAGGGGCTCTGTTGGCGGTTGCCGCATGGGTGGGGCAGACGCGCCTGATTGACAACCTGCTGGTGGAGAGGCCCTCTGCGGAGCCCCTGTCGGCAGCCCCGGCGGCCGCAGAAGAGGTGGAGGCGATGCATGTCTGAGCCGCGCCGTGTTCTGCTGGGTGTCTGTGGCGGCGTTGCCGCCTACAAGTCTGCGGAGCTGGTGCGAGAGCTGCAGCGCAGAGGCGCTGTGGTCCGGGTGATGATGACGCGGGCCGCGCAGGAGTTTGTCCGCCCACTCACCTTTGCCGCGCTCACCGGACACAAGGTCTATACCAGCCTGTGGGAGCCGTCGCAGACCCAGGAGGCGATGGAACACATCGATCAGGCGCAGTGGGCCGATGTGCTTGTGATCGCCCCGGCAACGGCGCACACTCTGGCCCGGCTAAGCGCCGGGCTGGCCGACGACCTGCTCTCCACTACCTACCTGGCGACTGAGGCGCGGGTGGTGCTGGCCCCGGCCATGAACGTGAAGATGTGGAACCATCCGGCGACGCAGGCCAACGTGGAGACGCTCAGACGGCGTGGGCATCGCATCGTTGCGCCTGGGAGCGGCTACCTGGCCTGTGGCATGACCGGCGACGGGCGTCTGGCGGATCAGGAGACCATCGTGCAGGCGGTCCTTGACCCGGACTGGCTGGGTCCGGCGGACCCGGCTCCGCAGCCGCCGGCGCAGGACCTTGCCGGGGAGACGGTTCTGGTTACCGCAGGAGGAACGCGCGAGCCCATCGATGCGGTTCGGTTCATCGGCAATCGCTCCAGCGGTCGCATGGGATACGCTCTGGCAGAGGCGGCGCAGCGCCGCGGCGCCCGGGTGATTCTGGTCTCAGCGGCCACGGCGCTGCCCGCCCCGGCAGGGTGCGAGGTGATGCCGGTTGAGACTGCCGAGGATATGCACGCGGCCGTGCTCTATCGCCTTCCCGAGGCCACGATCGTGATCAAAGCCGCTGCCGTCTCGGACTTTCGCGTGCGCGAGGTGTCTGCCAAGAAGCTCCATCGCGATGCTCCGCCCCGGCTCGAGCTGGAGCCGACCGAAGACATCGTGCGCAGCGTCATCGAGCGGAGAGCGCCGGAGACGCTGGTGATCGCCTTTGCCGCGGAGATGGGCCTGGACGTTGACCGTGCCCGGGAGAAGCTGCGCCGCAAGGGCGCCGATGCCATCTTCCTCAACGACATCAGCCAGCCGGGGGTTGGCTTTGACGCAGACCGCAACGCGGGGGTGTTTCTGAGCGGGGAGGCTGAGGTGCGCATGCCGGAGCTGTCCAAGACCGAGGTTGCGGATCGAATTCTGGATCAGATCGTCCTGCTGCGCGCGGGCAGGGCCCTGGCGAAGTAGAGGACAGGGACGGTGGGCTCCGGCGCACGGGCAACCTTATCGCCGGGCGCGGAAGAACTCGGTGAGCATCTGTCCGCACTCCTGGGCCAGGACGCCTGCAACCATCTCCACCTGGTGATTGAGTCGGGGATGGTTCATCACATCCAGCACCGATCCGCAGGCTCCGGCCTTGGGATCGGATGCGGCGAAGACCAGCCGCGCAATCCGCGCGTGCAGGATGGCGCCGGCACACATGGAACAGGGCTCCAGCGTGGAGTAGAGCGTGCAGCCAACCAGCCGGTAGTTGCCCAGGACCTCACCCGCCGCTCGCAGGGCAACCATCTCAGCGTGCGCCGTCGGATCGGAGTCGCGCAGCACGCGGTTCTCTCCGTGGGCGACCACCTCACCCTGCGGCGAGAGAATCACCGCGCCCACCGGCACCTCACCGGCCGCTTCGGCTGCGCGCGCCTGCTCCAGGGCCAGCAGCATCATGGTTTCATCCAGGGATTGCGGCTCAACAGGCATGGAGAGCGCCTGCCACGCCGCAGAGAGAGGCGGGTCCTTGGATGCGACAGTTGGGGGGCCTCATGCCGGCTCCTGCTGGGTCATGCAGTGCAGAGCGCCCAGTCCCCAGATGAAGTCGGTGCAGTGGATGCCCGTGACCGTGCGGTCCGGGAAGCACTCGGCGAGGATGTTCAAAGCGATGCGGTCGTTGGGATCGTTGAAGGTGGGCGCCAGGACCAGATTGTTGGCGAGGTAGAAGTTGGCATAGCTGGCGGGCAACCTCTGGCCTTCAAAGACCACAGGCGCGGGCATGGGCAGCGTCCTGATGGTGAAGGGTTTTCCCTTGAGGTTGCGCGCGCCGTGCAGCCGCTCCAGATTCTCTGCCAGGGGCAGATGGTTCTCGTCCCTGGTGTTGGGCTCCACGGCGGTCAGGATGGTATTGACACCGACAAAGCGGGATATGTCGTCGACGTGGCCATGGGTATCATCACCAGCGCAGCCGCGGTTGAGCCAGATTACCTTCTCAATGCCGAAGTACTCGGCGAAGGCGGCTTCAAGCTGCTCCCGGCTGACGCCCGGGTTGCGCTGTTGTACCGGGCTCAAAAGGCACTCTTCGGTGGTGAGGAGAACCCCTTCGCCGTTGCTGTCGATGGAGCCGCCCTCCAGCACCAGCCGCTGGGTTCTGCCATCGGCGAGGGTGGTCGCCGGCTCCAGCCGGCGCATGCCTTTCAGCTTGGCCACATGCCGGGGGATCAGCGCATCGTTTCGCCAGTTGGGGTACTTGGCCCAGGCGTTGAACTTCCAGTGGGTGACGGAGACTTCGCCCTGCTCGTCCTTGACGAAGATGGGGCCGGAGTCGCGCAGCCAGACGCGATCGGTGCGCCAGCAGTGGAAGTGCAGCCGGGCCGCATTGCCGCCCTGGCGGCGCAACATGTTCAGTGCGCGGCGTTGATCGTCCTCATCGTTGACCAGAATGTGGACGTCTTCCACCTGGGAGAGATGGCGCACGATCTCGCAGTACACCCAGGGGATAGGCTGAAATTTGTTGGGCCAGTCTGCGGGATTATGCGGCCAGGCGATCCAGGTGGCGGCGTGCGGGGACCATTCGGCGGGCAGGCGATAGTTGCTCTTGGCGGTTGTGCTGGATTGGCTCACGTTGTCTGTTTCTATTGTCTCTTGATTTTCGCTGAGGGATGGTTGCTGCGTCGTCACCGGGCGGCGGGCTGGGCTGCGGGCTGGGCCGTCGTGTAAAACGAGTAGGTAGCCTGGTAGGGAACCCGCACCTCGTTGTTCTGGTGGACCGCGTCGCAGTCGATGGTGGGGAGGCCGGCCTGGGTGTCGGATCGGCGCACCAGCGTCACGCTGGTCAGGGTGCCCACGGCTGTGCCGGTGGAGTGCGTGCGCACCAGCAGCCAGGGAAGATTCGCCGGGTTGCTGGAGGGGTGTTGTGCGATCACCTCGCCGGTGATGGAACTGCCGTCCGTCCATGTCCAGGCGGGGCCCATGCTGTGCGTTCCCACCGGCTGGCGAGTGGTGGGGTCAAAGAGGCGGGCGATCGGCATCTCCAGCGTCCACTGATAGGTTCCGTGCTGGGGGGCGCAGCGGTAGACCTGCACGCCCAGGCCGACGGCCGTGGCCTTCAGTTGAGCATCCGGCGGCGGCAGGGTGGGATCCTGGCTTTGAGCCGGCAGCAGCAATGCGAGCAAGACAAGGGAAGCGAGCATAGAGCGTCTACCTTTCCGACTACGGTCTCCAGAAGAATCGGGTTGAAGCTCAGTCCAGGAAGCGGCTGGTGATCCCCGCATAGGCATCGATGCGACGATCGCGCAGGAACGGCCAGTGCTGGCGCGTTACCTCCACCTGGCTGAGATCAAGGTCCGCGATCAGAATCTCTTCTTCGTGATGCGCGGCCCTGGCGAGCACCCGACCAAAGGGATCGGCGATGAAGCTGCCGCCCCAGAACTCGATGCCGCCGCTGGCGGATCGGTCTCCGCCTGCGGGGCCGCTGAGCCGTTCACCGTTGTGCACCACCTCGCCGTGCTCGTGACCTACGCGATTGACGGCGCAGACAAAGACGCCGTTGGCGATAGCATGCGCGCGCTGGATGGTCTGCCAGGCGTCGTACTGGCGCGCTCCGAACTCCTCCTTCTCGCTGGGATGCCAGCCGATGGCGGTCGGGAAGAAGAGGGTCTGTGCGCCTTTGAGAGCCGTGATGCGGGCTCCCTCCGGGTACCACTGGTCCCAGCAGACCAGCGTCCCAATGGAGCCGGCCGAGGTCTCCTGCGCCCGGAAGCCCAGGTCGCCGGGCGTGAAGTAGAACTTCTCGTAGTAGAGTGGGTCGTCCGGAATGTGCATCTTGCGGTAGATTCCGGCGATGTGATCGGGAGCGTCGGAGGTGGCGTCCAGCGTTGCGGCGGTGTTGTGATACAGGCCCGGGGCGCGGCGCTCAAACAAGCTGGCGATCAGCACCAGGCCGAACTCCTCGACGACCGCGCTCAAAGCCGCTGTGGAAGGCCCCGGGATCGGCTCTGCGGCGGCAAACAGGGCGTGATCCTCACTTTGGCAGAAGTACTGGGCGCGAAACAGTTCTGGCAGACAGACCACCCTGGCCCCGGCCTGGGCCGCCTCTCGGACCCGAGCGACGGCCTTGGCCAGATTGGCCTCGGTCGAAGGCTCACACGACATCTGAATCAGGGCAACGCGGACAGTAGCCATAAACTCCTCCTTATCAAGCCAGAGCGCAGGCGCGCATGCAAAAGGCGCTGGAAGGAGCCAGCGCCGGATCCGATCAGAGTCCATTCTATCCGTGGTCCAGCGTGGAGTGCGAGGGGGCTGCTGTAACCTTGACGCCTTGTGCTCTATCGGCTTCTGCCCTTCGCTGCCAGGGCGGCGGTTCGGTGCAAAGAGAGGGGTGCGAGGGGCAAGGGCGGTGGGTGGCCGTGATCTGGTCTCCGGAGCCTTGGTCGCGCCTCAGTGAGGGCTCCATCGATATTCCGGCTGCTTGCCTCGCTTTTAGCGGCTTTTCTTTATGAATTCTTAATGGCGCCTTCTGCTAATTTTAAATTCAAGCCGCACGCTAATCCTGAATGAAGCCGCTGAGATTTCCCCCCGCGAGTGTTCGTTCGCCGCCACGCAAGATGAATATTAACCAAGGCAACTGATTGCCAACCGAAGGAGCCCCATGTCAACCGAATTTCGTAACTTTCTGGAGTTGTCGTATGCGGAGCTGGAAGAGCTTAACCTCAGGGCAAAGGAGCAGCGCCGGAACCGTGTGGCTGCCGATGTTGTTCAGGAAGAGCGCCTGAAGTATCTGGCCGACACCCCCGGAATCAAAGCTGTGACCGTGCTCTTCTCTGATCTGGAAGGCCGGCTGCACATGCTCGACTACGACAAAAAGTTTCTGGTCAAGAGCTATGACAACCTGACCTTCGACGGTTCCTCGATTCGCGGCTTTACCGCGCAGCGCGAGAGCGATCTTCGCCTGGCGCTGGATTGGAGCGCATTCTACTGGACCCCGGCGGATGTCTTCGGCTCTGGCAAGGTGCTGGTCTTTGGCGAGGTCATCGACAAGAACGGCACTCATTACTCCGGCGACATTCGTGGGGTGCTGAAGGACTTTGCCGCCGAGCAGTTCAGCAAGAACGGCTACACGCTGAATGCGGCCAATGAGATCGAGGGCTTCCTCTTCGACAGTATCGACGCCGAGCGCACCTTCCACACCACCGGCAAGTTCGAGTACGTCAACCAGGGCGGCTACTATCACTCGCTCCCCGGTGACCCGCTGCGCGAGTTCATCGACACCACCGCCGAGGTGCAGCGCGCCCTGGGCTTTGAGAATGAGAAGGATCACCCCGAGGTTGCGCCCTCCCAGTTCGAGATCAACTACTCGTATGGTGACGTGGTGGCGGCTGCCGACCAGATTCAGCTCTACAAGCTGGTCTGCCGCCAGGTGGCTACCCAGATGGGAA
This sequence comes from Acidobacteriota bacterium, assembly GCA_021806005.1. Taxonomy (GTDB): domain Bacteria; phylum Acidobacteriota; class Terriglobia; order Terriglobales; family Acidobacteriaceae; genus Granulicella. The sequence continues at coordinate 12,239 of JAJZDM010000034.1, read as the reverse complement.
TGACAGCCAGCTTCCTTCCCAAGCCGGTGACGGGAGTCAACGGATCCGGTATGCACACCAACGTCTCCATCTCCAAGGGCGGAAAGAATCTCTTCTGGGATCCGAACGGCGAGGAGAAGACCTCCAAGCTGGGCTGGAGCTTCGTGGACAAGATCCTCACCCACGGCAACGATATCTGCCTTCTGCTGAATGCCAGCGTGAACGCCTATCGTCGTCTGGACCCGCACTTCGAGGCTCCCAACCAGATCAAGGCTTCGGCGGTGGATCGTGGTTCCATGATCCGCATTCCCATCGGCAACTCGAAGTCGGCGCGCGTTGAGGTTCGCTCCGTCGGTCCGGATGCGAACCCCTACATGGTTCTCTACTCGGTCTTCAAGACCGGCCTGTATGGCCAGACGGCGAAGATCAAGAACCTGCGCCAGGCGGAGCGGTATCTGCCGGACAACATCTATACGGCTCTGGAGAACTTCCGCGCAGCCACCTGGATCGACGAACTGCTGGGCTCGGACGTGAAGGAGCGCTACGCTGAGCTCAAGCAGGCATCGGCGGATCGCTGCCCGCGCCTTCTGGGAACCGTGGTCAAGGCCAACGAGATCCAGTTCCATCACGATGTCTACAACCAGCTTCTCTGGAACCAGTTCTAAGCTCCAAGACTGACAGAGGGCGCATCGGGTCTTATCCCGATGCGCCCTTTTCTATTGGTGTGCGCTCCCGCAGGCCACTGCGATCGATCATCGCGCTATCGTGCGATAAGAGAACGCTCTTCTGGCTTATTGAGGTTTTAGCGGCATATGATTTTGCCGTGCGAGTGGAAGACTTCGCCGGAGATTCGGAAGAATTGCGAGGAGAGCCGTATTTATGCGGAAGAAGGTAACCATTGTAGGAGCCGGTAACGTAGGTGCAACCGTAGCGCATTGGATAGCGGCCAAGGAGCTGGCGGACATCGTCCTGATCGATGTGATTGAAGGCATACCCCAGGGGAAGGGGCTGGATCTGCTGGAGGCGATGCCGGTGGAGAAGCGCGATGTCTCGATCCTGGGCACCAACGACTATGCGGACACGGCCAACTCCGATCTTGTGGTGATCACCGCCGGGATCGCCCGCAAGCCCGGCATGAGCCGTGACGACCTGCTGAATACAAACTACGGGATCATGAGCGATGTGGTGGGCAAGGTGACCGCGGCCAGCCCGAACGCGATCCTGATTGTGGTATCCAATCCACTGGATGCCATGGCGCAGACGGCGTTCAAGAAGTCAGGACTTCCGCGTGAGCGCGTCATCGGTATGGCGGGTGTTCTGGACTCTGCCCGCTTCCGCACCTTCATCGCCGAGGAGTTGAAGGTATCGGTTGAGAACGTTACGGCCTTCGTGCTCGGCGGACATGGAGATACGATGGTGCCCCTGTCGCGCTACTCCACGGTGGCCGGCATTCCCATTACGGAGCTGATCGAGCCTGCCCGGCTGAAGGCGCTGGAAGAGCGCACCGCCGGCGGTGGTGGAGAGATTGTGAAGCACCTCAAGACCGGCTCCGCGTACTACGCCCCATCGGCGTCTACTGTGGAGATGGTGGAGGCGATTCTGAAGGACAAGAAGAAGATCCTTCCCTGCGCGGTGTACCTGCAGGGAGAGTATGGGATCAGTGGGCTCTTTGTTGGTGTTCCGTGCAAGCTGGGCGCCAAGGGCCTGGAGCAGATCATCCAGATCAAGCTCACGCCGGAGGAGCAGGCAGCACTCAACAGGAGTGCTGCGGCGGTCCATGAGATCTGCTCGGTGATCGGCATGGCCTAGCGTCGAACGGACGGCACAAGAAGAACCCATCCTTCGTCAGGATTCCTCAGCAGACGTTCTTTGCTCGGCTGGGACGGCGCGGGATGGGCTCTTGGCTTATGGGTTGGAGGCCGGCTGCCCGGCTCCTGGAAGATGGCGGTTTGGAGCCCGCAAACAGGGGGGCATCTCCCCCAAAGGAAGATGCCCCCCTGTTTGTTGAGGCCCTCGTAACACCCGCAGGAAGGTTGCCCTAGCTGCGGTTGATGGTGACGCTCTCCAGAACAACCGGGGTCTTGGGCCGGTCCATGGCTCCGCGCGGAACCTTGCTGATCTTCTCCACCACGTCGTAGCCCTCGATGACCTCGCCGAAGATGGTGTGCTTTCCGGTCAGCCAGCTGGTGTCGGTAACGGTGATGAAGAACTGGCTGCCGTTGGTGTTGGGGCCCGCGTTGGCCATGGCCAGCTTGCCCGGCTTCTTGAAGTCGTGGGGGCTGCCCTTGGTCTCGTCGGCAAACTTGTACCCCGGGCCGCCCATGCCGGAGCCTTCAGGGTCTCCGCCCTGGATCATGAACTCGGGAATGACGCGGTGGAAGATGGTTCCGTCATAGAGTTTGGGGCCGTTTTTGGAGCGGGAGGTCCACTCCTTGGAGCCCTCGGCCAGACCAATGAAGTTCGCTACTGTCTGGGGCGCTTCGGCTTCGAAGAGCTTACATACGATCGTACCTTCAGAGGTCTTGAAGGTTGCTGTAGTCGGCATTGCATCTCCTTTGTCATGCGTGTTTCGTCGTGACTGCTTCGTTCATCTCAATGCCCGTCGAGTGAAGAGGCTGAACCCGGCGGGAAGGAAAGCGGAATTGGGGAAGAACCTTGAAAGGGCTGCGAAGAGATCCTTGAGTCGTTAGTGCTGCCGCTCGATCAACTGCGGATCCTGCGAACCGGTGGAGGCTCCTGCAGAGGTTTGTGTCGCCGGTGTGGCTGACGGTGGCAACGGAGGGATGGGATCTCCCGGCGCAACGATGGTGACCTTGTTCAGTACCACCGGGGTAAGAGGTTTGTCCTGGTCGTCTCGATCCACGCGCGCAATCTTCTTCACCACCTCGACGGAACTCGCATCGCACTGTCCGAAGATGGTGTAATTTCCGTCCAGCTCCGGATGGGCTTCCTCGGTGATGAAGAACTGGCTGCCATCTGTTCCTGATCCGGAGTTGGCCATGGCCAGGCGGCCCGGCACGTCGAAGCGCAGGGTGGGGGAGATCTCATCCGGGACGTAATAGCCTGCGTCGCCCGCGCCGGTGCCCAGGCGATCGCCACCCTGAATCATGAACCCTGGGATCACCCGATGGAAGGTGGTTCCGTTGTAGAAGGGCACCCCGGTCACCTGCAGGGAGGTCACCGGATCGGTCCAGGTCTTGGTTCCGTTGGCCAGCCCGACGAAGTTGGCGACGGTCTGCGGCGCCTCCTGATCGAAGAGCCTGCAGGTCATCCTGCCCATGCTGGAGTCCAGGACGGCGGTGGGTCCAGTGGGAATCGCGGGAGGCAGGTCATGCGCGATCGCGGAAGGCGCATCAGGCAGAGCGTCTGGCGCCTGGGCCGCCGGTGCTGCCTGGGATGCCGGTGCTGCCTGGGCTGCCGGAGATGCGGTGGATTGTGCCAGGGCCGGAGAGGAGAAGAGAAGAGAAGCCCCCAGAAGTGCCGGGCAGAGGACGGCTGGGAGGAGCATGCCTGCGATGGACCCTGATCGGGCGTGGAGCGAGAGAAGCTGCGTTTTCATCCACTCACAAGGCTACTCCAAGGCAGGGAAACGTCCAAGGGCAGGGCGGCGTCCAGGGCTCGGAGCACGGTCTGCGGAGCATGGATTGGCGCCATGAAGGCCTACGGATTCAACTGCTGGTGCTGTGGGAGCGTCAGCGAGAGGGAAAATCAGCGCATTGGGGCTCGGGCGACCCCGATCACCGAATCGGCTGCTCCGTAGTAGAGCAGCCACTGGCCCTGCCAGATCACCAGTCCTTCGGCACGGACGGCTCCGGCGTTGTACTGACCGTTGCGCTCGTAAGGCCAGATGGGTTGCAGCACAGGATGCTCGGTCCGCTCCACCAAACGGGACGGATCGGCGGAGGAGAACAGCGCCTCGCCTACGGCATAGGCCCCGGGACGGAGCGTGGGATCAGCGGGGAGCCGTGCCTCCGGCGGATCAGAATGGGAGGCGATCGTCTTGTCTTTACTCCCTGCTGCTTTGCTCACTGCTCCGGCCGGGTCTGGGGGTACTGCCGGGGCAGGCGCATCCGTCGCCTGGGAGTTCTTTGCGTCCGAGGTTCCCAGCAGAGAGTTCTCGCCGTTGTAGATCAGAATGATGCCCCTTCGCGTCAGCAGCGGCGGCGGACCAGCCTCCGCGGCTCCGCTGTCAAAGTGGCCTGCCCTGGCACCCAGGACGATCAAGGGTCTGCCGGTCCGTCGGTCCAGTACCGGCGTCCAATGGATCAGGTCGGTCGAGGTGGCCAGATGGATCGTCCTCGAGCCCCAGTACATCCAGTACCTGCCGTGCAGCTTCGCTGCCTGCAGCCGCCCGTGGTGGAGTTCGGTCAGAATCGCGCCGGATCCGTTGTCCCTCCATGCATCCTTGTTACGGGAGCCGCGGGAAGCATCCGCGAAAGCCGGGCCCCATTGGGTCCAGTCGCGCAGACTCTTCTTCTTCGAGGTCGCGACCTCGATCGTGTACTGCTCCTTATCCTGCGCTCCGCCCTTGCCTTCCCGGATGGGAGAAGATTGGGTGTAGGTCATCACGTAGCCCCCATCTGGAGCCACGACCACGCGCGGGCTCCGCAGACCATCCCGGGCATCTTGCACTCGAAGAGGGGTGTTTCTCGGGTAGAGAAGCGGAGTTCCGTCGACCGTGAAAAAGAGCCCGTCCCTGCTGGTGGCCAGAGCCAGTCGGGAGGCTGGATCCCCTTCGTGACTCTCCCCCGAGTCACCCTCAGCATGGAAGAGCAGGGCGATCTCTCCATCCGGTGCGATCGCTGCGCCCGGGTCAAAGGTCGCCAGATCGTCCCACAGTGTCTTCTGCTGCGTCAGCGGATCGATGAAGTAGTAGAAACGGTTGGGTTCGATCACCGGCGCATCCAGAGGACGCACGAAGGGTCCAATCTCCCAGGACTGCGCCCGCAGGGAGTTGACGGCAAGCAAGCCTGCGGCAAGGGATCCGGCGACAGACAGCGGCAGACGCATCTTGTGCAGTGCGATCACGGGGCCTCCGGCGAGCCGAGTATAGAGCATAGAGTAGCGGCAAGGCGCAGAGCCTGTCGAAGGCTCCGGTCCGCTCTGTGCCGCCGGGTCTATTCTGTCCCGCGCTGCACCTCTTCCAGAACCCGCAGCAGATTTCCTCCCAGCAGCCTGGTCAGTTGTTCGGCGTCATAGCCGCGTTCAACCAGGGCCGCAGTGATGCCGGGAAGACCGGCTGCGCTGCTCAAGCCCTGCGGAGCGATGGGGAAGCCATCGAAGTCCGACCCCAGCCCCACATGGTCGATGCCGGCGACTCTGGCGACGTGATCGATGTGATCCACCAGTGCGCTGAGAGGGGCCAGTGGGAGCTTGTCCTGGAGATGCTCGGCGTAGAAAGCCCGGTCGATCGAGAGAAGAACGTGGTAGGGCAACGGTTCACCTCGCTCCTGATACTCCTTCGCCGCTGCCTGGTAGAGCCGTTCACGCTGGGCCTGTGTCGCTGACCACCCTGCCCGCCATCGGGCATCGATGAAGGACGGATAAAAGTTCACCATCACCACGCCATGCTGGTCCGCGACGGCGCGCAGTTGTTCGTCGCTCAGGTTGCGCGGCACATCGGTCAACGCCCGTGCGCTGGAGTGCGAGGCGATCACCGGCCGTTGCGATGTCTCCAGGACATCCCAGAAGGTCGAGTCGGCTACGTGCGAGATGTCCACCATCATGCCCAGACGGTTCATCTCGAGCACCACCTCGCGGCCAAAGCCGGAGAGTCCGCCATGGTGGGCCACCGTTGGGTCGTCCAGATCGCCCGAACTGTCCGCCCACTCATTGGTGTTGGACCAGGTGAGCGTCATATACCGCACTCCCAGCCGATGGTAGATCCGGAGCAGTCCCAGGTCCGCCTCGATGGAGTGTCCGCCCTCGATCCCCAGCAGCACACAGAACCTCCGCTCGCGGTGAGCCCGGCGTACATCCTCCGCGGAGCGTCCCAGGCACATGGCGGAGGGATGCCGGCGCAGTTGCTCGTAGACCCCGTCAATCAGTTGCAGGGTCCGGTGCGCCATCCGTCCTCGCCACTCCCGCGGATCTACCCAGATGGCAAAGAACTCCGCAGCCAGGTTTCCCGCTCTGGCGGTCTCCAGATTGAGCATTCCGGCACCCAGAGCGTCGTCGAAGCTCCACCCCTCATCCACGAACCTCTGCGGGGTGTCAGCATGGCCGTCGATGACGATGGCGCGGGCGTGAATCTGTGCCGGATCGAGCATTCTTCCTTTGATTATTACCCTGCTGCCGCCAGTCCAGTCCAGGATCGCTCTCGCCGGCCACCCGCGGGCCCTCCTTGGGTCTGCCTGGAACGAGAGCGGATCTGGCTGATCGGCCCCAACTCGCCTGCCGGCCGATCACCGCAGGACCGTTGGGGTGGGTGGCCGGATGTAAAAAGGACTCCCTGACGGGAGTCCTTTTGTGTGCTCATAGCCTGTTCTTCGTCTCTTCCGGCCGACTCGTTCAAGCTCCTTGAACCACGGGCGCTACGGGTGTGGGCAGGTCCTCGCGCTGCTTGATGCTGCCACACAGGTAATCACGATTCATCTTGGCGATCACATCCAGAGGAATCTCCTTGGGGCATGCAGCGGTACACTCGCCGATGTTGGTGCAGTTGCCGAAGCCCTCCGCGTTCATCTGCGCCACCATGGCCAGAGCGCGGCGGCCCTTCTCCGTCTCTCCCTGCGGCAGGACGCCGAGATGCGTGATCTTGGCTCCCGTGAAGAGGGCCGCAGCCGCATTCGGGCAGGCCGCCACGCAGGCGCCGCAGCCGATGCAGGCCGCCGCATCCATGGACTGGTCGGCGATCTCCTTGCCGATCGGCAGGCCGTTGGCCTCTGGAGCCTGTCCGGTTCCGACGGAGATATATCCGCCAGCCTCGATGATGTGGTCCAGGGCGCGGCGATTCACCACCAGGTCCTTGACCATGGGAAAGGCCTTGGCGCGCCATGGCTCAAGGGTGATCTCGTCGCCGTCCTTGAAGTGCCGCATCGTCAACTGGCAGGCTGTGGTGCCGCGCTCCGGACCATGGGCCACGCCATTGATGACAAAGCCGCAGGAACCGCAGATGCCTTCGCGGCAGTCATGTTCAAACGCCACGGGAACTTCACCGCGGAGAATCAAGGACTCATTGAGCACGTCCAGGCACTCGAGAATCGACATCTCCCCGTCTACATCGTCAACCCGATACTTGACGAACTGACCCTTATCGCTGCTGTTCTTCTGCCGCCAGATCTTCAATGTCACTTTCATTTACTTGTAGCTCCTCTGGCTCGGGTGAACGTATTGGAACTCGAGCGGCTCCTTGTTAAGCTCCGGCGCGGAGTTGGGACCGGTGTAGCCCCATGCCGCCACGTAAGAGTAGTGCTCATCGTCGCGCTGCGCTTCGCCCTCCGGCGTCTGGTACTCCTCGCGGAAGTGGCCTCCGCAGGACTCGTTGCGATCGAGGGCATCGATGCAGATGAGCTCGGCCAGTTCGAAGAAGTCGGCCACGCGGCCGGCCTTTTCCAGGCTCTCATTCAGGTCGTCGCCGGTGCCGGGAACCGTGACGTTCTTCCAGTACTCTTCGCGCAGCGCGCGGATCTTTCCGATCGCCAGTTGCAGACCCTCCGCCGTGCGCGCCATGCCGCAGTAATCCCACAGGATCTTGCCCAGTTCGCGATGGAAGCTATCGACGGTCCGCTTGCCTTTGATGGAGAGCAGCGTGTCGATCTTGCTCTTCACCGTGGTTAGAGCCTCCTGCACCGCCGGATTGGAGTTCTCCACTTTGGCGAACTTGTGAGTGGCGAGATAGTGGCCGATGGTGTTGGGGATGATGAAGTAACCGTCCGAGAGGCCCTGCATCAGAGCGCTGGCTCCAAGGCGATTGGCTCCGTGATCGGAGAAGTTGGCCTCACCCAGTACGAAGAGCCCGGGAATCGTGCTCTGTAACCCGTAATCTACCCACAGTCCGCCCATCGTGTAGTGCACCGCGGGGAAGATACGCATCGGGACCTTGTAGGGGTCTTCGTCGGTGATGCGCTGATACATGTCGAAGAGGTTTCCATACCTCTCCCGGATGGTCTTCTCTCCCAGGCGGTTGATCGCCTCGGAGAAGTCCAGATAGACGCCCAGTCCGGACTTGCCCACGCCGTAGCCCTCATCGCACATGGTCTTGGCGTTGCGCGAGGCCACATCGCGGGGAACCAGGTTGCCAAAGCTGGGATAGCGACGCTCCAGATAATAATCCCGCTCATCTTCAGGAATCTGGTTGGGAGGACGGGTATCTCCCTTCTTCTTGGGGACCCAGATGCGGCCATCATTGCGCAGAGACTCGCTCATCAGGGTGAGCTTGGACTGATACTCGCCCGAAACAGGGATGCAGGTGGGATGAATCTGCGTGAAGCAGGGGTTGGCGAAGAGGGCTCCACGCTTGTAGGCGCGCCAGATGGCCGTAGTATTGGACCCCTTGGCGTTGGTGGAGAGATAGAAGACGTTCCCGTAACCGCCGGTGGCCAGGATCACCGCATCCGCAATATGGATGTTGTACTCGCCGGTGATCAGGTGGCGTGTGACGATGCCGCGTGCCTGTCCGTCGACGACGATCAGATCCAGCATCTCGGTTTTGGCGATCATCGTCACGGTACCAGCGTGAATCTGACGCTCCAGCGCCTGATACGCACCCAGCAGAAGTTGCTGGCCGGTCTGTCCGCGAGCGTAAAACGTCCGTGAGACCTGTGCTCCGCCAAAGGAGCGATTCGCCAGCGATCCGCCGTACTCGCGGGCGAATGGTACGCCCTGGGCGACACACTGATCGATGATCTTGGTGCTGTTCTGGGCCAGACGGTAGACGTTGGCCTCACGTGCGCGGAAGTCCCCACCCTTGACTGTGTCATAGAAGAGGCGGAAGACGCTCTCTCCGTCATTGGGATAGTTTTTGGCGGCGTTGATGCCACCCTGTGCGGCGATCGAGTGAGCGCGCCGCGGTGTGTCCTGAAAGCAGATGCATTTTACGTTGTACCCAAGCTCGCCCAGCGACGCCGCAGCGGAGCCGCCGGCCAGGCCGGAACCCACCACGATGATGTTGTGCTTGCGCTTGTTGGCCGGATTGACAAGCTTCATGTCGAAGCAGGCTTTGGCCCAGGCTTCTTCGATCGGTCCCGAGGGAATGTTTGCATCAAGTTTCATCTTATTTTATGACCCCCAGCAAAACGCTGATTGGAATGGAGATATACCCCAGAACGATGACAATGGCGGTGGCCCGGGCGGCGATCTTCAGGCAGCGGGTGAGGCGCGGATGCGCGCAACCTATTGACTGGAAGGCGCTCCACAGGCCATGGCTGAGGTGCAGACCAAGAAGACAGAGGGAGAAGATGTACCACGCCGAGACCCACCACACGCGGAATCCCGAGACAACATTGCCATAGACATCACCGGCGACAAACTGCGCCTGCGGATGGATATAACCAGCGGTGAACTGCAGCAGGTGGAAGATCAGAAATGCCAGGACGATCGGGCCGCTCCAGTACATGGTGCGGGAGGCGTAGGAGGAGTTGATGGCCTCCTTGCGCGAGTATCCAACCGGCCGCGCCGCTTTGCTGCGCAACGCCAGTTGTACCGTGGCAGTGATGTGCAGCCCCACGGCCAGCAGCAGGATGCCCCTTATAATCCAGAGCTCTTCGATGATGTCATGATGCAGGAAGTGCCCATAGGTATTGATGTGTTCCGGGGCGAGGAACATCTGCAGGTTGCCAATCATGTGGCCCACGATGAAGCAGAACATGATGGCGCCCGTGACCGCCATGACTGCTTTTTTTCCATTCGAGGACTGCCAGAAGCTAATAGAATGAGGATGATGCGGGATAACCCCAGTGGTGCCCATTAATTTGTCCCAGCCTTGTCGTGGTGGATCTTCAAGTCTTTGGGGAGAGTTTGAGGCTGCAACGACGGTCGTCTCTTCATCTTCCTCAACCCCGTTGGTTTCTCCCATCGGTGCGAAAAAGGGATCTTCGCTTTGACTAAGAGCAATTGATTATCGCTAGTGGAAAATAGGCCAGTCAAGCAACGGGTTCGAATATCGTCGTACCTGTGCGGTGGAGTCCGGTTAGCGAGAGGTGCACTGCTCCAGAAGAGAGCGGAAGGCGATTCCCCGGTGCGAGAGCTGCCACTTCGTCTCCCGGGAGAGCTCGGCGAAGGTGCGATGCAGGCTGGGGATAAGAAAGAGGGGATCGTAACCGAAGCCGTCCGAGCCGCGGGGGGATTCGAGCAGTTGGCCTTCGACGACGCCCCGGGAGCGGATCAGAACCTCGCCGTCGCGGGCAAGGGAAAGACTGCAGACGAAGCGGGCGGCGCGGGAAGCCGAGGAAGGCAGAGTTGCCATGCGTTGCAGCAGGAGTGCGTTGTTGCGCTGATCGCGGGAACCATTCGGCATCTGTTGTTCTGGGGCTGAGCCGGGGATATGGTGATCCGCGAAGCGGGCGGAGTGGACGCCGGGCTGGTTCCCAAGGGCCGGGACCTCCAGTCCGGAGTCGTCGGCGAATACCAGAAGTCCCGGCGCCGCCAGCGAGTAGGTGAGCGCCTTGATGTCGGCGTTTCCCTCGAAGGTGGCTGCGTTCTCCTCTGGCTCCGGGATCTGCTCCAGGCCCGGCAGCGCGAGCACAGTGATCCCGCGGGGTTGGGCTGCTCCGGAAAACTCAGCCAGTTTGCCGGGGTTCGAGGTGGCCGCATAGAGGATCATCGAGGCCCACAGTATAACTGGTCTCCACAACGGTACTGAGGCCGCCGCAGCCCGAAGGATTCTCTGTTGCGGCTCGAAAATAGAAGAGGAATAATATCTTCGAGCGGGCGGCGCTGTCTTCTGGAGAAGTGGGCCGCCTGTTGCTGGGCGGTCGGCCGGTGGCGGGGCAGGACAGCCAGGTGAACAGAGCCGATCAGTCACAATCAATGCATGCTGACCGAAGGATAATGACCAGGACACGATGACCAGGATCAGCATCGTAATACCCGCGTACAACGCCGAGCGTACCCTCCGTGAAACCCTGGAGAGCGCCTTGAACCAGACCTGTCCCGCGCATGAGGTTCTGGTGGTCGACGATGGATCGAAGGATCGCACCGAAGAGATTGCGCGATCCTTTGGAGACCGGATCCGCTATATCAAACAGAACAATCAAGGAATCGCCGGTGCAAGGAACACCGCGGTGCGGGAGGCAACTGGTGATTGGATCGCCTTTCTCGATCACGACGATCTGGTGCTTCCAACCAAGATCGAGAAACAACTCGCGCTGATTGATGCGAATCCGGATCTGGTCGTCGTCTACTCCGGCTTCACCTACATCTTTGAGGATGGAACAACCCAGTACGTCCCAGCATTTCCGGCCAGAGATCTCTGGCCGGCGCTGCGTTATCGCACCCCCATCCTGCCCTCAACCTCCATCATCCGGCGCTCCGCCCTTCTGGAGGTGGGCGGATTCGTCCCGCTCTACTGCGTCGATGACTGGAATCTTTGGTTCCGTCTGGTTCGGCGGTATTCGGCGAGCGCCTTCCAGGACTATCCGGAAGGTCTTACGCTATATCGGCGCTGGGAGGGCAATGAGAGCAGGAACTTCATGCCGATTGCAAGTGCTGTCCTGGGGATGATGGACAGCGTCCTGCTCGATGGCTTGAGCGGATTCTGGCGAGAGGTCTGGAGGCGCCGCATCGAAGCGAAGATCTTCTACGAGCTCTCGCTTGGCCTGCGGGAGCAGAAGAACGAACGGTACTGGGAGTATGCCATCGAGTCCTGTCTCCGATGGCCGTTTTGTGGCCGGATCGTTCCTCCGCATCGTTATGTTGTGTTCGCTCACATGTTCTGGAACAAGCTGCGGAGATTTTCCTGGAGTCCCAGATACTGGTGGCCGGTCCGAAGATGCCGGGAGTTCCTGACGCCGTCGAATTGATTCAGTTCCATCCTCACGCCGCCGGATCCTCCTGAACTCCATGAGAGGGCTGGATCGATGTAGCGTGTCCCAATCCTTTCGATGCTTTACGCGCACAACCTGAGTTGATCGCGGATCTGGGTCGTTCTTCGTTCCCTGCAGATCTTCTTGAACACCCCTCTTCTGTGATGCAGCGAGGGAGGTTGGATTGCGTCTCCAGGGCGAGTGTTTGGGGTGGGGCGGGCGTCCGGCTGAGCCGAATACAGCACGCACTGCGCGATTAGCGTTCATATTTGTGCCTGGGGTCTGGATCTTGAATGC
>JAJZDM010000177.1 GCA_021806005.1 Acidobacteriota bacterium | reverse complement strand
GGTAGTCTCCAAACCCGAACAGCTTGTTCTTCAGAAACGGTCCGCCAATCGAGAAGCCCGGCTGATTCCGGTTGAACGGTGGATTGGGAGAAGGGCTTGCTCCCAGAAGCTGATAATCAGGATTCGCGTCAAAGTTGCCGCTACGGTAAAACTCGAACAGCGATCCGTGGTACTGATTGGTGCCACTGCGGATCGAGCTGGCCACAATGGCGCCACCCGCCCGCCCATACTCCGCTGAAGCTACGCTGGTATCGATCTTGAACTCCTGCGTCGCATCGATATTTGGAAAGATCAGAATCGTATTGATCAGGGAGTCGTTGTCATCCAGGCCGTCCAGCAGGTAGTTGTCCGCCTGCGGGCGAAGTCCGTTCACTGAGATCGCCGCTCCGCCGCTCTCGTTGTTGCGGAACGTCTCGGAGTTGCCGTTAACCCCGCTGGCCGCATCGCCATACGCGCCACGCGTCACGCCAGGAGCCAGCAGGGCCAGCCCCGTGAAGTTGCGGCCATTCAACGGCAGCGCCTCCACCTGGGCCCCGTCCACCACCTCGCCAATCGTCGCGTTGGACGTGTTCACCAGCGGAGCCGCGGAGGTTACCTGGACGCTCTGGCTTACCGCTCCGGCCGCCAGCGCGAACTGTAATGTCTGCGTGGTCGACACCAGAATCGTAAAGCTCGACACTTGGCTTTGGAACCCTTGCGCCGTCACCTCTGCCTTGTAGTTGCCGCGGGGTATGGCAAAGATCCGGAAGTCTCCCGAACTGTTGCTCTTCCCTTCCAGCTTCAATCCGGTGTCCACATTGGTCACCGTCACGGATGCGTTCGGAATCACCGCACCGGTCGAGTCCGTAATCGTTCCCACAATGCTTCCGTCATCCGACTGTGCATACGCACCCTTCACGCCTGCCGCCGCAAACAACACCAGCAGCACCGCGAAGAGCCAACTCGTGCGCTTACCGGTCATCCTTCTTAACCTGCTCATAAGATAGCCTCCCAAACGCCTTTCACAGATCGCGCTCTAGCCTCGGCTTTAGATCTGCTTTAGGTTCGCCGCCTACGTTGCGAAAACCCCCTCCCTCAATGCAATCCTCTTCAATCCCTTTGTCGCTCAATTTTTCATCATCGACTAAATGCTTACAGATCAACAGCTTTAATGGAACCCATCATCCGCTCTGGAAGTGTTACATTCTAGGACGTGAGGTTTTTGATCGAAAATGACGGGCCAGGTGACGAACCCGCGTCTTAGCTTTGGGCTCTACGAGATTGACCTTCTCAGCGGTGAGCTATGGAAGGCCGGCTTTCGCATCAAGCTCCAGGGACAACCCTTCAAGGTGCTGGCCGCTCTTCTGGAGAGACCCGGGCAGGTAGTCTCAAGAGAGGAACTGCAGAGCCGCCTCTGGGGCAAAGACACCGTGGTTGACTTTGACCACTCCCTGGGTACCGCAATTAACAAGATTCGTGAAGCCCTGGGCGACTCGGCCGACAACCCTCGCTTTATCGAGACGCTGGCCCGCCGCGGCTATCGCTTTATCGCCCCTGTGGGCGTCATCGAACCCCTATCAGAACCCTCTGCCGAAGGCGCTGGCGGCTCGGCCGTTCCTTCCGGCGCCAACCTCTCATCTCCACACCTGGGTGCCGGCGTCTCCTTGGCCTCTGACGATGGTCACCCAACAGAGGCTGGACCCGTTGACGCTGGCGCAGAGGCGTCATCCGATTCCACCGCCGCCACCGTAGCGGCCGGCCGGATAGACCGAGGGACCGCGCGCGCCCGCTTCTCCGCTCAGGTTCTCTGGGCCTCCACCGGACTCTGCGCCCTGGTGGCGTTGGCCGTGGGTTACTATGCCGGCTCCTCGCGCGCCCTCACGGTTCCTCCGCACATCTCCCAGATCACCCATAACGGCCACCTGGCGCCCAGCGTGGACAGCATGGAGAACCTGGCCGCAGCCACCACCGATGGAGTGCGGCTCTATGCAGCCACCATCGACGGCGGCCATTCGATTCTCTCCTCGGTCTCCATCTCCGGAGGCGTCGTGGAGCCCATCAATATTCCTGCCGAGGTGGCCAGCCCCGCACTGGGAGACATCTCTCCCGACGGCTCCCGCCTGCTGCTCCGCGACCATCTCTCGCCGGAGGCTGAGCAGCCCCTCTGGGTGGTGCCCACCACCGGCGGTTCGGCTCTCCGCGTCGGCGACGTTCTGGCCCACGACGCCACCTTCATGCCCGACGGCGACGGCATCCTTTACGCCAACGGCAATGACCTCTTCCTCACCAGCCTCTCCGGCCAGCAGCCCATCCACTATGCTTCGCTCGATGGCCGGGCCTACTGGCTGCGCTGGATGCCCAACGGAAGACTGCTCCGATTCACCATCCTCGATCCGGTCAGCCATACCCTCTCGCTCTGGCAGATCACGCCCACTGACCATCGCCCCCAGCGTATTCTCTCTGGATTCAACAACCTGGCGGGCGAGTGCTGCGGCGTCTGGACGGCCAACGGCCGGCACTTCGTCTTTCAGTCGTCCAAAGGTGGCAGCAATAACCTCTGGGAGCTCTCCGGCAGCTCCACCTCGAATCCCATCCGCCTCACCGACGGCCCGCTGGAGTTTGAGTGCCCCATCGCCGACCGCGAGGGCAACCGGATCTTCTTCATGGGTACGGACTCCCGCTCGGAACTGGAATCCGTTTCGCCCGGCGGGGATCTGATCCCCATGAAGAACTTCCTCTCCAACGCCGTCCGCGTGGAGTACAGCCGCGACGGACACTGGGTAACCTGGACGGACACTCAGGGCCAGTTGTGGCGCGCCCGCGCCGATGGCACGGAGAAGATTCAGATCACGCCCGGGACGCTTTCAGCCTTCCTCGCCCGCTGGTCTCCGGATGGCTCGCGCATCGCGGTCATGGCCCGCGAGGCCGGAAAACCCTGGCAGATCTACATTACCAGTGCCAACGGTGGTAACTTGGTCCCGCTGCTCCACCAGCAGCGCAACGCCGCTGACCCCTCCTGGACCCCCGACGGCAAGTTCATCGTCTTTGGCAGCACCAACGACGAGATGGGCAAGGACAACTCCAACCGCTCCCTGCGGATCGTCAACGTGGCCAGCGGGGCGATTGAGCAGATCCCCGGATCCAACGGCCTGTTCAGCCCCCGCTGCTCGCCGGATGGACGCTACATCGCGGCCCTCTCCCTCGATCAGCGCCAGGTCCGCCTCTATACGGTGGCCACTCGCACCTGGACCACTCTCAATGTGCCCTCCGGCGCAGACCCCATTTGGTCCCCGGATAGCCACTACCTCTTTATTCACGCCTCGCTGGATCCCGCCCAACCGATCGACCGGGTCTCGATCCCCGATGGCCATGTCGACCAGATCGTCCGCCTGGCTGACTCCCGCGAGCACGACGCCGTGGACTATGTCTTTGGCGGTCTCACCCTGGACGGTCGCCCGTTGATCCGGGCCAGGGTCTTTACCGGCAACTTCTACTCCCTCGATCTTTCTTAGCCGCTTGCGCTGGCGTATCAGGAGATCCCCCCATTTTCAGCGGACGAAGAGGGTCATACAACCCCTCAGACCCTCCCGCTCCTGCTTGATCAAAGTCTTCACAATACTCATTCTGAATAGCTTATCGGTTGAAGCATAAATGAGCCACAGTGGATGGCCGCTGCATTGCGCAGAGGGCTCTCACTCTGCGCATCCTTAAGGCCCATGCGCCTCTTCGCCCATCTGCACCCCTACCGGTCTGTGCTGCAACGTCTGAGACTACCACTCGCAGCGCTGACTGGCGCTCTATCGCTTCCCATGCTCGTCTCGGCCCAGTCCCTCCCAAAGCCGAACCACACGCAATCCGGATTCCGGATCTCGAATCACTCCCTGACGCTCCGGATCGATGCCCTGCGCGCCGATGTGCTCCGGGTTCGCATGTACCCCATCGGCCATCCCGCTGAGGATGCCTCCTGGGCGGTGCTCCCCGCCTCCCGCAAGGCCAGCATCTCTGTCACGCCAACGCCCGATGGCTTTTGCACCACCAAGATATGTATCGCCGTCACTCCGGATCTGTGTCTTACGATCTCCGACCGGACCGGCCACGTTCTGCAGTCTGACGCGGCCCCGGTCGCATGGACAGAGCACGGCTTTACCGTGAGCAAGACCCGATCTGACGTGGACCACTTCTTCGGTCTCGGCGACAAGCCAGGACCGCTGGATCGTACCGGCGAGGCGTTTGCCCTCTGGAATACAGACAGCTTCGGCTGGCAGGAGTCCACAGACCCCATCTACAAGTCCATCCCCTTCTTTCTGGAGATGCACAACGGCCGCACCCTCGGCGTTCTGCTGGATAATACCTACCGCACCTTCTTTGACTTCGGCCGCAAGGACCCCGCCCAGTACAGCTTCTCCGCTCCTGCCGGACCGCTGGACTACTACGTCCTGTACGGCCCCGAGCCCAGGCAGGTGGTGGAGTCCTATGCCTGGCTCACCGGTCCGACGCCGTTGCCTCCCCTCTGGGCGCTGGGCTACCAGCAATCGCGCTACAGCTACACGCCCCGTTCCCAGGTCGAGGAGATCGCCGCCCGTCTGCGCCACGACAGGATTCCGGCCGACGGCATCTGGCTGGACATCGACTACCAGGACCGCTACCGGCCATTCACCGTTAATCCGGTGACGTTTCCTGACTTTCCCGGCCTGATTCGCAAACTCGCCGCTGAGCAGTTCCACACGATCGTCATCGCAGACATGCACATCGCCGATGCTCCGCATCAGGGCTACCTGCCCTACGACAGCGGCATCGCGGGCGACGAGTTCGTCAAGGAAGATGGCCGGAACTACGTGGGCGTCGTCTGGCCCGGTCCATCGCTCTTTCCTGATTTCACCCAAACATCGACCCGCCGCTGGTTTGGCTCGCTCTACAAGCAGTTTGTGGACGACGGTGTGGCCGGCTTCTGGGATGACATGAATGAGCCGGCCGTCTTTACCTATCCCAGCAAGACCATGCCCGCCGATGTCGTTCACCGCATCGACGATCCTGACGAGGGCTTCTCCACGCGCACCGCGATGGACCCCGAGATCCATAACGTCTACGGCATGGAGAACTCTCGCGCCAGCCAAGCGGGAGTTCTGGCCCTGCGCCCCAATCTGCGCCCCTTTGTTCTCACCCGTGCCACCTACGCCGGGGGGCAGCGCTATGCCGCTACCTGGACGGGGGATAACCTCTCCACCTGGAACCATCTGCGCATGACCACCCCACAGTTGCTCAACCTGGGCCTCAGCGGGTTCTCGCTCTCCGGCGCAGACGTCGGCGGCTTCGGCGGTTCCCCATCTCCGGATCTGCTCACCAGATGGCTGATGCTGGCTGCCTTTCAGCCCATCGACCGCGACCACGCGGCCAAGGGTACCCGGGGTCATGAACCATGGGTGGACGGCCCTGCGCAGGAGGCGATCCGGCGGCGCTACATCGAACAGCGCTACCTGTTGATGCCCTACCTCTATACCGCCGCGGAGG
>JAJZDM010000033.1 GCA_021806005.1 Acidobacteriota bacterium | reverse complement strand
GCGCCCATTGTCACAGCCAGTGCGCCTTCGGCAATCCAATCCGTGACGTGCGGCCGAGCAGATGGACTCGCAGGAACCGGCCGTGGTCCGTTTCGCAGTTCAACCGAGCGACTCCATCGCCTTCTCCCAGGATGCGCGCGCGAGGATTGATAGACATCGGGATTTGCGAAACCTTGATTCCGACGCCGTTGGTTCACGCCTGCGCTTCGGCCCGTCCACACTGGCACCTCCGTGCGGGTAAAGATGACTTTGGGTACGGAACGGTGATCCGCGTGGCGGAGCCCGCCGGTGATGTCTTCCCCTACCACGCGCCCTTCCATCATGGCTTTGTGGGCCAGCATCGGGCCAGGAACGGTGCCGCAAGCGGCCCAGACTTCTGATGGGTTGGTGGCCATGAAATTATCAATATTGATCGCCCTTCCCGACATGCGGAGGCCCAACCCGGTGGGATTAAGCGACGATGGGGTTGGCCAGCGCCCCGTGGCGATCAATATATTCTGGGCCTCGGACACGGATTCACTGGCAATCACCTTAAGCACCTCCTCCCCTTGCACAATCTCGTGTACGCTTGCTCCAGTTTGAAGCGCCATGCCGCGATGCTGAAGGATTGATTGCACGCGTCCGGCGATCGCCGCGTCCGTAGCGCAGGGCAGTGATGTTGAGGTCATCTCCAGAACCGTAAACGGGCTTCCAAGGATCTCGTAGACGCACCCAAATTCCAGCGCAATCCCTCCGCCCCCAATGACCACCAGCAGCACCGGCCCGCGATCCACCCGAAAGAGCCTCTGCACTGGTGGTGACGCCAGGCAGGCCGCCTCCTTCGATGGGAGGCTCTGCCGCAATCGAGCCAGGAACGAGAAAAATGCGACACACAGGAATCTCTGAGATCTTTCCGGCGGCGAAAACCGATACGAGTCCCAGACGAACCAGCCTACCCTCACCGGCGACAGCCGTAATCCCGCGCCACCCCAGTAAGAATTCCACGCCCGGTACAAGCTGATGGATCGATCTCGGCCTGTAAGCATTCAACATCGGAAAATCTGCATCAACCTGTGGGACAGAGAGGCAAAAGTCGCCTGCTCTGCGACAGAGAGCCAGAGCATCTGCGGCCGTAGTCACAGACTTGGTTGGAATGCACCGAGCATTGAGCCAGGTACCAACGACGCGCTGCTCTTCCACAAGAGTGATGGGTGCGCCGCGGTGTGCGGCAACCAACGCCGCCATGTATCCAGCGGGTTCTCCGCCAAGAAGCGCAACATCCGTGCCGTCGCTCATGGGTATCTATCGCTTTCGTTCCTTCAAGACCTGGGTGGCGCAGGTGAAGAAGTTGCACACGCAGGGCGTGAGCAGGCTGTAGTACACAGTGGTCCCCTCGCGCCGATCCTCGACAATTCCGTGGGCGCGCAGAAGCGCCAGGTGTTTGGAGATAGTCGATTGGTCCCCACCTATTAAATCGCGCAATTCTCCGACCGAGCACTCCCCGCGGCTCAGGCGGTCGACAATCATCAGTCGGGACTCATGCGCCAAAGCTTTCAACATCTTTGCCTGGCTGCTAAACATCTCGCGTTTTGCCATCTCATCATGATACGGCGTACCTGACCATATTGTCATTCAAGCGATCGAGAGACTATGATCTTGGTCACTTTGCAGGGATCTGTCAGCGATCGCAAGGAGCCTGGACTGGGTGTCGGTCCGTCCCGGAGGGTCGATCTTTTGCACTGTGGAGCGCAGCCGGCTGCTCTTCCGGGAGCAGGGGTTCCCAGCGAGATCGTGGCAGGAGGATGGCCTGGGCATTGGGCTGGATACAGCAGATGTCCCTGGCGGAAGGAGTGGCTGCCAGAGGATCGCCAATTCCGGCTTGCTACCAGGATGCAGATCGGTCAGGTGTAGTCTAAGGAGATTGTCGAAGGCAGCGTTTTGGGCCAGGAAGCTTCTCATTCCATGGAGCGGGCCGGCCTGCTGGAAGATGATTTGTCGAGCCTCGTGCCCGGCCACAGTGCCTTTTTCAACGAACCTGAGTCCCTTGGTTGCCTCCGAGGGGGGACATGAGAACCTTGCCAGGCGGAAGAGACGCCACAGAAGAGGTATGCACGGATGAGGAAACGGAGAGTCTACCGGACAGGTACAGCGGTCACAATGATCGGTGGTGAGCGATGAACCGTCGTGAGCTTCTGCTTGGATCAGCCGCAGCCGGGCTGGCAAATGCCCTTCCAGCGCAGCAGCCGAAGACGCCGGTGCAGCAACCGAAGACACCGGAGTTTACGGGGCTCAATGGGCGACCTCCTGTTCCAGAGCGGCACTTCCGTTCCGCGGTGATCGAAGACGCGATGGCGGAGGTTTGTGCCGGCATCAGCAGTCCGGAGCTGGCAAAGATCTTCACCAACTGCTTTCCAAACACGTTGGATACCACGGTCTTCCCTGGGACCAGGCAAGGAAAGCCGGATACCTACGTGATCACTGGCGACATCGATGCGATGTGGCTGCGAGACTCGTCCGCTCAGGTGTGGCCCTATCTGCAGTTCGCCTCCAAGGATGAGGCGCTGAGCGGGCTGCTGGAGGGCGTGATCCGCCGCCAGGCGCGGCTTATCCAGATTGACCCGTACGCCAACGCCTTTACTCGATATACGGATGACCCGCCGCTGTCGTGGGCGCTGCATGACCGGACTGCGATGCGGCCCGGGGTGGGAGAGCGAAAGTGGGAGATCGACTCACTCTGTTACCCCGTGCGTCTTGCACATGGCTTCTGGAAGGCGACCGGATCCACGGCGCCGTTCGATGAGCTCTGGATGGGAGCGGCGACGCGGATCGTGGCGACCTTCCGAGAGCAGCAGCGCCTCTCCGGCCCCGGACCCTATCACTTCCAGCGGGAGTCGCTGGAGCCTACCGGAACGCTGGAGCTGAATGGCTATGGCAATCCGGTCAAGCCCAACGGTCTGATCTGCTCCGGATTCCGGCCCTCCGACGATGCCTGCACGTATCCCTTGTTCGTGCCTGCAAATCTGTTTGCGGCGCTGACGTTGGAGCGCATCGGCGAGATCTCCGCGACGGTGTACAACAAGCAGGCGTTCGCTCAGGAATGCCGGCAGTTCGCCAGGCAGATTCGCAGTGCGGTGATGCAGTATGGAACGATTCACCATGCGACCTGGGGGCAGATTCTGGCCTACGAGATTGATGGCTACGGCAACTCCCTGGCCATGGATGACGCCAACGCTCCGGGTCTGCTGTCTCTTCCCTATCTCGGTCTGCTACGGCAGAACGATCCGCTCTACAGCCGCACGCGAGCCTTTGCTCTGAGCCTGAATAATCCATACTTCTTCCGAGGAAGCGCAGGAGAAGGGATTGGTGGACCGCATATCGGTCTTGGGTATATCTGGCCCATGTCCATCACCATGCGAGCTCTTACCAGTGCCAAGGAAGAGGAGATTGTCACGTGCCTGCGGACCCTGTGCACCACTACCGTCGGTACAGCGTTCATGCATGAGTCGTTCCAGAAGGACAACCCGGCCGACTACACACGCCCCTGGTTCGCCTGGGCAAATGGCCTGTTTGGAGAGCTGATCCTGAAGCTGCATCGGGAGCGGCCGACCTTGTTACGCCAGTTCACGGTGCACGCCTGAAGACAGTGTGTCCTGTCCTGGTATCTTGTAGCCGAGACTGTCAGCAGCGGCGTGCGGAGGTGCGAGGACAGCGCGCCGGATGTGATTGGGATGAGACGATAAACGGATCGCATACTAAGTTCTCAGAGGGTATCCATGGGCAAGTCCGCGTTTCACGTGATGGCCAAGCCGATCGGTCCAATCTGCAATCTTGATTGCAAGTACTGTTTCTATCTGGAAAAAGAGGCGTTGTATCCTCAGGCCGAGAAGTGGGCCATGCGCGACGATGTGCTGGAGAGCTACATTCGCCAGTATATTGAGGCACACGACACGCCGGTGGTGAGCTTTGCATGGCAGGGCGGCGAGCCGACACTGCTGGGGGTGGATTACTTCCGGCGCGTGGTGGAGTTGGAGAAGCAATATGCGAACGGCAAGCGGGTTGAGAATGCGCTGCAGACGAATGGAGTCCTGCTGAACGAGGCATGGGCCGAATTTCTTCGCGAGAACCGCTTTCTAGTCGGCGTTTCCATCGATGGGCCGCGGGAGTTGCATGATGCGTACCGTGTCGACAAGGGAGGGCAGCCGACGTTTGACCGCGTGATGCGCGGGATCGACGTCCTGAAGCAGCACAAGGTTGAGTTCAATACCCTGACCACGGTGCATCGCCGCAACGCCGACCACCCGTTGGAGGTCTACCGATTCCTGAGGAGATGCGGGAGCGGCTTTATGCAGTTCATTCCGATCGTGGAGCGAACCGCGCAACAGACCACTGCCGACGGGCTGAATCTGGTGTCACCCGATTTTGCAGATGCTGCCAGGGTGGCGCCCTGGTCGGTTGAGCCGAAGCAGTTCGGGCGCTTTCTCTGTGCGATCTTTGACGAGTGGGTGCGTGGGGACGTTGGCCGCAGCTTTGTTCAGCTGTTCGACGTCTCCCTGGAGATGTGGCTGGGCATGGAGGCCAGCCTGTGTGTCTTCCGCAAGACCTGCGGCGAGGCCCTGGCGAT
The DNA here is from genome assembly GCA_021806005.1 of Acidobacteriota bacterium. Classification (GTDB taxonomy): domain Bacteria; phylum Acidobacteriota; class Terriglobia; order Terriglobales; family Acidobacteriaceae; genus Granulicella. The sequence continues at coordinate 27,753 of JAJZDM010000033.1, read as the reverse complement.
GGAGCACTGCGGAGATGTGTACTCCTGCGATCACTTTGTGTATCCGGAGAACAAGCTGGGGAACATCATGGAGTCGGCGCTGGAGAATCTCGTGGGATCCGAGCAGCAACGCCGGTTTGGCGAGGAGAAAGCATCCACACTGCCCCAGTTCTGCCGTGACTGCGATGTGCGGTTTGCCTGTAACGGCGAGTGTCCCAAGCATCGATTTGCGAAGACTCCGGACGGAGAGTCCGGACTGAACTATTTATGTGCCGGTTACAAGATGTTCTTCCGTCACATCGATCCGTACATGCGTTTCATGGCGGCGGAGTTGGCTTCGCATCGGCCGCCGGCAAACGTGATGGGCTGGGCGGCCGCGCAGGATGCGCGGACGGCACGGGAGAGAACAGGGCGCAACGACGCCTGTCCCTGTGGCAGCGGCAAAAAGTTCAAGAGTTGTTGCCTGATCCGTAGTTGAGTGTGCCGAGTGCAGGGAGCGCGCGCGTCCGCGCGGCGGAGATGACGTTGTACGTATGGCGGCATTACAGCCGCAAGGCTACCGGGCCAACATGACGAGTTCCTTTGTGCAAGATGCGGAATCGTCAACGAGAGATTGACTGGATGACTTGATGCAACGTCAGGATGCGGCAGAGTATCTTCACGGGTCTTTGGAAGGGAGCAGGAATGATGAGAAACGGTGGCAGGGCCCCTGTGCGCAGCTCCATTGGCTGGGCTGGATTGCTTCTGATTGCAGCCGTCATAATGTCCACGCCGGTTGGTGGCGCGGCGCAGACGCTGGGGAAGCAGTCCGCCTCCCCGTTTCTGGATCGTTCGGGAGATGGGATTGTGACTTTGCAGGGATGGTATGACCCTGCGACGGGTCTGTACCGTACCACCGGCTGGTGGAATGCGGCGAACTCCGTCACGGTCCTTGTTGATTACGCTCGCTTGAAGCAGACCCGGAAGTACAACAAGGTGATTGCCACAACCTTTACCCAAGCGCAGAAGAAGAGCCCCAGCTTTCTTAACAACTTCTACGATGATGAGGGATGGTGGGGGCTGGCCTGGGTGGATGCCTGGGACCTGACCCACCGCCGAGCCTATCTGAAGATGGCGCGTTCGATCTTCGAGAACATGAAGGGCGGCTGGGATCCAACCTGCGGCGGCGGCATCTGGTGGAGCAAGAAACGACAGTACAAAAATGCCATAGCCAATGAGCTGTTTCTCTCCCTGGCAGCGCACCTGGCCAGTCGCGACCGGAGGCATCGCCAGGAATATCTGAAGTGGGCCAACAGGGAATGGCAATGGTTCGCCGCTTCCGGAATGGTGAACGCGAAGAATCTGATCAACGACGGGCTAAAGATTGACCGCAACAGCGCCGGAGAGGCGGTGTGCAGCAACAACAGCGGGACGACCTGGACGTACAACCAGGGAGTGGTGTTGGGAGGACTGGTCGAGCTCTCCAAAGCGGACTCCAGCCCAGTGCTCCTCAGCACGGCGCAAGGCATAGCCAGCGCCGCCGTCACACGCCTTGTGGATCGCAACGGCGTCCTGCATGATGCCTGCGAGCCCAACTGCGGGGGCGATGGGACCCAGTTCAAGGGAATCTTTCTGCGCAATCTCATGGCGCTCGACATGTACTCCCCGCAGCCTGACGAGACGCGGTTCATTCAGACCAATGCCGATGCGGTTTGGAGGGAGGATCGGGGGCCTGGAAATCAGTTTGGCCTGGTCTGGTCCGGGCCCTTCGGGCAGGCAGATGCAGCAACCCAGACCTCCGCGCTTGACGCGCTGATCGCTGCCGCAGCGATAGGAGCGAAGGGCGACTGAGGATGCAGAGAGAAGCAACGTTGCCGATGCTGGAGCGCGGCGTTACAGGATCGTTGTGCCGCAGATCCGCTATGGCGGCGCGAAAACAGGAAGGCGTAAAAAGAGGCCGCCCGGGTGGGCGGCCTCTTCAGTTCTGCAGGATCGTCCGGGCGTTAGTCGCCGGCGACGGTCTCCTCGACGTCCTTCTGCTGAGCAGCGGGTTTTGCTCCGCTGATCTCCCCGAGCGCGACGAACCCCGGAGTGTCCTGCTCCTTCAGGATCTCCTTGCGGTACAGCTTAGCCATGCGGGCGTTCTCGGCGTCCTGCTTGAGCTTCTGCTCGCGCGCACGGAGTTTCTCCTCGCGCGCGTTCTTGGCGATGCCGGACTTGTCGAAGGTGTCATTGGCGGCCGCATCCACATGCTCCTGGTTGAGCACCAGATCGTACTTCTCCTGCTTCTCCAGGCCTACCTTCTTGCCGCCCGCAAAGATCTCATGGCGACCGTGCTCCTCATACCACTTGGTGAGCGAGGCAGTCATGTGCATCTTCTCAATGATGTTGCGCCAGCCGATGCCGGTGTTGTAGGCGCAGAAGCTGATCTCGCCCTCCTGAGTGGCATAGGGGATGATGCACTGTTCGGTGCGGCGGAAGTCGTAGTTGAAGAGGTCCTGGAACCACATACCGGCGATGAACAGGAAGTTCCAGCGATCCGCGCGGCGCTTCTGGATGTCTTCCATGGTGCGGTCCGCGGTGACCTTGCCATAGGAACGTCCGCTGGCTCCAAAGGCCTTATCGAACTTGGCCAGCAGAGCAAAGATGCTGAAGTGCTTGGGGGCTTTGGAGGGCTCATAGTTGCGGATCAGGGCCAGGGAGCCGCCCAGGATGGTGAAGAACTTGCCGCGGGACGCATCGTTGACCCGCGCGATATCCTTGGCAAGCTGGGGAGCGTTCAGGAAGGCCGTAACCGGCACGGCTTCCTTGGTCTCCTTATCGATCATCAGGGCCATACCGATGCCGCAGTTGGGATGGCATCCGCAGGAGAGTTGGCCCCACTCGTTGTTGGGTCCGTGCACCAGGTCAGCCCAGTCCGTGAAGGTGGACATGAAGCTGATGGGGAACCAATCTCGTGTGCTCTCGCCAAGCCCCGTCTGGTTGCGGACGTCATGCGCCATATGCGAGAGGGTATAGCGCTGCGCTGCGCGGCGCTCGTCGGAGATATCCTCATCGCGGCCGGTGAAGCTGACGGGCTGGAAGGAGAGGAAGTTGATCTTCTTGGGGTTGTCCATCGCGAACTCGATGATGCGCCCCACCTGCTCGTTGTTGATTCCGTTGACGATAGTCGTAACCGGAACGATATCCACACCGGCCTCATGCAGGTTGTGGATCGCCTGCAGCTTTACGTCAAAGGCGTTGCCCACCTTGCGGTGCGAGTTGGCCGCGTTGCCGATGCCGTCAAACTGCAGGTAGGCGTAGCGCAGGCCGGCTTCGGCGGCTGCTTTGGCGAACTCTTTGGACTTGGCGAACTCAATCCCGTTGGTGGCTGCCTGTACGGAGTTGTAGCCCACCTTGCGGGCATAGGCTACAGCGTCCAGGAAGTACGGGCTCAGCGTGGGTTCGCCGCCGGAGAACTGCACCGACATCTGCCGCCTGGGCTTGATGGTGATGGCGTTGTCCAGCATGGTCTTGATCTCATCCCAGGTCAGTTCATGCACGAAGCCCACCTGGTTGGCATCCATGAAGCAGGGGTCGCACATCATGTTGCAGCGGTTGGTGAGGTCGATGGTCAGCACAGCGCCGCGGCCGTGGGTTACCGTCGAAGTGCCGTGATTGTGAAGCTTGCTGTCGTTGTGGGCACGGATGTCACGGCCTGGGAAGACATCCTCCAGATGCTTCATCATGGGAGGATCGATGGACATCACATCTTCAAAGTGACCGTGGATCGGACAGTCCTTCACCATCAGGATCTTGCCGTCCCGCTCGATGATCTGCGCCTTGATCTCTCCTACCTTCTCATTCAGCAGAATCTCGTGAGGGAGCTTGCCATCCACAATCTGTTTGCGGATCTGCGGAACGCATTTGGGACAGAGGGAGTCGGTGGTGCGTGGCCAGCCCAGGGGTGGCTTCTCCTTCTGGTACGACTTGAGCAGCGGCTTATCCGACCACTTCGGGGTAAAGCTCTCATTGGGGCTGATGGAGTTCAGCCGGCTAAACACTGCCCAGGCGCTCCTGGCGCCCACAACGATGCCTTTTTCTAAGAGCTTTGTTGCCTTTCCCATCTTTCGTACCTCCTGAAGGTTCTCCGCGACGATCAGCGCGGTCAGTGCTTGGTCCTACAAAATCGAACGGCGACGGTTCAAACGGAGACGCTCGAGTGACTGACGGGCATCGCCGGTTACCAGACACTGCTTGCCTTGGCCTGGTTGCCCTGATTGCTTGCTTTGGAGCCTCCTATGGCAACTTCGCCCTAGCGGAGACTCGAGATGCTCAGACTGCCGGTCCTGGCTATCTGCCCGAACCTCTGACCTGGACTGTTCACCCGGAGTGCGGGGCCAGAGTCCTGAGTCGGATCTCAGGCGAAGGCGAGAAGATCCGGACCGCATCCGACTACGCCTACAGCTTAGGAGGATCAGGGGGCGCAAGTCGTTATCAAAGCAGTGAACGGGGATATTTTGCAGCGAACGGCCAAAAAGGGATGGTTGAACGGGGATACCACCCTGCATTTGCTATAAGACCAATGGAATCAAAAGAGTAATCCCTCAATCCAATGGCTGGCAGGAGGTCGCTACTGCCGAAGCTCGACCAGCGTCGCGCCCTGGCCGCCTTCGTTGTAGGGAGGTTCAGAGACGGCGGTGACATGGGGATGCTGGCGCAGAAACTCGCGAAGCGTGCGCCGGAGGATCCCCATGCCGACTCCATGGACCACGCGAACGCGGGGCAGTCCGGCGAGAAAGGCTCTTTCGATGAACCGCTCGACCTCGCTCTCCGCTTCATCGGCGGTTCGGCCGATGACGTTGATCTCAGCGCTGATGTAGTCGGAGTCGGCGGCGGTGGAGACGGTAACGCCGCCCCGCCGGGCTCCCTGAGAGGCAAGGCTGTGCGAGCCTGACCCATCGTTGCGGCTGGCGGAGTGGGCGACCACCTCGGCGACATCGTTCCGGCGGACGCGCATCTTCATCGGTCCGACGGCCACCTCGAGCGTTTTGCGGTCCAGCACCCGGACCACGCGGCCTTCGCGGTTCAGGGAACGGAGCCGGACGAGGTCCCCGGCCTGAGGCTCATCTTGTCGTTCGGTCGGTTTGCTCTCCCCGGCGAGGTTCGGGGCGGACTCCTGGTGGGCCACCACCGTACTTTGAAACTGCTCGGAGAACTCGCGCTTGAGGCGGGCGACGCGCAGGGCGGCGTCGCGCGCGATCTTCTGGGCGACGGTCTTGTCGCCGATGGCCTTGACGGTATCGCGCAGTTGCGCCTCGAAGGCCTCGATGAGCTCCTTGAGTTGGCGCTCGAGTTCGCGGGTACGCGCCTGCTGCTCGGCGCGTCCTTCCTGCTCCAGGCGCAGGCGTTCCCTGGCCAGGGCGCGCTCGGCGGTCGCAAGGCGCTCGCGCTCCGCTGCGGCCGCGGTGAGCTGCGCGTGCAGCTCATCGAGAAACCTGCCGATATCCACCTGCTGGGAGGTCATCTGGGCGCGGGCATGGGCCACAATCGCCGGATCCAGCCCCAGCCGAGCGGCGATGTTCAGACCCGCCGAGGCTCCCGGCACACCCAGGCGAAGCTGATAGGTCGGGGACATCGTCGCTTCATCGAAGCCGACGGCTGCATTTACCACACCGGTCTCTCCAGGCAGGCCGCCATGCTTGGCAGCGTAGACCTTCAACGAGGTTAGGTGGGTGGTAATGATGCACCAGGCACGGCGGTTCAGGAAGTGTTCGGCGACGGCGACGGCCAGAGCCGCGCCCTCCTCGGGATCGGTGGCCGATCCCAGCTCATCGAGCAGCACCAGCGAACGCGCATCCGCGCGCTGGGCGATGCGCTCGAGATGCATGACGTGCGCTGAGAAGGTGGAGAGGTTGCGCTCGATGGACTGCGCATCGCCGATGTCGGCGTAGATGGCGGTGAACAACGGCAGGCTTGCACTGCGGGCGGGCACCGGCATTCCGGCCTGCGCCATCTGGGCCAGCAGCCCGGCCGTTTTGAGCGCCACGGTCTTGCCGCCGGTGTTGGGTCCGCTAACGATCATCTGTCTCTTTCCGACAGGCAGGGCGAGGGTGAGAGGAACGATCTTCGCTCCCTGGGAGCGGAGACGAAGGTCGAGCAGCGGATGGCGAGCTTCCTGAAGCTCGAAGAGGCGGTCGGACTCCGAACTCTCGGCGGCTGTTGAGTTTGGGGCTTCCACGGACAAGAGCTCGCTGGCAGGGTGAAGAACTGGCCGCACCCAGGAAAACTCCGCCGCCACGCGGGCGATCGCCTGGTGGGCGTCGGCCTGGGCCAACACCTGGGCGCCCAGCAGCAGGGCCTCGGCGTTTGCGGCCACGGTGCGCGTCATGGAGACGAGGATGCGATGAATCTCAGCCTGCTCCTCATCGAGCAGCCTAGCCAGCTCATTATTGTGCTCGATGGTCTCCAAGGGTTCGATGAACACCGTCTGGCCGGTGGAGCTGGAACCGTGGACCACTCCCCCAACCCGGCGCTTGAACTCGGCTTTGACGGGGATGACGAAGCGCTCGCCGCGGACGGTGATCAAGGCCTCCTGCGCGCTTCCGTCCTCCGAGAGTCTGGCCAAGGCTCGGCGCAGGCTGGTCTGAATCGCCCGGTGCTGCTGCTCCAGGGTTCTGCGGATGCTGCGCAGCTCCGGGGACGCATCATCGCTGAGGCTGCCGTCGGGTTCGATCTTGCCGGTGAGCGAGCGGAGGAGGTTCCCCAGGTCATGCGGCGCGAGCGGTAGGGTGAGTTCGCGCAGACCGGAGGAGGGGCCGGAGGCCGGGAACTCGCCAGGCTGTGCGCCCTCGTCCGGCGAGAGCACCTGACGTCGCCACGTCTCCACGCGCTCGGCGTGCCTGAGCAGCGCGCGGATCTGCCCGGCCTCCAGGGCCGCACCCTCGATGCGCGCCTGATTCAATAGCTCTGTGGCATCGAAGATCCCGTGAAAGTCAAAGCTGCCCCCGGCGATACGCTGCTGCATCTCGGCGTTGCGCTGCTGTTGCTGCTCGATCCAGGCGGGATCGGAGGATGGTTCCATGGCCAGCAGGTGGCGCCTGCCGAGCTCCGACTGCGCATGACCAGAGATGTAGCGGATCAGCTCAGCCCATTGCAGCGCGGCACCGCTGGTCTCGGCCAGCCGTGCCGGGAGCGGTACGCAGGGAACGGGCGGATTGGGGGATGGGGAGGCCACAACCTTAAGCATACGGGCAGGGATCGGGGTACGCGGAGGAGAGGCGCCGGGCAGGTTGCGAGGGTGTGATCGGCGCTACCGACCGGCAGCCGGCTCCGCCATAAAATGGAGCCATGAACTTTCCTGCTACCCGCCTCCGCCGTCTGCGTTCTTCGGCCGCCCTGCGGTCCCTCGTCCGGGAGACGCGCCTGGAACCCTCTGCCCTGATCTACCCTCTATTTCTCTGCGAAGGCGTGGGGGTCCGGCGCGCGATTGGCAGCATGCCCGGGGTGTTCAATCTCTCCATCGACGAGGCGTTGAAGGAGGTCGAGGCCTGCGCGGCACTGGGCATCGGAGGTGTACTTCTCTTCGGTGTTCCGGACGCGAAGGACGAAGAGGGCAGCGGGGCCTGGGCGGAGGACGGCATCGTCCAGCGCGGCCTGAGGACCATTAAGAAGAGCCCGGCGGCTGGTTCCCTGGTCGTGATGGCAGACGTCTGCCTGTGTGAGTACACCTCCCACGGCCACTGTGGGGTGGTGAACCGGGTGGGGGAGAGTTTTGTGGTGGACAACGATCCCAGCGTAGCCCTGCTGGCGGCGACCGCGGTTTCGCTGGCCCAGGCCGGGGCGGATGTGGTTGCACCGAGCGATATGATGGATGGCCGTGTGGGAGCGATCCGTTCCGCCCTGGACGAGGCGGGCAGGGCCAATACGCCCATCCTCAGCTACGCCTCCAAGTTTGCCTCAGCCTTCTATGGGCCCTTCCGCGAGGCCGCCGGGTCCGCGCCGCAGTTTGGCGACCGCCGCACCTACCAGATGGATGCGGCGAACCTGCGCGAGGCGATGCGGGAGATCGAGCAGGACATCGCCGAGGGCGCGGATATGCTGTTAATGAAGCCCGCCATGCCCTATCTGGACGTGATTCGCGAGGCGCGCAATCGCTTCGACCTGCCGATGGGGGCCTACCAGGTCTCGGGCGAGTACTCGATGCTGCACGCCGCTTTCCAGCGCGGCTGGCTGGAGCCGGAGCGCGCCATGTTGGAGAGTCTGCTGGGCATTCGCCGCGCCGGCGCCGACTTCATCGTCACCTACTTTGCCAAGGACGCCGCCGGGCTGCTGTAAGCAGGGCAGGGCGACGAGAAGCGCAGCCAGAGACGTCCGCGGAGAGCGGGGAGCCAGGGATGCCCGCCGGGGGAATCCCTGCCTCCGGCACAGGTGAATCCCAGGCGGGGACGGCGCATCGAATGACGTGGTGAGCTGGACGGGTCTGCGGCGAGCGGTAGACCGGACGATTGCCGAAGTGTTTTCCCGGATCAGCTTACGCAAGCCGACACAGGCAGGCGGAGGCCGCGATCTGGTGCAAGACCACACTGGACGTGATGGCGCGGGAGTTGCCGTAGACTAAGGTCTCCAGCGAAATTGACACCCCGCTGGGCGAGGCCTCACCCAGCCTGCAGCAAGCCTTTGAAGAATGGAGTACATCCCTTTGGCAGAGACAATCTATGACCTGGTCATCGTCGGCGGCGGTCCGGCGGGCTATACCTGCGGCATCCGCGCCGCGCAGCTTGGCCTGAAGGTGGCCCTCATTGAGAAGACCGACAAGCTGGGCGGAACCTGCCTGCACTGGGGTTGCATCCCTACCAAGGCCATGCTGTTCTCCGCCGAGGTCTGGGACCATCTGAAGCACGCCGAGAGCTATGGCATCGACGGCGTATCGACTCCCCGCCTGAACTGGCAGAACCTGCTCAAGCGCAAGAATGAGATTGTGACCAAGCACACCAAGGGTCTGGACTTCCTGATGAAGAAGAACAAGATTAGCGTGGTGCGCGGCCACGGAAGGCTGACCGGCCCGGCTCGGGAGGGCGTCTTCACCGTGGAGGTTACGGGTGGGGACAAGAAGACGGTGACACTGGTTCAGGGCAAGAAGGTGGCGCTGGCTACCGGCTCGGACGCCCGCATGCTGCCCGGCTACACGGCCGATGAGACGATCCTGACCAATATGGAGATCCTTAACCTGGCTGCTCCTCCCAAGTCGTTGATCGTCATCGGCTCGGGCGCCGTGGGGGTGGAGTTTGCCTCTATCTTCCGCAGCTTTGGTGCTGAAGTCAGCATTCTGGAGGCGCTTCCCCGCATGGTTCCCGTGGAGGATGAAGAGGTTTCCAAGGAGTTGACACGTACCTTCAAGAAGCGCGGCATCGAAGTGAATACCGGTTGCAAGGTGGAGAAGATGGAGAAGACCTCCGGAGGAGTGAAGGTCAGCTTCATCGATTCCGCCGGCAAACCCCAGGTGAAGGAGGCCGAGAAGGTCCTGGTAGCCGTGGGGCGTGGTCCGCGTACCGCAGACGCCGGCCTGGACAAGGTGAAGATCACCCTGGATCGCGGCTACATCCCGGTGAACGAGTGGATGGAGACCAGTGAGCCCGGAGTGTACGCCATCGGGGACATCGTGGCGGGATTGCCGCAACTGGCACACGTGGGCGCCATGAGCGGCATTGTGGTGGCCAGCAAGCTGGCCGGCAAGTACGCCCGTCCCGTCCGCAAGGAGCGCGTTCCGGGCTGCACGTACTGCGATCCGCAGATTGGCAGCGTGGGACTCACCGAGGCCCAGGCCAAAGAGAAGGGCTACACGGTAAAGGTGGGCAAGTTTCCCTTCATGGGCAACTCCAAGGCCACCATCATCGATTCCCACGAGGGCTTCGTGAAGGTGGTTTCTGACGCTCGCTACGGTGAGGTGCTGGGGGTGCATATCGTCGGCCCACAGGCCACCGAATTGATCGCGGAGTGCGTTGTGGCGCTGGAGTTGGAGGCCACGGTGGAGGAGCTGATGTTCACCATCCATGCCCATCCGACCCTCGCCGAGAGCCTGCTGGATGGATTCTCGGCGGTGGAGGGGATGGCGGTAAACGTATAGCGTCGGAGAACTTCAGAGCTTCCAGACGATCTCGAGACGAAGTGCTTATCCACCTGCTCCAACTCGGCCGTGTCCCGTTTGCGGAGGGCCTGCGACTCCAGGCGGAGGTAGCCGCGGCGCGCAGAGCCGGCGCCATCGGCGATACGCTTATTCTGCTGGAGCATCCGCCGGTTCTTACCCTGGGCCGCAACGCCAGTCGTGCCAACATTCTGGCCAGCCACGAGGAACTCTCGGCGCGCGGTGTCGAGGTACACGAGATCAACCGCGGCGGAGACGTCACTTATCACGGCCCCGGTCAACTGGTGGGATACCCCATCTTTGACCTCCGCGGCGACCTGCCCGGGAAGCGCGGTCCGCACCTCGGTCCGGTCGACTTCGTTCGCCGGATCGAGGAGGCGCTGATTCTTTCCTGCAAGGACTTCGGCATCCCCACCCAACGCATCTGCAAGCGTACCGGAGTCTGGACGCTACCCGGCGGCAGCGTGCGCGAGAAGAAGATTGCGGCGATCGGGATTCATGTGGCGCAAGCGATTACGTCGCACGGATTTGCGCTCAACGTCACCACCGATCTGCGCGACTTTGACTGGATCGTTCCCTGTGGCATCTCAGACCGTGCCGTGACCTCGCTGGAGCAGGAGGCTCCCGGACCGGCCCCGACGATGGAACAAGCGGCAGCGGTGGTCTCCACAAACTTCGGTCGTGTCTTTCAGCGCCAGATATTGGCGGCAGGGTCACTGCAGGAACTCCTGGGTGCGGCTTCGTCCCCCCTGGAGCCAACGCCAGGGGGTTGAGTTGTACCAATAAGTACAGATTGGTAATTTTGTACTCTTTCGAAGTTAGCTGGAGCCGTATAATCTCAAAGTTGCGCCGCAGGCAGCTCCCAGAGTGTCTTGTGGGCGCTGCAAACTCTCCCGGAGACTGTTTCCCATGCCAATCGACGTTGTAATGCCCCAGATGGGTGAGTCCATTACGGAAGGAACACTTACCCGGTGGCTCAAGAAGCCCGGCGAAATGGTGACCCGTGATGAACCCATCTTTGAGATCTCCACCGACAAGGTGGATGCCGAGATTCCTTCGCCCGCCGCCGGCATTCTGGGCGAGATCAAGGTTCAAGAGGGTACGACGGTCGGCATCGGAACCGTTGTCTGCACGATCCTGGAGGCCGGCCAGCAGGCCGTGGCTCCCGCGGCTCCCGTGACGCCGCCGGCACCGTCGGAAGCGACCGCTGCGCAGCCCGCTGCTGCGGCTCCTGGCGCTAGTGTTGGGGCAGGGACCGAGGTGCTGATGCCGCAGATGGGGGAGTCGATCACCGAGGGCACGCTGACGCGGTGGCTCAAGAAGATTGGTGATACGGTTGCACGCGACGAGCCCATCTTCGAGATCTCCACCGACAAGGTGGACGCCGAGATTCCCTCACCCGCCGCCGGCGTTCTCTCCGAGATCCGGGTCGCGGAGGGGCAGACGGTGACGATCAACACGGTGGTAGCCGTGATTGGCGGCGCTGTTGAGGCTGCGCCTACGGCGCCTCAGGTCTCCGCTGCGGCCGGCCCGGCAGTCCCCAGCGCGACGGCCAGCCCGGCCGGCGTCACTGTTGGAAGCGAGGCGGCGCGGTCTTCTCCGCTGGTGCGCAAGATCGCTGCCGAGAACAAGATCGATCTCAACACCCTGACGGGAACCGGTGCCTCAGGCCGCATCACCAAGCAGGACATCCTGCGCCGGTTACAAGAGCCGGCGGCCGCGCCAGCCGCAGCGGCGGTTGCCGCGCCCGTTGCTCCCCCGGTTGCCGCCCCCGTTGCAGCGCCGCCTACCCCGGCTGCCCCCGCGCCGCAGGCTCCAACCGCCGCGCCTGCATTGCCGGTCGGCGCGCCTCTGCCCGGCGAACTTGTGCCGCTCTCCCGGATGCGCTCCATCATCGCCAGGCGCATGGTGGAGTCCAAGGCCACCAGTCCGCACGTGCACACGGTCTTCAAGGTGGACATGACCCGCATCGTGCGGCTGCGCGAGAAAGAGAAGAACAAGTACGAGCAGCGCAACGGTGTGAAGCTGACCTATATGCCGTTCATCGCACGCGCCGCGGTGCAGGCTCTGCGCAAGCATACGATTGTCAACGCCTCCATGCAGGGCGAGGCGATCCTCTATAACCGCAATATCAACCTGGGGATCGCGGTGGCGCTGGAATGGGGGCTGATCGTCCCGGTGATTCACCAGGTTGAGGAGAAGAGCTTCCTTGGGGTGGCTCGGGCGGTAGTTGATCTTGCCGAGCGCGCGCGTGCCAAAAAGCTGGCCCCTGAGGAGGTGGCCGGTGGAACCTTCACGCTGACCAACTCCGGTATCTTCGGCGAACAGTTTGGGATGCCGATCATCGCGCAGCCGCAGTCCGCCATTCTAGGTATCGGCGGCCTGAACAAGGAGCCCGTTGTGGTGACAGGAGTGGATGGTCAAGACAGCATCGCTATCCGTAGTATCCAACACTTTACGCTGGGCTTTGATCATCGGATCATTGACGGCGCCGATGCGGGCAAGTTCATGTCCGACTTCAAAGCGACGCTTGAGAACTGGTCCGAGGATATCGGCTGATCCGGGCGCTGCATAGAAGCCGCCCGGTCATGCTGAACGCGGCCGGGAAGATTGCGGAGTATCTAAGAGGCGTGCGGCGGTGGATCCTCTCCACCGCCGCACGCTCATTTGTCAGGGACCCGGATGAGGGAGGTGTCTATTCGAAGGCGGCACAGAACAGGTGTCGACCACGCCTGATGGATGCAGATACATTCTGAGGGTTCTTGTATCTGCTCAGCGGCCCAGCAGAGCGGCAGGCTGTCGAAGGTTTACCACATGCCCCAGGAGCGGCTGATATAGTCAGTGAGCGTCATGGTTACCATGACCAGAAACATGAAGACGCCGGCGCCGATGGTCAGTTTGATCAGGCGGGACTGATAAGCCACATGCATGTCGAAGAGCACCACAATGACCACCTGGGTGCAGGCGATGGCCAGGGCGATGACCGCGTTAGCCCACTTGAGGTCAACGAACGCCGCCGCGCAGGTGAGGGCCGTGAGGGCGATCAGGACCAGGTACACGACGAGGTACTGGGCCGGCGTTACGATGTGAAGCTGTGCCTGCTCCGAACGGGGCTCATGCATCGATGGGTTCGCGTGGTCATGGATCGCTTGATCGGTCATCGTATTTCCTTGAGATCACTTGGTTCGCGGATCGCGAGCCGAAGGTGGATGCAAACTTGCGCGGTCGGGGGCCGGGTGAAGCGCCTCAGTGCAGGGGATGACGGTTAATCAGATAGAGCAGAGGGTACAGAAATAACCACACGATATCGATGAAGTGCCAGTAGAGACCGAAGTTCTCCACCGGCGCTACGTAGCCGGAACTGAAGTCGCCACGGTTGGCCCGCCAGATGAGCCAGCAGAGGAGGCCGAGGCCGATGATCATGTGCAGCGCGTGCATCCCGGTCATGGCGAAGTACAGGAAGAAAAAGACCTGGGTTTTTTGCGCCATATCCGGGGGCAGCGGCGCCTCTTTGATCCCATAGCCGGCTGGGTTGGTGAACATGGAGACGTTGAAGTTGTTGCCGGGAATATGATGCAGCTCATACTTCTCGTAGTACTCGCTTGATTTGAAGCCAAGGAAGACGATGCCGAGCAGGGTCGTCAGCATCAACATGGCGAGCAACAACGAGCGCTTGCGCATCTCTGCGGCCCAGACGGCTATGGCCATGCAAAAGCCGGAGGTGATGAGCAGCATGGTGTTGAGGGTGCCGATGGAGACGCTCAGCTGGTTGGAAGCAACGGCGAAGGCAGGGTAATACCAGTTGCGGTAGACCAGATAGGCGAAGAACATGCCACCAAAGAACATGATCTCGGTGAGCAGAAACAGCCACATGCCAAAGCTGCCCGCTTCGCGTTGCTGCTCAACGGTCTCGAAGTGATGCCGATGCTGAGGCAGAGAGACGTGGCCGTGCTCCTGTCCGGCATGGAGATCGGCGGGATCGGTTGTCGCCAGTGCGCTATCCAACGGTGGTCACCTCATTCTTCGTCTTGTTCGCGAGCCACTCATAGTCATAGACCTCATGGTCCATGATCGGAATCTCGGTAAAGTTCTCGGTGGGAGGCGGGGAGGCGATCTGCCACTCCAGCCCGGTGGCCTGCCACGGATTGCTACCGGCAATCGCACCGTACTTCAGCGACCATGCCAGATAGAGCATGGGCAGCATGTAGCCAAAGCCGAGGACGGTGGCGCCCGCCGTAGAGAGCACGTTGAGTACCTGAAACTCCGGTGGATAAGCGGCATAGCGGCGCGGCAGACCCAGATAGCCCAGAACAAACTGGGGAAGGAAGGTCAGGTTGAATCCAATGAAGGTGGTGACCGCTGCGAGCTTGGAGATGGTCTCAGGGTACATCCGTCCGGTCATCTTGGGCCACCAGAAGTGAATGCCTGCCAGGAAGGCCATCAACCCGCCGCCCACCATGACGAAGTGGAAGTGGGCCACGACGAAGTAGGTCTCGGTGAGGTGAACGTCCATGCCGAGCGAGCCAAGGAAGACGCCGGTGAGACCGCCGATGGTGAATAGGCCCATGAAGCCGAAGCAATAGAGCATGGGAGTCTCAAAGGTGATTGACCCCTTCTGCAGCGTAAAGGCCCAGTTGAAGATCTTGATGGCGGAAGGCACGGCGACCAGCATGGTAAGCAAGGAGAAGACCAGGGCCGAGTAGCTGGAGACGCCCATGATGAACATGTGGTGCTCCCAGACGAAGAAGCCGAACAGCGCAATGGCGACCGAACTGAAGGCCACCGCCGTATATCCGAAGATCCGTTTGCGGCTGAAGGTGGAGACGACCTCGGAGATCACCCCCATGCCGGGCAGGATCATGATGTAGACCGCAGGATGGGAGTAGAACCAGAAGAGATGCTGAAAGAGAAGCGGGTCTCCCCCTTTGGCGGGATCGAAGACCCCGATGCCGAAGAGTCGCTCCAGGGCGACCAGGACCAAGGTGACGGCCAGCACAGGAGTTCCAAGCACCATGAGCAGCGAGGCCGCATAGTGCGCCCAGAGGAAGAGCGGCATGCGGAACCAGGTCATACCTGGACAGCGCATGCGATGGATGGTGACGATGAAGTTGATGCCGGTGAGGATGGAGCTGAAACCGGTGATGAAGATGGCCATCGCCGCAGTAATGACGTGGGTATTGAGATAGTGCGTTGAGAGAGGAGCGGTGAAGGTCCAGCCGGTGTCCACGCCGCCCAGCACGAGCGCGGCCAGCGTGAGAGTTCCACCTGCCATGTAGACGTACCAACTCAACAGGTTGAGCTTGGGAAAGGCCAGGTCCTTGGCACCAAGCATCAGCGGGATCAGGAAGTTCCCCATCACACCCGGAATGGAGGGTACAAGGAAGAGGAAGATCATGATGAGGCCGTGCATGGTGAAGAACTTGTTGTAGGTGTCGGCCGCCACCAGGTCGGGTTGAGGCGTGAGCAACTCCAGGCGGATCAAGCCGGCAAAGGCTCCGCCTATGAAGAAGAAGAAGGTGACCGAGAAAAGGTAAAGGAGCGCGATCCTCTTGTGGTCTTCGGTGAGCAGCCAACTCAGAAGACCATACTCGTTGTTGATGTAGTGGCGCTTGGGCAACTGTGCCGTGCTCTGGTCCGGTAAGGAGACGATGGTATTTCCAACGGCTGTACTCATGGCTTCACCTTTCCCCAGCAGCCTGTGGTGGCGTTGTGGGAGCAGATTCTCCGGATGCAGCAGTCACCAGAGTCTGCTGCACGCGGTAGTCGGACTGCATGTTCTTGATAAATTCCACCAGGTCAATCAGTCCGTCCTCGCTCAGTTGGCCCTGGTAGGTGGGCATGATGGGAGCATAGCCGGCGGTGACATGCGCAGAGGGATTCAGGATGGCATCTCGCAGGTAGGCATCATCCACCAGAATTTGACGGCCGTCGGTAAGAGTGAGCTTGGAGCCATAGACACCGGCCAGATCGGGTCCTCTGGCCGCCGCAGTCCCGTTGTGGCAGGAGTTGCAGCCCATGCTGGCATACAAACGCTCTCCGTTCTGCGCCAGGCTCTGGCCGGAGGTGGACTGCTCAAGCCAGGTTTTGTAGTCCTCCTGGGACATGACTGTAATCCAACCGACCATGCCGGAGTGCTGCGTACCGCAGTACTGGGTGCAGAAAAGGTGGTAGGTTCCCACCTTGGTCGCCTCAAACCAGACGGTGGAGTATCGCCCCGGAATCACCTCGCGCTTGATGCGGAAGTCCGGCACGGAGAAGCTGTGGAAGACGTCCTGGGAGATCATGGTCAACTGCACCGGCTGGCCTACGGGGACATGGAGGGCGTTGATCTCGTGTTGTCCGCCGGGATGCTCGGCCTTCCACATCCACTGTTTGCCGACGATGTAGATGTTCATGGCGTTGGGAGGGGGATTGAAGATGCGGAAGTAGAGCAGGGCGCCCCAGACGAAAGCCACCAGAAAGATAGCCAGAGGGATGATGGTCCAGGTGGCCTCCAGGAGAGTGGATCCTTCAATCTGTGTTGCCACAGGGCTCCTCTCTCTCCGGTAACGGGCCGAGAAGACCACCACCAGCGTGGCTACCAATGTGGTTCCGACGATGGTCATCACGACCAGACAGAGGTAAAGCGCGTCCGTATAGGGTGCAATCGTGCTCGCCTCCTCGGGAAACAGCGAGGCGTTGTGGAGCCAGTTGACCAGAAATTGCCAGAGTACCGGACTGAGTCCCATCGTTTAGCCCTTATCCATCCCGCCCGGCCGTTCCGCGCCGGGCTGAAGGTCTTGTTGGTGCGCAAGCTGGATGTCGCGCCGGAACATGAAGAAGAGAAAGCCGCCCAGGGATGCGACGGTTGCAATCCCGCCGATCTGCACGGCGCGCACTACCATCAGGGAGCGCTTGTCGATCTCGGGGTTGTAGCGGTAGCAGTAGGTGAGAATGTTCGGCACCCTGATGCCGACCTTGCCGCCGGAGGCGGCCAGCAGGCTATCTGCCACAGCCTGAGGTGGAAACTCGACGCCCAGGAAGTACTGCGCCACGCGGCCCTGGGGCGTTACAACCTCGATCGCGCTGGCATGCGCGTACTGATTCATGTTGCCGTCCGGTCCGGGGACCCGAACATAGCCGAAACCGATCGCCCGAGTGACTGAGCCGACAGAGGCCTGGGATCCGGTGAGGTAATGCCAGCCATCCGCGGTGGAGGGACGGCCATACCGTTTGAGGTAGAGTGCTTTCTTCTCCGCCGCCAGCTTTGGGGTCTCGGTGGGATCAAAGCTGATGACGACGACCTGAAAGTCCTTGCCGGGGGTGAGATGGACCATCTCCAGGGCGCTGGTGAGCCCATCCATTTCTTCCGGGCAGAGCATCGGGCAGTTGTAATAGACAGTGGTGAGGATGACCGGCAGCTTGCCGTCGAAGTACTGACCCAGAGTGACCGGCTGGCCGTGGTCATCCACAAAGCGGGTATCAAGGGGCAACTGGGCGTTGAGGTGCTGGGTGATCTGCACGCTGCGCAGCACGGTGGGCAGTTGTTCGTTCTGGTCCGCCACCTGTGCAGCCGTGGGGACCTGGGCGCGGCAGGGCAGGGAAAAGCTAGCCAGCCCAAGGCTGAACAGCGCGGAGAGCACAGCGGGATAGCTCCAATGGCGATGTGGCAGACAGGGTGCGGCGGGACGGAGAGGAGGCAGGCTGGGTGGAACCAAACTGGGACCGCGACAGGCCATCGCCATGGCTGGCTGCGTGCTGCGAGTTGTACCTGTTGTGCTCACCTGTACTCTTCTCCGGCCGGCGGAGCCTCGGGCCCGCCTCTTCCCGCCGGGGCCGTAATCCCCGGATGGAACTCTTCCTCTACGGCTGGTCGGCTTTGGCTTCTTCACTGCCGATCGCGGTACGGTACTCGTTCTGTTCCTCGCGGGTCAGGATGGTCTGCTGCTCAAATCCTGTCCTGGCAAATCCATTGGTAAGCGGGGCAGTGACTATGGGTCGCGACTCTCCGGCCATGAGGGTCTGCGGCTGGGCGGATGCCGGGGCCTGAGGAAGGCCGCGCTGGATGATCAACTCCATGGCCCGCTGGATGGGAATGCGGACAGCGCCTTTGGGAAGGTCGGAGGAGGTGCTGTAGTAGTTGAGCAGGAGATCCTCGCGGGCGTGCATGTCGGCAACTTCCTGGTTGCCGTCGTCGGGCAAGAGGCGGGGAGTGGGAAAGGTGTTGGTCATGGCGGCGAGTTGGCGTTGCTCCATGACCGGGCTGGGGGTAAGGTCCTGGAGCTTGCCGCCAGGGGGTGTTGTCCCCATCGTGTTGATTTTGTGCCACTTATTCGCCGGGCCGTCGTACTGGATGAGGGCATGGTTGATGACTTTGCCGAGGGCAAAGCAGAAGAAAAAGAAGATGGTGATGAATCCGGAGAAGCCGGCGAGGAAGGTGACTATGCCGCCGACGCGGATGTCTTCCGTCTCAAAGCCGGACTGGGCGGAGTCCGCGGAGGGACCGTGGCCGGCGTGGGTGCCTGACTGGATCTCGCCCTTGCCGTGCCGGGGCCCGCCGGGCGGGGTATTGGGCGGGGTATTGTGTCCCTCAGTGTGCATGTTCAGGCTCCAATAGCTCTTCCGTATGGGGGTCGTTGACGTTGATCAGCGGGCGCTTCATGAGCTCATTCAGGTAGAAGACCATCCAGAAGGCAACCACCGCGATGGGGACGGTGACGTAAGCCAGGATGCCGATGTTGCCGGTGATATGCAGGTTGCCGGCGGCATCGGGGAAGTTGGGCTCGATGAGCCAGAACATGTCCAGCAACCGTGCGAGCAGCATGAAGGAGCAGACCCAGATCATCTTGGACTTGGACCGTTTGATATCCCGCGAGAGGAGGATGCAGAAGGGAATGACCCAGTGGCAGATGACATCGAGGGAACAGATGACCCACCAACCGCCGCGGATACGGTGCAGGTACCAGGGAATCTCATCGGGCACGTTGCCGGACCAGATGATGAGGAACTCGGCGAAGCAGAGGTAGATGTTGAGCATGACAAAGGCAAAGGCCAGCTTGCCCATATCGTGCTGTTCGGTGGTGCGGAACATGGTCTTCATCGGCTCATAGCGAGAGAGCAGGATCAGGGTGAGGATGCCGAGCGCGAGCACGGCGTAGCCCTGGGCGACCAGAAACTGCAGGCCGTAGACCGTGGAGTACCAGGTGACATCGAGGGACTTGACGAAGACGATGACGAAGTCGGTCATCAGGATGACGTAGAGCAGGATCATGGGGCCGGAGAGATTTTCAAACCTGACCCGCCAGCGGTCGAAGCTGGAGGGTGTTCCGGCGTCGGGGTCTGCGTCGCGCTGGAGGGACCAGCGGTTGAGCAGGGTGATGACCAGTGCCATGATGCCGAGCACGATGGCGGCCTGGGTCCAGGCAGCGGAGGGGTTCAGCATGGACTGCTTGGAGGTGGCGGTCAACTGCTGTTCCTGGGTCATGAAGCCGTGGTGATAGGCCCACAGCTTGGAGATGGCATCGGGGAAGGCGGCCCACTGGTAGAGGTGCTTCATGAGGAGCAGGATGGGCACCAGCATGAGGATGAGGACCCAGATGGTGCGGGTCATGGCCTCCAGGGGACGGCGCAGAATCTGGCCCCACTTGCCGCCGGAGACGTACTGGACCATGAGGAAGGCCAAGGCTCCTCCGACGAAGTTGAAGCAGGTCATGAAGCCCATGAGGTAGGCGCGCAGCAGGTGCTCCTTGCCGAGTGGGACAAAGAGAAAGACGAGCGAGAGGAGGCCGAAGACGACTGCTACGGCTGCCGCACGGGTGCGCCAGGTGGAGACGACCTGGGGAGCGGTGAGTACGGCGGGCAGCACACGCGTGACATGGAGCGAGTGCCCCAGGGTGAGATCCGCTCCGTGATGTTCGTTTGCCATTTCCATGCTTCAGCCGCCTTTGAGTCCTTTCGTCGCGAAACCTGCTGCCGAGTTCTGCGTTGGAGTTGCCGCGTTACGGCTGCTTGCCAAACGGTGTGCCGTTGGAGACCGGCGCGATGGGTTCGCCGCCGGAGTCTCTCTGCCCGGAGTTCTGCGTGGCCTTTTGCCCGTAGTGAGCCCCTGCTCCGGCGGGAGGCGTCCCCATTGGAATGCCGGGAATTCCGTTGTCCTTGCCGTCGGGGGTTCCGTAGACGGCGGTGGAGGGCAGGGTCCAGGGGTCGGCGAAGCCGGCGGGCATTCCCAAATCACGGGCGATCTCGTGCAGATCTTCGACCTGCGCCCCGGCTGGAACGTCGTTCCGGGTTGCGTTCTGGCTCAACTGCAGGGCGCGAATATAAGCCGCCACGGCCCAGCGGTCGGCGGGAGCCAACTGCGCGGCATAGTCCGGCATGGCACCGTAGCCGTTGGTCATGACGGCGAAGAAGTGACCGAGCGGAGCGTTACGCAGACGGTCGGTGTGGAAGTCGCCGGCGGGTCGGTAGCCGCGCTGCACGATCATTCCCTCGCCGTTGCCGACCCGGGAGTGACAGGGGGTGCAGTAGATGTTGTACCGCTCCTGGCCGCGCTCCAGGGTTGCGGCGTTGAGGGGAATGGGCAGGCCGTCGCCCTCCTTGCCGTTCTCGATACCGGTATAGAAGTAGGTGTTCTCCTCCATCTGGTTGCGGGCCACGGTGTGCTCCACCTGGGGGCGCACGCTGCGGCCATCGGCGTAGAAGGTTGTGCCGCGCTGGGGAAAGAACTTGGGCTGGTTCTGCATGTCCTGGCGGCAGCCGGAGACCAGCAGCAGCAGGGGCAGCGACCCCGCCAAGGCGGCGATCCTGGCCCGGGGACCGATCCGGTAACTCGCATCTGGCATCGCGTATCTCACTAGTGCTGGACCTCCACGACCGAGACCGGGGAACAACCTTCGAGGAGCTTGCGGGTCTCTACCGGATCGAACCTGGGATCGCTGGACTCCAGACAGAGGAAGAACTTGTCGGAGGTGGCTCCATCGGCGAAGTTGGGTGCATTGAAGAGGGGATGATAGAGCTGCGGCAGCCCGTTGAGCGCCAGCATGCCGAAGCAGGTGGAGAGACCGGCGAAGAGGATGGTGCACTCATAGGCCGGAACCACAAAGGCCGGCCAACTGAACAGCGGCATGGCGCGGAGGTTGAGCGGATATCCCCAGACGTTGATCCAGATCTCCAGCAGGGCGCCGGTGGTGAGACCGGCGAGGCCACCCAGCAGGCAGAGGAGAGGAACCCGGGTCTTGTGGAAGTGGAGGGCTTCGGCGGCCTCCTCGACCGGATAAGGGGTGTAGGACTCCATGCGGCGAAACCCGGCGCGATGCGCCAACCGGGTGGCATGCACGAGCTCAGCGGGGGTATTGAACTCGGCCAGCAGGCCGTACACACCTTCACGCGGCGGCATCAGATCGCCTCCTGAACAACAGCTTTTGCATTTTCTCCATCTTTGCCGATTCTGGTCTGGGGGAGCATGGTGCGAATCTCGGACATGGGAACCATGGGGGCGAAGCGCGCAAACAGAAGGAAGAGGGTGCTGAAGAGGCCCCAGGTTCCGATGAAGAGCATGTAATCCCACTTGGTGGCGCGGTAGGTTCCCCAACTCGACGGCAGGTAATCCCGGTAGAGGCTGGTGACAACGATGACGAAGCGCTCAAACCACATGCCGATGTTGACCACAAAGGAGAGGAAGAACAGGTAAGCCGCATTGACGCGCAGCTTGCGGCTCCAGAGGGTGGTGAGGGGAATGGCGAGGTTGGTGAGGATGAGCATCCAGTAGGCCCAGCCCATGGGGCCGAACATACGGTTCCACATCATGAAGTACTCCCAGTGGCTGGCCGAGTACCAACTCATGAAGACCTCCATGCCGTAGCCGTAGGCCACGATGGAGCCGGTGGCGAGCATCACCTTGGCCATGTTGTCCAGGTGGCGCAGGGTGACCAGATCCTCCAGGTGATAGAACTTGCGGATGGGGATGGCCAGGGTAAGGACCATGGCGAAGCCGGAGTAGACGGCGCCGGCGACGAAGTAAGGGGGAAAGATGGTGGTGTGCCAGCCGGCCATGGCGGCCACGGCAAAGTCAAAGCTGATGGTGGTGTGCACGGAGAGCACCAGGGGGGTGCTCAACCCGGCCAGCAGCAGGGAGGCGGACTCATAGCGGATCCAGTGGCGGGTGGACCCTCTCCAGCCCATGGACAGGATGCCGTAGGCGTATTTGGCCAGGGGACTTTTGGCACGGTCGCGCAGGGTGCCGAAGTCTGGAATCATGCCCATGTACCAGAAGACGACGGAGATGGTGGCGTAGGTGGAGACGGCAAAGACGTCCCAGGCCAGAGGGCTGCGGAACTGGGGCCAGACGTTCATGGAGTTGGGATAAGGCAGGAGCCAGTAACCCAGCCAGGGACGGCCGACGTGGAGCAGAGGGAACATGGCGGCGCAGCAGACGGCGAAGATGGTCATGGCCTCTGCAAAGCGGTTGATGGAGTTGCGCCAGGTCTGTTTGAAGAGCAGGAGGATGGCGGAGATGAGGGTCCCGGCGTGGCCGATACCGATCCACCAGACGAAGTTGATGATGGCGAAGCCCCAGGCGCCGGGGATGGTGATGCCCCAGATGCCGACGCCCTTGAGCACCAGCCAGGTGACGGCGATGACCACGCCCATGGCGACGGTTGCGGCTACAAACAGGCCGCCCAGCCAGGCCATCGGCGTGTTGTCGGTGAGGACGATGCCAGCGATCTTCTGGGTGACGCTCCTGAAGGTGTGCCCGGGAGCGATGACCGCATACTCTCCGGTACGCGGATCAATCATCGGATCGTCGATCTCCGGAATGGGGCCTTGGGTTGCCATGGTTATGCAAGCTCCGGGTTGGGGTTGATAACGCCTGCGGTGTAGGTGGTGCGGGGGCGGTAGTTGAGATCCGCCAGCACCTGGTAGTCACGTTCGGTGGCTTTGCGCTGGACCACGCGCGAGGTGGGATCGTTCAGGTTGCCGAAGACGATGGCGTCGGTGGGGCAGGCCTGCTGGCAGGCGGTGAGGATCTCGCCATCGCGGATGGGGCGATTGTTCTTGTCGGCCTCGATCTTGACCGCCTCGATGCGCTGGATGCAGTAGCTGCACTTCTCCATCACGCCGCGGGAGCGCACCGTGACATCGGGATTACGCATGAACTTGAGGCTCTCGGTGTCAAAGTCGGAGTAGAGGAGGAAGTTGAAGCGGCGCACCTTGTAGGGGCAGTTATTGCTGCAGTAGCGGGTGCCGACGCAGCGGTTATAGACCATGGTGTTGATGCCTTCGGGGGTGTGGACGGTAGCTCCGACCGGGCAAACCTGCTCGCAACCGGCGCTCTCGCACTGCTGGCAGAACATGGGCTGGAAGTAGGCCGCGGGCGCGTGCAGATCGCCTTCGAAGTAGGTGTCGATGCGGATCCACTGCATGATGCGTCCGATCTTGACCTGCTCACGCCCGACCACGGCGATGTTGTTCTCCGCGTAACAGCTCATGATGCAGGCGTTGCAGCCGACGCAGGAGTTGAGGTCCACCTCCATGCCCCACTTGTTCTGGAGCACAGTGGTGTTGAGGCCCACCTTCTCCAGGTGGTCGTAGCGCCAGTTGTCCGGCCAGAAGCTCTCTTCGTGGGGGACCGCCTCGCCCTGCGGGTTGTAACCGACCTTGTTGACCAGGGTGAGGTCAGAGTTCTTTGTCCCGAGGTGGGCGTAGTCCGGGTTGCTGATGGCCTCCTGGTAGGTGGCGTAGCGGATGATGGAGCGTTCCAGCGCCTCGTGCCCGGCCAGGGAGTAGGTACCCTGGGTGTCCAGTTCGGTGTGTTCGAGGTCGCGCTGGGCGAAGCGGCCGCGGTGCTCGATGTTGTGCACCTTGGTGACGCAGAGGTCATACATCCCCTTGGTGCGCTGGATGGTGAGGCCGGAGGCGGAGAGAGGATGGTCGGCCGTGCGCAGCAGGTAGGCGTTGAAGCCGACGCCGGCTCCGACGCGGCCGCACTCGGCGCGGCGACCGAGCCCGAGGTGGACGGTGACGGCGTTGTCGGGATGGCCGGGAGACATCAGCACCGGGGTGATGATGCTGCGTCCGCCGATGGTCAACTGGATAGCCTCGTTCTCCTCGATACCCAGCCGGGTCATCATGTCCAGGTTCATGAGCGCGGCGTTGTCCCAGCTCATGCTGGTGACCTGCTTGGGCAACTCCTGCAGCCAGCCGTTGTTGCCATAGCGCCCGTCATAGAGAGACGGATCGGGGCGGAAGCTGATCTCGACGATGGGGCAGGCTGCGGCGGTGCTGGACGGGGCCGGGCTGGTCCCGCCAGTAGCGACGGGAACGATTTTGGGAGCGCTGAGGGATGCGGGTGTGAAGGCGGTACCGGCGACCCAGCCATCGTGCAAGGCCTTGCGCCAGGCCAGCTCGAAGGGGGTGTCCTGGGCGGCCAATCCGAGCGCCACCCGGGCGGCGAGGGCATCCTTGCGGGCCTGTTCGGTGGCGCCGGGCTGGGAGGCGAGTGCTGCGGCCTGGGCTGCGGCGGCAGAGGCTGTGGCGGCCGCCTGGGCTTGAGTTGAAGCCGGGGCCTCGGCCGGAGCCGGGCGAGCCGCGCTGCCGGTCTGGCCGGACGTCCTGGCGGAGGCTCCGTTCAGGTAGGTTTTGGCGTAGGCCCGTACGGCGTCATAGGCGCTGCGTCCGGGGTCGAGCAGGGTCTGCAGGATGTCGTGCGCGCTCTTGCCGCCGTAAAGGGGATCGATCATCGGCTGGACGATGGAGAGGGTGCCATCGCAGGCACGGGTATCGGTCCAGCTCTCCAGGTAATGGGCCTGGTTGATGTGCCAGTCGCAGTACATGCCGGTCTCATCCAGATGCATCCCGAGGTGAACGGTGTTGCGGACCCGGTTGAGCGCATCCTGAAAGTTCAGGTCAGCGGGAGAGTTGTAGAGCGGATTGACGCTGAGCATGACCAGACACTGGACCTTGCCGGCGTTCATATCCGCGACCAGGGCCTTGAGCTCTGCGGCCTGCTCGGTGGGCAGGGGAGCGACGGTCTGGGTATAGAAGACGGTCTTGCCTACAGCTCCCTGGGCAGCGTTGACGGCCAGGGCGGCGTTATGGCAAGCCAGCGAACTGTTGGGGCCGGCAAGAACGGCGAAGCGGCCGCCGCTGGTGTGGATGTCGGCGAGCAGGATGGAGAGGAAGCGCTGCGCCTCAGGACTGAGGCCAGCGCCGGAGTTGGAGGGCGCGCCGGGCAGGCTGGCCGCGGCCAGCGCGGCTGCAAAGGCGTCGATCTCACTGGGTCTCAGGGCCAGGCGGTGGTCGGCCTTGAAGCCGGTGACGGTGGGCATGGTCTCCACCGCGTACATCCGGTTCATGGGCTTGTCTTTGTGGAAGCGGCGGCGCTCGGCCCAGTCCGCGGAGAGGGGAAGGAATCCGGGGAAGCCGATGCCGCCCAGGAAGTCGGCGTCGAGGGCCAGCACGACGTCGGCGTCCTGGAGGTGGTACTGGGTATCGTAGTAGTCGCCAAAGGCGGCTTTGGAGGCGGCGCGGGCCGCGTCCTGATTGATCGGTTCATACTGCACCAGACGCATCTGGGGATAGCGGGCCTGCACCTGTTTCCACTGGTCAGCGAGGGTGGGCGAGGTGATGGTCTCGGAGAGGAGGACGACGCCCTGACCGTTGCCGGTGGCGGCTACGGCGCCGGCAAACTCCTGCTGAAACCGGGCGAACTCCGCCTGCTCTCCGCGGAAGCGCGGATACTGGGAGCGGTCCGGATCATAGAGCCCCAGCAGCGTCGCCTGGGTAAAGGCATCCGACCGCCCTTTGGACATGGGATGCTCGGGGTTTCCATCGACCTTGATGGGACGGAAGGCATCCGACTTGACCAGCGCCGGAATGGCGCCGGTGGGGAAGGGATGGGCGGTGGCGAAGTACATGGGCTTGCCCAGTACGAGATCTTCCGGCTGCTTGACGTAGGGGAAGATGAGCTCATCGGGCTGCTTGGTGCAGCCAGCCAGCCCGGCCAGGGCGAGGCTGGCTCCCATGACCTTGAGGAAGCCGCGGCGGCTGAAGGAGTCTACCCACTCGCCGGCCGCGGCCTGGCGAGGAAACTCTTCCTGCATCAACTCCTGAAAGGCCGGGGTATCGGCGAGTTCATCGAGGCTCTTCCAGAAGCGTTTGCCGCTTTTGCCCTGCAGCCGGGCGCGGACCTCGGCCAGGGTGAGCCGGGGAGTGACCGGAGCGTCGGGCTGGGAGTGGCCGGAGCTTCGCTGTGCCGCGGGCGCGATAGCAGTGACGACCTGGGCGGCGGGCAGCGCGGGCCGTTCCGCCGCCTGCTCCAGCTTCGTCCGGTCTGCCGTGGAGTTCTCCAGCGAGCCGGGCGCGACGCCATCAAGGGATTCCTTGATGGCCATTGGGGTACGGTTTGTCGTGGAGTTGTTCTTCATCGGTGGCACGTCTCGCAACTGGACAGCTCATTGGCGGTACGGATGTGGTACTGCTTCATCAGGTAGAGGCCCAGCTCCTGTTGGCTGGTGAACTTGACGTAGTTGGCCGGAACCACCGATGGGGCGACATCGGAGACGGTCTGGGAGCGGTCCAGCCCCAGCGGGTTGTTCCGGATCAGGCTGTCCCGGGGTGAGCTGAGGCCAGTCAACTGCAGGCCGGCCGCAGCGGGATCCGTGCTGAGGCAGGCGACCTGCTGGGCGGTGGGCCCGGATACGGCGGTGGCGCCGCACCACACGGGCTTTTGTTCCGAGGGCGCCTGCCAGGCCATGTTGTAGATCTCTGCTGTGGGGCGCAGGTTTTTGCCGGGATCCCGGTGGCAGTTGAGGCACCACTCCATCTGCAGCGAGTTCTGCTCGTAGACCAGCGGCATCTCATCCACGCGGCCGTGGCAGCTTGCGCATCCGATGCCTTTGTTCACATGGATCTCGTGGTTGAAGTAGACAAAGTCGGGAAGGTCATGGACCCGAATCCAGCGGATGGAGGCTCCGGTGGCCCAGCTTTGGCGGACCGGCTCGAGAAGCTGCGCATCCGTCCAGATCTGCGAGTGGCAGTTCATGCAGGTCTTGGTGGGAGGGATGCCGGCGTACATGCTCTTCTCCACCGAGGTGTGACAGTACTGGCACTGCAGGCCCAGGCCCTGTACGTGGTGGAGATGGCTGAAGGGTACCGGCTGGTCCGGGCGCTGGCCCTGCCGGGTGACCCACGGCGACCTCTGCAGGCTGTTCAGCGTCACCCCGAGGGCGATGACGATCAGGCCGGACAACACCAGGCTTGCGCGAGCCAGGGCGTTTGAGCTGCGATCAAATACTTGCGCCATGAATCCGTTCCTGCTTCCTCTGGGTGAGAAAAATCACGGTATGAAATCACTGCGAAGATCGATCCGGTCTGCAGGAGAGGCAAAACGGACTCGATCTGCAATGCCGAACAAGAGCATCAGACCTGGCAACGTCTGACAAAACTGAATGATGCGGAACCACGAAGCACAACGGTGAACAAAGATCCGGAGATGCGGGACTGGACAAGGACAACAGAATCACAACGGTGTGGTAACCCTTTGAGCGTTCACTTCTGTAGAGGCCCGACTCACGCCATCGTTGCCATCACTCAGAACGCAGCGAAAGGCAGCGAATTTTTCAGGAACCGAGTATAGCAAGCGAAGAAAAAATATGTGACGGCGATCACTTTCTGGCTCTGAGAAAGACGAAAAG
>JAJZDM010000176.1 GCA_021806005.1 Acidobacteriota bacterium | reverse complement strand
TCACTGCACGATCGCCGGTAACGGCCCCTGCTCCTGGGGTGGGGCTGTCGCGCGGGCGGGTCAGTTGCGGGGGCGTAGGTCGTCGAGGAGAGAACGCGCTTCGTCGGGCCAGAAGCACTGCATCGACGCACTGCAGCATAGAGCGTTTCATGCTGTCTCTAGCGGCAAGGGTCTCCCCAAGCTGAATGAGGAACAACTCATCCGTTCAGCCTGCAATGGAAACCTGTGTAACAAGGTCACGGGGTCTCGATGCGGGCTCACGGAAGCGCTGGGCGAGGCATGATCGTGCCTGAGGTGACGACCCCTCCGGATCCACGGATGATCTGCGGCGGTACCGCTCAGAGGTTCATTCCACTTCTCCCACTGCTCCACAACTCGCTACGGCTTGCGCAGGTATAACGGAACGCACGCCTTGCAGTGCTGCACGGGGGATAATCGTCTTGAGCGCGAGGGTGGCGCGTTTATGCTATTTTCTGGGGAGTGTATCGTGAGATTGCCGGACGACTGGGGAATGTGTGGCCATCAGCGCCGATGAGGCGCACGGCAAGATCATTGCCGGGCACATTCCTGTAGTGTTACGCGCTTGTCTGTCCTGGCATGCCCGCAGCAGAGATGACACCTTTGAAAGGTGAGTGATCACCCGGCTAGCATGCGAGACTTCGAACGAGAGGACGACTATGTCGCAGCCGCCACCCTCGGTGAGTGGAGGCTGCCTCCCGGTCTGAAGCGAGCCTTGCCCTACTATGCTCTCCGGAAGTGGGTGAGCTTCGGCGAGCCGATCCCACTCTTCGAACACCTGCATCAGGTCTTTGGCAGGATCGCTCATTACCGGTTCATGGGTAGCACCATCGTCTTTGTCAACGATCCCGCGTGGATTGAAGAGATTCTGGTGAACCAGTCCGCAAGCTTTGTCCGCGAGCGAACCCTCAAGCGGATGAAGATTCTGCTCGGGGAAGGACTCATCACCTCGGACGATCCCATCCATCTGCGCCAGCGCCGCATCGCCGCTCCGGCCTTCCATCGCCAGCGCATCGCCGGATACGCCGGGCAGATTGTCGACAGCGCCAAGGCTGCTGCCGATCGATGGAACGCAGGCGAGGAGATCGACATCGCGGATGAGATGATGCAACTCAGCCTGCACATCGTTGCAAGGACGCTCTTCGACTCCGAGGTCACAGCCGATGTGCTCTCCGTGCGGGATGAGGTGAATACGATCATGGGGCTATATAACTTTCTCGTCGCCTTCCCCAGACTGGAGAGAGTGCTTCACTGGCCCATCCCCGGCGTCATGCAGTTCCGGCGCTCACGGGCGCGTCTGGACGCTCTGGTTGCGAGTATCATCGCCAGTCGTCGCTCCCTCTCACGTCAACAGCTTGAACAGCGTGGTGACCTGCTCTCCACGCTGATGGCGGCTCGCGATGAGGAAGCGACCGGTGCTGGAATGTCTGACACGCAGTTGCGCGATGAAGTTCTCACCATCTTTCTGGCTGGTTATGAGACGGTCGCCAATGCGCTCACCTGGACCTGGTATCTGCTGAGCCAGAATCCGGAAGCTGCCGGCAGAATGTACGCGGAGGTAGATCAGGTGCTCGGCGGCGGTGTCGCCACGATGCAAAGTTATCCTCAGCTGAAGTACACGGAGATGGTCTTCGCTGAATCCATGCGGCTCTATCCACCTGCCTGGGCTATGGGAAGGCAGTCCACCCGGACGGTAGAACTCGGGCCCTACCGGTTTCCCTCGGACACCCACTTCTTCATCAGCCAGTACATCATGCATCGCTCACCGGAGTTCTGGGACGATCCTCTGGCCTTTCGACCGGAGCGTCACACACCCGAGGCCAAAGCTGCGCGTCCGAGGTTTGTCTACTTCCCCTTCGGTGGCGGCAACCGCCAGTGCATCGGGGAGAGCTTTGCCTGGATGGAAGGCGTGCTCTCGCTTGCCACCATCGCTCAGCGCTGGCGGCTGCATTTTGTCCCAAAACATCCGGTCGTGGCGCAGGCCCGGATCACGCTGCGTCCTGAATTTCCAATGACGATGCGTGTGGAGAGCGCCGGCAACCAAAGCGACTACCTCTGAACGCGATGCGCATCGAGAAGACCCATCCATAGACAGGGAGCCAATCTTCTGCTGATCGCGCATCTGGGCCTCCGCGACGGCTTCGCGTGCCCGCTATGTTGCTTCAGGGAATGGCTGGTCCTCTTGCAATCGTGCTCAAGGTGACGATCTCTCCTGGATCGATGATGATCTGTGATGGAACGGGACCAACGGCGTTCCCCAGATACTGACTGGTGCGCTCCACTTCGCGCCAGCTTGCACCGGGCCAATCGAGTTTTACCTGCATGGGCCGGGTGGAGCGATTGAGCATGACGACCGTAGCTTTTCCGTTTGTACCCTGGAAGGCGGTTGTCAACAGTCCCGAATCGGAAGACTGCGCGGCAACGCGCACCATACCTGCCAGAATATGGCGGCTGAATGCGCCCAGGATACGCAGTTGTGAACTCGACGCGACCGGCATGAAGTTCTCTTCGCGATCCGGGATCAGAAGGGCGCGTGAGGCTCCAAAGCTGGGTTGCTCGACGTCCAGAATCAGCCAGCAGTACATCAGGCTCACGGCGTCCATCAGGGTGAGATTCTTGTGGTAGAGCTGCCCGACGTTGAAGGCCACGCGGTAGGAGCCTGTCTGCAGGGAGGGTTTATTGATGCAGATCTCCGTTGCCAGAAAGGGTTTGCCGGCGGTTGCCTGATGCATCGCCAGCAGCGAAGCGTCGAAGAGATCCGGGTTGGCGAAGAAGTCCTGATAGTCGTACTCGTGAACCGCGGCAAAGTTGATGTCGTTCCACGCCTCGGGATCCTGCCGGAGCGCCTCAGCCCGCTTCACACCCTGCCAGGTAAACGGCGCGTCCGCCATGTGAATCTTCACCGTGGCAAAACCGGCCTCATCCAGACGCTTTCGCAGCACCCTTACCATCTGTAGTGCTACCGGTTCCGGTTCGTCCACTTCGTTCTGAACTCCGACGATCGCCGGTGGTCTTCCGGTCCGTTCCCTCGCGATCCGGCAATAGTTGACGATGGCGCGGGCGTAGGCCTCGGGATCGGCGACTCCATGCCTCGTCGATGACTCCCCCTTGGCCACAGGCTTTGTGGCCCATGGTGGAAGATCCCACATCTCGTAGATGACGCTGCCACCCAACTCCTGAATGTGGCGGCTGTAGTCAAAATCGGAGACCTCGCCGTTGGGGAAGTTGTCTCCGTAGTAGTGAGGGCTGGCGTCCGCGAGGTCATCCAGGTTGGACATCGCCGGATTCAGGCGAGTTCCCATCGGGTACTCGCGGTCGATCAGCAGATTGTAGCTGCTCAGAATCTCCCAGAATCTCTGCTTGCCTGCGGCGCTGAGCATGGCATAGGCGGGAATGCTGGGACTGCCTCCGAACCCCATCATCGTCTGGTAGGTCGTCCGGGGAAAGATCGTCACCGTGGCATCTGTGGCCGTCTGCGGCTGCAGCGCACCGGAGACGACATCGTGAGCCGATCGGGGCGCGTCGTACTCCAGTTGGCTGCGCTGCACATCGAAGAGACAGCGCTGCTCGACGAGGGGACGGCCGTTCACCGAGACCCGGAGAGCCAGGTGCGAATCCAGCCTGACCGTGACCGTGCGCAGATGGCCCGTGTACGGTACATCTGCCTCAGCAACGATCCTCTGTGGATACCCCGACTGCGGTTCGCCGCTTCCGTACAGTGAGTAGGAGTCGTAGTACCGCTGGAGAACGCGCACATGATCCGAGCCGACGATCACCGTGAACCCGGCGTGGGGACCGGTGAAGATCCAGGAGAGGCTGGTTCCGCGTGGAATGTCCTGGTCGATGAGCAGCGAGCGGGAGAAGAACGCCGGCAACCACTCATGGACATAGAAGCGGGCAATCTTGTCGCCGTGACCCCAACCGGAGCCCCTGGGACCATCGGAGACGAGTTGAAAGGGAACCGCTCCCTGTGCAGTCGAGGGAGCAACAGAAGGCAGGGCAACTACTGCCTGGGCTGCGGCGGTGTCAGCAGCCATGCCAGCCATCAGGATGGCCAGACCGCAGGCCCAGAAGCCGTTCCATCGGCGCATCTTCGGTGTCTGAACCGAAGAAAGCCGATGCTTGCGGTCGGCAGATGGCCGAAGATCCTCTCGAGGATCCTCCTGGGTCTTCGAAAGGGCAAGAAATTCACTGCGCAATAGGAAGGATTGCATCATCACTCCGTTTGGACTCCGTTCACGGTTTTACTTCGGTCGGGGGAGCCAACGGCTGCGCTTTGACATAACGGTCGCAAAAGCGCAGATACTGCTCCCAATCAAAATCTGTGACACTGTGGCCACCGCTGCGCACATGGTAGCTGACACGCCCGAGGACCGGCTGATTCACGGGTGGCCACATGGTTGTGGGCAGTCCGGTTACGCCCAGGAAGCGGTAGACGGCGCTAACCGCGACAGCATCCAGGAACTCGCCCTTCGGATCGGAGTTGAGATCATCGATGGCGCTTGCGATGTACAACGGCCGCGGAGCCACCAGCGCCATTACCTCATTCTGATCGAAGGGCAGGGAAGTATCCTCGCCGTTGTACTGACGGAAGTTCCTGCAAAACCAGTAGGGGAAGGCGGTGTTCAGGTGCAGGATGGTCTCTCCGCCGGGGTGATGAAAGAGCTTGGCGCCGCCTGCGCCGGACTCGTTGCTGATCAGAGCGGCAAATCGCGGATCGGTGGCTGCTGCCCATACAGCGGCCTTGCCCAGACGTGACCAGCCGAAGGCCACGACCCGATGGCCATCCACCCTCGGGTCACTCTCCAGATAATCCAGCGACCGGCTCAGCCCCCACGCCCAGGCGGCGATGGTGGAGAAGTTGTCATTGCCCGTCGTCCACTGCGGAAAGGCGCTGCGAATGCTCTGGGCATATCCACCGATGTGGTCCGGGTCGAGATCGCCGCGGTAGGCGGTGGCCAGAGCATACCCTGCGCGCAGAATCATCTGTACCGGCCAGCGCCCGGCATCGATGCCGCGGCAGGCGGAGGTTGCGTGATGATTCTGGACGCAGGAGAGATCGACGAAGGGATTTCTTCCGGACTCGATCCAGCGATCATCGATGTGAATCCCGGTATCCGGATCGATGGTCTCATTGCCCCAGAAGTTCAGCCCCAGAATCACTGGCGGATGCGCTACTGCGTTTGGGATGTAGACCAGCAGATCCATCCTGCGGCCATCGGGGCGACCGTCGATGAGAATCGCCACCTGTTCGCGAGTTGCGATTCCGCCCAGAGCGTGCGGATCCAGATCATAGACCTGGAAGCGCATCTTTGCCGGACGCGGTGGCATGCGACCGTACATCTGCTCGGTAAACATCTGCAGAATCTCTCTGCGGCGCTGCTCCCACTGGGCCGGAGTGTTTACGGCGGAGCCGTTGGAGAAGAGCAGAGGGTTGGGCAGATTCGGGGGGAGGCTCAGTGGCTCTCCCTGGGCGCTGCAAGCCGTCGCCGAGCCAACAGCCGAGCCAACAATTGCTGCAGCCAGGATCGCTGCTCTTGCCCAGGATTTCACTGCGGTGCAGGACTCAGTGTCTCTCATCCGGCTGCGCCTCCTCATAGGCCACCGGACCAGCGGATGGCTCGATGCCGGCATCCTTCATGATCTGTTGCGCCTGGTTTGGCCAGTTTCCCTGCACCACCAGATGGTCGTCCAGAATCAGGTCGTTCTGGTAGTTCGTCCACA
>JAJZDM010000175.1 GCA_021806005.1 Acidobacteriota bacterium | reverse complement strand
TGAAGACGGAACCTGCGAACCAGTTGCAAACAGCCTCCAAACAAAAAGTTGTCGGCTCCGCCCCTGGGAACGCTACAGGAGCCGGGCTTTGTGCTTCAGATTGGGCAGGAACTCAGAGTAGCAGAGCGCGGCTATGGGTTCTGAAGTGGCTGATAGCGGACCACGTAGAGCGTACCGGGTGTGCGGTACGGCCAGCGCGAGAAGTGTACCGGGGCAAAGGGCGCGGGTCCATAGCAGGCGTTGGGATCAAAGGAGACGCCGTAAAGAGGATGCAGATGCGGCACGTAGTAATAGAAGCCCTCCTTTGCCCAGCAGGAACCCGCAGTCGGGGGAGGCACAGGAACATACGCGTGCGCGGGAAGCACGATCCGGGGATCGTTGATGTGATTGGAATGCTGAAGTTCTGTGTAGAAGTCGAAATCCCATCCCTGATCCACCGCGGTGTCCGGAACCCCCGCGGAGCGCATCTGGGTCGCAAGACGGACCAGGGCTCGGCAGAGCGAGAAGGTGTTATACGTCGTAGCCGTACCGTAGGCCGCCAGAACCGGAATCAGAGCCCACGCAGCCAACGGAAGCTGGGGTCGGACGCACTCCTGATAGTGGCGCAGCACAACCAGCAGAGCGAAAACCAGGAGCGGCAGAAGATAACGGTCGAACAGGCCGAAGGTTGAGGTGCCGAGGGGAAGGAGCAAAAGTAGATAGGCGGTAACGAACGGCGCAAGCAGAACCGGGAGTTGTCGGCTGTCTATGCCCCCTGTAGGGGGCTGCGCCTCAGGGCTCCCCGTGGGAGGCCGCGCCTCAGAGGACCTCAAACCGCTGGCCCGGCTGCGCAGGATAGAGATGGCCAAACCTACCAGGCCACCACCGGAAGCAACGGTCAAAAGAAGGCGGAGACGCGAGCCGAGGAAGACTGCGGGGGTACTGGCCCCAACGGGGTTGTAGAACCCATAGGCCGTAACCCAGCTCGTACCGTCCACCGTCGGCTCCAGCACGAACAGCGGATGCGGATGGAGGAGATGGGCGCCAAAAAGAAGATAGCCGAGTAGGACTGCAGCCAGGGCTCCCGGGCTCAACCTCCTAGCCCCACGGACCTCAGGAAGGAAGAGGACAAAGACCGGAAGCAGAAGGAAAGGAACGTCAAGCAGGAGACGGGCGAGCTGCTCAGCGGCTCGTGCAACTCGAAACCCCGCCGGGATCAGGGGTTCGTGTTCGTTGTAGGGCTGACGGAGAAACCAGTGCATGCAGACCAGCAGGAAGAGAACGCCAGCCAGGTTAACCAGGACGCCGATCTGCAGCACTCGCCGCCTGCGGCGTAGCAGATAGAGCGTGGAAGGAATCATCGCCAGCAGCCCCAGCCATGCGATCTGGCGGGCACTGCCCAGTACAGCATTGCCGGCAACAGCGAAGCAGATCCAGAGAACCGCTTCGCGATCGGCAGAGGCGCCCAGCGCGCGCAGGCAGCCGTAGAGGCAGACCACCACAGCGAAGAGCCCGAACATGTCACTCATGTATGTGACCGAAAGCTGCAGATACAGGGGCGAGAGGACAAGAGCGAGGGTACCGAAGGCAGCGCTCTCTTCCCGGAGACCGGCCCGGACCAACGTGCGCTGGAGGAGGAAGGCCATCAGCACGCCGACCAGCAGCGTGCTCATGCGACCAGCGGTGAGGGAGTATCCGAAGAGCCTGATAAACGCCGCACCCAGATAGAGCTGCCAGCCCAGTATGGGCGCTGCCCAGCCGTTGTAGACGATGTGACCGGTCCGCGCGAGTGTCTGCGCCACCCGAATATAAGGACCATCGTCAGAGACGCCCATCGTTGTGTAAGGCCGGCTCAGCAGCGCGCACAGCAGCAGGGCCAGCGCACAGAAGAGAGCGGGAAGACGGAACCTGCGGACGAGTTGCAAGGAGCCTCCGGATATGGCGGTCGGTTGAGCCCGTGGACCACAGCAAGGGCTAAGCGTTGTACTTCATATCGGGCAGGAATTCAGAGTAGCAGAGCACTGCTTCAAGCTACGGCTTCATCGGCGGCAGGTAGCGCACCACGTATAGAGTCCCTGGCGAAGAGGCCAGCCAGCGCGTGTAGCGCACCGGAGCAAAGGGAGCCAGCCCGTAACAGGCGTTGGGGTCAAAGGAGATCCCGTAGATGGGGCGCACGTGTGGAGTATCGTCGGACCAGAACATGGGACAGGAGCCGGCCGGGAGCGGGGGACTGGGGACGTAGGCGCCAGAAGGCACCACAATGCGAGGATCATTGATGTGGTTCGAGTGCTGCAGCTCAACCATGAAGTTGTACTCCCAGCCGTTATCTACCGACGTATCCGGGACGCCATGGGAGCGCAACTCTGCGGCAAGCTTCACCCGGGCGCGATAAAGCGAAAACATATTGTGGGTCATCGCCATGCCGTAGACCGCCGTCGTCGCGACGAGGAGGAGAGCGGCGCGTGGCATTTGGGCTTGAATTCTTTCCTGATAGAGCCGGATCAACCACGGAAGAGCAACGGCAAGCGGTTCCAAAAGATACCTGTCGTAGATTCCATACGCCGAGCTAGCCCTGGGAGCCAGAATCAGGGCATAGGCGACAAGGAAAGGTGCAACGAGTATGCAGAGATCCCTCCACGAGATCGGCGGCTCAGCGTCCGCCTCAGGTGATCCCCGTCGTCCACGAACGAGTGAGACGATAAGGGCGAGCAGCCCACCTACTGATGCCAGAGTGATCAGCAAGCGCGCCTCCCAACCGAGAAAGACGGGCGCGTACCCCGCCAGGTTGCTATCCTGGTACCCGTCGTATCTCGTGACCCAATCCTTCATGGTGGGCAAAAGCACAGGCCGATCCTGGGCGTGCATCGCGTGCAGAAGGAACAGGATCGGGAGCCAGATCCCGAAAGCCGCCGAGGCGACCCTGATGGAGCGGCGGGCGTCCCTGCGCAGCTCGGGAAGGAAGAGGACCACCATCGGAAGCAAAAGAAACGGAACCTCCAGGGAGACATGGAAGATCGCGGAAAGAACATTCAACCCACCGCGTTTGTGTATCTCCAGATGCTCTGGAATCGAGTAGGGCTGGCGCTTGAACCATTGCATGCAGGCAAAGACAAAACCAGCCCCTGCCAGCGTGGCCGCAGCGCCGGCCAGCAGCACCCTCCGCCGCTCGCGCAGCAGATACAGCGTGGACGGGACCACCACCAACACGCCCAGCCACGCGACCTGTCGCGATGTGCCGAAGATCGCGTTCGATACTACGGCGAAGCACAGCCAGCCAATCGTCGCGCGATCTCGCGAAGCTCCCCGTGCTCCTGCCTCACCCGGTGCTCCCGTGGCCTGCAGGGCGCGCAGACAGCCGTAGAAGCAAATCACCACCGCAAACAGGCCGAAGATGTCGGTCATGTACGTCACGGAGAGCTCCAGGTACAGCGGAGACAGCACAAAGGCCAGCGTACCCAGCGTGGCGTTGCGCTCGTTGATGCCCGCCAGGACCAGGGTGCGTTGCAACAGCCATGCAGCCAGCAAAGCCACCAGCAGGGTGCTCATGCGCACCGTGGTGAGTGAAAAGCCAAAAAGCCTAATAAAAGCTGCTCCCAGGTAAAGCTGCCAGCCGAGTATGGGCGTCTCTACGCCGTTGTACAGGATATGGCCGGTCGCCAGAAGCCGTTGCGCACTCCGGATGTAGGTTCCGTCGTCGCTGATGCCCATGTTGGCGTAGGGGCGGCTGACCAGCGCGCAGGCGAGCACCGCCAGGGCGCAGAAGAGAGCTGGAAGACGGAACCTGCGGACAAGTTGCAAGGAGCCTCCGGACAAGGTTGTCGGTTGCGCCCGCGAATCTCAGCTCGGGTCGGGCATCGTGCTTCGGAGAGATAGGCTTAAGGGTAGCAGAGCACGATTACGGCTTCGCCGGAGGCAGGTAGCGGACAACATACAACGTGCCCGGCGACTTGGCCAGCCAGCGAGAGTAGTGGACGGGTGCGAAGGGCGCAGGTCCGTAGCACGCGTTGGGGTTAAAGGAGATGCCGTAGACCGGGTGAACGTGGGGGGTGCGGTCGCCCAGATAGACGGAGCAGGATCCGGCGGGCGGCGGCGACACGGAAACGTAGGCTCCCGCCGGGACCCGAATGCGGGGTTCGTTGACGTGGTCGGAGCGACGCAGCTCTACTCCCAGGTTGTACTCCCAGCCGTTGTCGACCGAGGTGCTCGGGACACCCTCCGCCTGGAGTTCGTCGGCCAGCGCCACGCGGGCGCGATAGATTGAGAAGGTGTTATGCGTGGCCGCAGTCGCATAGGCCGCCATGATGAGGATCAGGATCACGGCGAGAGGAGGTAGCTGAGTCCCGACTCGCTCCTGATAGAAGCGCACCGACCAGAGCAGGAAGAGCGGCAGCAGATCGAGGGCGTAACGGTCGTAAAGATTTACGGTGGCTCCTCCAAAAGCTGCGGAGAGCAGCAGCAGAGCGTAGGCCAAGCTGAACGGCAGGAACAACACCCTCAACTGCAGTCCCGTCACGCACCCTGGGACCAGGCTGGCGGACTTCGGCGCAGACGGCCCGGGGGAGGCCCCGAGCGCAACGGCGACCACGCCCAGCAGACCGCCGAGGGAGGCGATGGTGAGCAGCGCCTGGGAGCCGACGTGCAGAAAGAAGGGCAGACCACGAATGACCATCCCCTGATAGACGCCCTTTACCCCAACCCAGCCGCCGTCGTTCCCGCTGGTGGGTTCCAACAGAAGGAGAGGGTGGTGGTGACGCGTGAGAACTGCGATCACAAGGTAGGCGAAGAGAGTTGCCGTCAGGAAGATCCTCGCACGCCCCCCGCGGGGCGCGGCGAACAGCTCCGGCAGAAATAAGGCAGAGACCGGAAGCAGAAGGAAGGGAAAGTCGAGTAGAAGATCGCAGAGCTGCCCGAGCGCGTGCGCCGGGGAAGCGTTGTGGCCGAAGAGCGGAGATGGCACGAAGTAGGGCTGGCGCCTGAGCCACTGCATGCAGGCGAGGATGAAGATCGCTCCGGCCAGGGTCGCCCCGGCCCCCGCCAGCAGCACTCTCCGCCGCCCGCGCAGAAGCCAGAGCGTCGAGGGAACCATCACCAGGGCACCCAGCCAGGCGACCTGCCGAGCAGTGCCGAAGATCGCATTGGTCGCCACGGCGAAGTACAACCAGCCGATAGCGGCGCGGTCAGCGGCGGCTTCGAGAGCGCGAAGACAGCCATAGAGGCAGACCAGAACCGCGAAGAGCCCGAAGATATCGGTCATGTAAGTGACCGAGAGCATCAGGTAGAGTGGCGAGAGCGCCAGGGCCAGCGCGCCCAGGGTGGCGTTGCGCTGGTGGATGCCGGCCAGGGCCAGCGTGCGTTGAAGCAGGAAGGCGGTCAGCAGCGCCACCAGCAGGGTGCTGCTGCGCACTGTGGTGAAGCTGAAGCCGAAGAGCTTGATGAAGGCTGCGCCCAGGTAGAGTTGCCAGCCCAGCATCGGCGCCGCCCAGCCGTTGTAGACGATCTGGCCGGTTCGGCTCAGGTGCTGCGCCATCAGGATGTAGGGCCCGTCGTCCGCAACGCCCATGTTGGCGTAGGGGCGACTTATCAGCGCACAGAGGAGTACGGCCAGGGCGCAGAACAGGGCGGGAAGACGGAACCTGCGGACGAGTTGCAAGGAGCCTCCGAACAGAGGGGCCGGACGAAGTTTTCGATTGTGCCCGTAAAACGCAGCAAGAGTCAGGCGGGGAGCTTCAGGTGAGGACGAATCCAGAGTAGCAAAGCTCGGCCGCAAGCTACTCCTTCGCCGCCGGCAGATACC
>JAJZDM010000174.1 GCA_021806005.1 Acidobacteriota bacterium | reverse complement strand
CGGATTGTGCTTGGACAACACCTTCGTGATCGCCGCCGTCAGCGTCGTCTTGCCGTGATCAATGTGCCCGATCGTCCCTACGTTGACATGCGGTTTGCTGCGATCAAATTTTTCCTTCGCCATGACTCTCTCCGTCTTGCCAGATTTCAAAGGCCCAGAACCTCGGGCCTGGCCAGGTTTTGCGCGCGCCAACGGGGTTCGCTGGCTCCAGCGCGCGGCCGGTGGTTACTTACTTTTCCTTACCCTGCACCTTCGCAATGATCTCTTCCGAGACCGAGCGTGGCGCCTCTTCATACTGCTTGAACTCCATCGAAAAGTTGGCTCTGCCCTGCGTGGAGCCACGCATGGCGGTGGCATAACCAAACATCGTCGAGAGCGGCACGGTAGCCTTGATGGCCTGAACACCGCCAACCATCTCCATACCCTCAATCCGACCGCGACGGCTGTTCAGATCGCCGATGATGGTTCCCATGTACTCCTCAGGCACCGTCACCTCAACCGCCATCACCGGCTCCAGCAGAACCGGCTTGGCCTTGCGGGCTGCCTCTTTGAATGCCATGGAGCCCGCGATCTTGAACGCCATTTCGTTGGAGTCGACATCGTGGTAGCTGCCGTCGTAGAGGGCTACCTTGATGTCCACCATCTCGTAGCCGGCGAGCACACCACCCAGCATCGCCTCCTGAATTCCCTGGTCGATCGGCTTGATGTACTCCTTGGGGATCGTACCGCCTTTGATCTCATTGAGAAACTCGTAGCCTTTGCCTGGCTCGTTCGGCTCAACCCGAATCTTGGCATGGCCATAGTTACCCGATCCACCGGTCTGACGAATGTACTTGCCCTCGGCCTCCGCCTTGGCGCGAATCGTCTCCCGGTAGTTCACCTGCGGCTTGCCGACATTGGCCTCCACCTTGTACTCGCGCATCATGCGGTCGACGATGATCTCCAGATGGAGTTCACCCATGCCGGCAATGATCGTCTGGCCATTGATAGCATCGGTCCGCACCTTGAAGGTCGGATCCTCCTGCGCCAGCTTGGAGAGCGCCATGGCCATCTTCTCCTGGTCAGCCTTGGTCTTGGGCTCAACCGCAACTTCAATCACCGGAGCCGGAAAGTCGATCGACTCCAGAAGAATCGGCGCCTTGTCGCTGCAGATGGTGTCACCGGTGTTGAGGTTCTTCAAGCCGACCGCCGCACAGATATCACCGGCCAGAATCTCCGTGATCTCCTCACGCTTGTTGGCATGCATCTTCAGCAGACGCCCGATCCGTTCGGTGCGGCCCGTGCGCGGGTTCAGCACCGAGTCACCCGTCTTCAACTGCCCCGAGTAGACGCGGATGAAGATCAGTTGGCCAACGAACGGGTCCGTCATGATCTTGAATCCCAGCGCCGAAAATGGCTCGGCGTCATCTGCGCGGCGCACAAGCTTGACCTCTGGCTCGCCCGGCTCGGTGCCTTCGATGGCGGGAACGTCGATGGGGCTTGGAAGGTAATCGACAACCGCATCCAGCAGCGTCTGAATGCCCTTGTTCTTGAAGGCCGTTCCACAGAGGACCGGGAAGATGTGCATGGCGATGGTCGCCTTGCGGATGGCGCGCTTGACCTCGGCAACCGAGATCTCCTCGCCCTCCAGATACTTGTGCATCACCTCTTCGTCCGAGTCAGCTACCGCCTCGATCAACTCCGTGCGCAGCCGCTCTGCCTTCTCCTTGAGACCGGCAGGAACCTCCTCCACCGTATACTTCGCGCCCATCGTCTCGTCGTGCCACAGGATCGCGCGCATCTCCACCAGGTCCACCACGCCGGCGAACTTGGCCTCTTCACCGATGGGAATCTGAATGGGAACCGCCTTGGCTCCCAGACGGTTCACGATCGTGGAGGTCGCATACTCGAAGTTTGCTCCCGCCTTATCCATCTTGTTGATGAAGCAGATGCGCGGAACCCGGTACTTGTTGGCTTGCCGCCACACTGTCTCCGACTGCGGCTGTACGCCCTGCACGGAATCAAAGCAAGCGCACGCACCGTCGAGCACCCGCAACGAGCGCTCCACCTCCGCCGTAAAGTCCACGTGACCCGGCGTATCGATGATGTTGATCCGGATGCCGTTCCATGTGCAGGTGGTGGCAGCAGAGGTGATCGTGATGCCACGCTCCTGCTCCTGCTCCATCCAATCCATGGTGGCAGTGCCCTCGTGCACCTCTCCAATACGGTGATTTACGCCCGTATAGAAGAGAATGCGCTCGGTCGTCGTCGTCTTACCGGCGTCGATGTGCGCCATGATGCCGATGTTGCGGCATTTCTGTAGAGGAACTGTGCGTGCCACGATATCTTCTTTTCTGCGGACACACTGCCCGCGGTTTCTGCAAAACTGGTGACGTCAACACCTACCCGAAAGCACCTCCGGGTAGGAAGCTACCTACCAGCGATAGTGCGCAAAGGCTTTGTTCGCCTCCGCCATACGATGGACGTCTTCCTTCTTCTTCATCGCGGCGCCGCGGCCATTGGCGGCGTCCAGCAGCTCGGCGGTAAGCTTCTCCACCATCCCCTTCTCTCCGCGAGCGCGACCGTAAGTCACCAGCCAGCGGATCGCCAGGGAGGTGCGCCGCTCCGGATTCACCTCGATCGGCACCTGGTAGTTCGCTCCACCGACACGGCGGCTCTTGACCTCGAG
The DNA here is from genome assembly GCA_021806005.1 of Acidobacteriota bacterium. GTDB lineage: Bacteria > Acidobacteriota > Terriglobia > Terriglobales > Acidobacteriaceae > Granulicella. The sequence continues at coordinate 3,284 of JAJZDM010000174.1, read as the reverse complement.
CATCGGCTTCACGTTCTCCACTGCTTTCTTGAATAGCTTGATCGCCTCATCACCGCCCTTGGCCTCAAGGTTGGTCATGGCCTGATAGAAGATGCCCTGAGCGGTAGACTTCTTGCCGCCCCACATCATGCTGTTGACAAACTTCGTTACCAGGGTCGATCCATAGATGGGATCAACAGGAACCTCACGCTTGGCGATATATCCTTTTCTCGGCATCTCTCTTCTTTCTCTTCTTCCCCCAGCGCGGTGAACCTCTCACGAACTGGGCTTCTATATGGCACGCCGTTGCCGGCCTGCCGCGCCCCTCCCCCTGCGGGGAAGAGCCGGAAATTTACTTGCCTGCAGCCGCCTTCGGACGCTTGGCGCCGTACTTGGAGCGGCCCTGCTTACGGTTCGCCACGCCAACCGAATCCAGCGTTCCACGCACGACGTGGTAACGAACTCCCGGGAGATCCTTCACGCGGCCTCCGCGAATCAGCACGATCGAGTGCTCCTGAAGGTTATGCCCGATGCCCGGAATGTAAGTGGTGACCTCAATTCCATTGGTCAGACGAACACGTGCCACCTTGCGCAGCGCCGAGTTCGGCTTCTTGGGGGTCTGGGTATACACGCGCGTGCAAACGCCGCGACGCTGGGGAGATCCCTGCAGCGCAGGCGATGCTGTCTTATAGCGGGTCGGCGTCCGACCCTGCTTTACGAGCTGATGAAACGTAGGCACTGAACTACTCCTTCGAACTTCCTGGAAGCAGCCTCCATTCAAGAATGGAAGCTACCCGAAACTCTGGTTCGGGTCCGATGCAGGGCAGCTCCCTCGCTCTGCTTCCCCTCCCCACGCCTTACTGGCGCGGAGACGCGGAAGGCGAAGCATGCTTTCCTCCCCGGATCGTCTGGCGACCGGAGGAACACGCTTCGGCGAAGTTCTGAATCCTGCACGCGGCCGTACATCTGACTGCGCGCTCTACAACAACTACCTACCACTCAAATACGAAATAACAGTCGACGGTGGCCGAGGTGCATTCCAATCGCTCTCACCCGGAGAGCCAAATGACTCGACTCCGTTTCGCTGTTCCGGCCCGCATAGCCCTTCCCCATGGGATCCTGCTTGTGGTGCAGCAGGGAGGAGGGTGTCGCAGGCGTGCTTCGGACGGGCATTTCGCCAACCGCAGACTGACACATCCGCCCGTTCCGGGCAGATCCCGCGGTGATTCGCTTGTATCCAGTATACTTCAGGCCTCAGCCTCCGAGCCTCTTCGTGACAGCACGTTCCAGATACTCGCTGAACCTTCTAACTCTATCAAGCCGCCAGAACAACGTCAAGATTTCCACCTTGGCCTCTCCGCCCCGATCAGTCTGAGGGCTCCCGACTCCCGGACACTGCCGTATACCCATTTCATGCCCCCTTTACTGCCCATGGCGGATGCCAGCTTCCCCAACCCCATCTGGAGCGCCCTCCGCTCCACCCAGAAGCACTTGACAATCCACCACGGCAGAGCACAAAGGTTTCCGGCCGACGTCGCACCCCTGGCCAGTCTGGACGAAGATACTCCCGAAGCTATCTCAGACCTTCGCACCCTGTTGGCGCCTGGGGAGACAATCTACCTGGCAGGGAGTTCCCCTCCTTGCGGCGATTCCCTGCTTTACCGCGGCGCCACCCCCTGTTTGCGGATGGTCTTCCCGCAAGACGCCTCGTTGCCAGCCCGCAACCTCACCCTCTCCATCCGCGCCCTCACCTGCGCCGACGCGCCCGCCATGGTCGCCCTGACCAACGTCGCCTTCCCCGGCTTCTTCCGCTCCCGGACCTGCGTGATGGGTGCCTACTTCGGCCTGTGGAACCCCGCTCAGCCCGGAGCGCTGATCGCCATGGCCGGAGAACGTCTTTGTTTTCAGCTAGATCACAATAAACATCCCTATCACGAGATCAGCGGGGTGTGCACCCATCCGGACCACCTAGGCCAAGGCTACGCGGCTGCTCTGGTCACGCATCTGCTGCATCACCAGCGCAGCCTCGGTGCCCACTCCTTTCTTCATGTTGTCTCCAGCAACGTACGAGCCATCCAGATCTACCAGCGGCTCGGATTCCAAACCCTCCAGGAGGTACAACTGCAGCGCCTCAAGCGGCCTGCCTGACGACCTCCCATCGTGCGCCGCGCAGTGATACGCTGACGAACATGAAAATCCACGCCTGCCCTCGCCGCATCACCTTGCTCACCTCTGCCTGTGGCCTGCTGTTATCGGCGGCCTTCTCCGCCGGCTTCTCTGCGCCTCTGGCTGGCGAGGGAATCCACCAGGAGCCGGAGGGTCAACAGGATGCGCGAATGACTCAGTTTCGCGACGTCGCGCTCTCGCCGGACGGCAAGACCGTGGCCTGGACGCTGCGCGGATCCGGTGCATCCTCCATTCACCTCACTCAGATCTCCGATTCCGCATCCACCGTGCTGGTCTCGATCCCCGCGGCCTCCCATTGCATTAGCAGCAACCCCATCTGGGCCCCGGATGGCGAGACGCTGGCCTTCCTCTCCAGTTGCACCGCGCACGCAGGCCAGCCGAATCAAGCCAATAGTGATGCGGCTCACATTGCCCAGGATCAGATCTTTTTGTGGTCCAAAGCCACCCGTCAAGTAACCCAACTGACCCATCTGACGGGAGAGTTGCAACAGCTCGCCTGGAGCCCGGACGGCAAGTCCATCTCCTTCCTCTTTGTGCAGAACGCCACCCGTCACGCCGGAGCGCTGGATGCGATGCCTCCCTGGAACGGGGTCATCGGTGAAGATGGCGTTGAGATCCAGCGCGTCTACTCTGTTGATACCGGCACCGGCGCCGGCCGCTTCCTTACCCCGGCAAACCTCCACGTGTATGAGTTTGACTATGCTCCTAACGGGCGCCACGTCGCCTACATCGCGGCCAATCCTCCCGGGGAGAACAACTGGTGGGTAGCCAGGCTCTACACCCAGTCCGTCTCGGGGGGAGAACCCAGGGTCATCCTCGACCCCAACACCGTTCCCGGGTCGCTGCATGGTCTGCAGATCGCGGTGCCGCGCTACTCTCCGGATGGCAGGAGTATCGCCTTCATCGGTGGCCTGATGAGCGACCAGGGCTCAACCGGTGGTGATGTTTACATCGTCTCAAGCAAAGGCAGTAAGGCTACAGGAGGCGTTCCCGTGGACGTCACCGCCAACATCGACGGCACCCCTTGCTTCGAGGGCTGGTTGAATCGCCACGTCATCGGCTTCGTCGAGGATCGCCGCGGACACATCCTGCTCTCCAGCTACAACGTGGATAGCCAT
>JAJZDM010000173.1 GCA_021806005.1 Acidobacteriota bacterium | reverse complement strand
GCCGTGTTGCGCAGCTACGGCGAGGCCTATCTGGACGGCCAGTCGCATGGAGAGTTCTCCCATTGGGAGTTTGCTGCTCCCTCGACCACAGAGCTTCCCAGTATGGAGCAGTTCTTTGATGTTGGGGTGACGCCGCAGGCGGATGGGATTCTGCAGCACTCGCTCTCCACGGTGGTGATCGACCCGCAGGGCCGGATCTTCGCCTTTTACCCGACCAACGACTGGTCGGTCGCGGATGTCCTGGCAGAGATTCACAGCGCGGCGTCCTGAACATCGCTTGTTGAGCGCGCCAGGCGGCGGGCAGCGCCGAGTCCCATGGCATTTTCGCACCCATTCGGCGAGCGCCATCATCCAATCTGCTGATTCTGCCCGTATGATGCCTTGACGGGTCTTTGTGACGCCCGTCGCATTTCTCGTATTCTTGCGGTTATCGTCATTTTTCTCTTCTGGCTGTAGAGCCGCTTTCACTCTCCCCTCTGAAAGGAGTCTCATGTCACGCATCACCCTTTACTTCGGAGCCGTTCTGACCGGCCTGGGGGTCTTCTATTTTTTGACCACTGGCTCGGTGCATCCTACCTCGCTGATTCCTGTGTGGTTCGGTCTGGCGCTGGCGATCCTGGCGGTGCTGGCCAGATCCGAGGACGCCTCCAGGCGGAAGCTCTACATGCATATCGCGGTGACGATCGGGCTGATCGGATTTCTCTTTCCGGGGTTCATGGGGATCCGGGACCTGATCAAGTCTCATGGCAGCCAGATTCCGCTCGCCCATCCTGCGGCCACGCATGAGCAACTTTTGATGGCAGTGCTGTGCCTGGTGTTCGTTCTGCTGTGCGTGCGCAGCTTTATCGTGGCGCGGCGCTCCGGCGCTGTCTAGGGTTCAAGGGAACAATGTTTCGTCTGGTACAAGGGGTCTAATGGCAAGCTTTGGAGGTTCCAACCTGGGAGGAACTCCTGGAATGCGCTCTGCGGAGCGGCACTCCCGGCATCCCGGCCGCGCCATCTCCGCCGATCTCGGCTCGCAGCGTCCCAAGCCGAAGTTCAAGGATGTGTGGCCGGAGATCTGGACGTTGATCAGGCCGCGCCGTCTGCTGCTGGCCGGATGTTTTCTGCTGATGATCGTCAATCGCACCTGCGCCCTGGTGCTTCCGGCTTCTTTCCGACCGCTGATCGATCAGGTGTTCAGCAAGCGCCACTACGGGCTGCTCCCCTGGATTGTTGGAGCGGTTCTGTGCGCGACCCTGATCCAGGGCATCACCTCCTATACGCTGACGCAGTTGCTCTCCAAGGAGGGGCAGCGGTTGATCGCTGAACTGCGCATGCGCGTGCAGCGGCACGTGGGCAGGCTCTCGGTGGCTTTTTATGATGAGAATCGTACCGGCACGCTGGTGGCGCGGATCATGAACGATGTGGAGGGCGTGCGCAACCTGATCGGCACCGGCATTGTGGACTTTGTCGGAGGCGTGCTGACCGCCATCTTCGCGTTTACGTACCTGATGTACGTCTCAGTGAGCATGACGCTGCTGGCAGTGGTGGTGATGACTGCCTTTGCGCTGGTGCTGCAGAGGGCGTTCAAGACCATCCGCCCCATCTTCCGGGAGCGGTCGAAGATCAACGCGGAGGTGACCGGACGCCTGACGGAGTCGCTGGGAGGGGTGCGCGTGGTGAAGGGTTACCACGCCGAAGAGAGCGAGTCGCGGGTTTTTGCCGGGGGCGTGGATCGGCTGCTGCGGAATGTGATCAGCTCGTTGACCGCGCAGTCTTTGATGACCCTCTCCTCGACGGTGATTCTGGGGATTGTGGGGGCGCTGGTGATGTACATGGGAGCGCATCTGAACGCGGCAGGCAAGCTGAGTGCCGGCGGATACTTCTCCTACGTGATGATGCTCGCTTTCATGACCGCGCCGGTGGTGCAACTGGTGGCCATTGGGACGCAACTGACGGAGGCGCTGGCCGGCCTGGATCGGACGCGCGAGATCATGGCGGAGATCGAAGAGGACACGCACCCGGCCCGCGCTCTGGAGTTGGGGCCGCTGGTGGGCGACGTCCGCTTCGTCGATGTGGGCTTTTCGTACACGCCCGGAAAGCCGGTTCTGCATGACATCAACTTCGAGACACCGCATGGTACGATGACGGCTCTGGTGGGCTCCAGCGGCTCGGGCAAGTCCACGATCATCTCGCTGATCTGCGGCTTTCATACGGCTGAGTCCGGGGCGGTGCTGATCGATGGCCATGATCTGGCCGGGGTGCGGCTTGCCAGCTTTCGCACTCAGCTTGGTGTGGTGCTGCAGGAGACCTTTCTGTTTGATGGAACCATCCGCGAGAACGTGAAGTTCTCTCGCCCCGAGGCCAGTGAAGAGGAGTTTCTGCAGGCCTGCGCGATCGCCAGGGTGGACGAGTTCGCCGAACGTTTTCCGGAGGGCTATGACACGGTGGTGGGCGAGCGCGGGGTGAAGCTCTCCGGAGGGCAGCGACAGCGGCTCTCCATCGCCCGCGCCATCCTGGCCAACCCGAGGATTCTGATTCTGGACGAGGCCACCAGTTCGCTGGACTCCGAGTCCGAGGCCCTGATCCAGCATGGCATCAGCTACCTGATGCAGGGCCGTACGACCTTTGTGATTGCGCATAGGCTCTCCACAATCCGGCGCGCCGACCAGATTCTGGTGGTTGAAGGAGGGCGGATCGTGGAGCGTGGGGACCATGAGACGCTCTACCAGCTCAACGGCCGTTACCGCGATCTGTATGACCGGCAGCATAACCTGGAGGCGAATCTGTTCCTTGCGCCAGGCGAGGGCGATACGGTTCCGGCGTAGGGAATGAGGCGTTTTGGGGGCAATCTGACGGCGGTGGAACCAGGGCGCTACCCGCATTGGCGAACGGTGGTTCCTCGAAACTCGAAGCTCCCTCTGGTCCATGGCCTATGGACTGCGGCGTCAGGCTCCAGAGACTCTGGCGTCAGCGGCCAGAGAGTGGATCGAAGGGTTTCAGCCCGCTGCGTGAGATGTAGGCTGGAGTAAAACATCTTTATTTTCAGCGGTTACGAGCTTGGTGAGGTTCGTGGGGACGAGTGGATCAAGGCGAGAGCGCCGCGCCGCTGTATATAATTCTCGTGGAAAAATAAATCCAGATTCCGCCCATCTCCGCCAGGAGCTTTGCCATGTTGATTTCTTCCAGGCGCATCTCTCGGTTCGCCATTCTGCCGCTATTTGCTTTGCTCCCAGGTTTTGGCGTCGCGAGATGCGCCGCCCAGGGTGAAGGCCCGCGCGTTGTGATCAGCGGCTCGATCTCCAGGATGGTTGTGGCCCCTGAGGAGCCGGCTCCCGTGCTCCGCGCCGCCCAGGACCTCTCGGGAGACTTTGCCAAGGTGTTCGGGCCAAGGCCGGCGATTGTCAACAGCCTGGACGATGCGGACCCGGTAACGATCTTGATCGCCGAGAGCGACCACCTTCCCGCAGGCGTGGGATGCACGAGGTCCACGGGAAGAGAGGCGTTTGCATTTTCAGTGGCCAGCGTCGGCAGCGGCGCGGCTCGTCGCCAGATTGTCTGCCTGGTGGGCTCGGACATGCGGGGAACGATCTATGCCATCTACGAGTTCTCGCAGTCGGTGCTGGGTGTGGATCCGATGTACCTCTGGACCGACAAGCTGCCGGCCAGACGCACCTCCCTTGTGCTGCCGGCCAGCTTTGCGAGGGTGTATCCCAGCCCGATCTTCAAGTACCGTGGATTCTTCATCAACGACGAGGATCTACTGACCGGATGGGTGATGCCGAAGAAGGGCGAGCAGACCGGGATTGCGCTCTCGAGCTGGGATATGGTCTTTGAGACGATTCTGCGGCTGAAGGGAAACATGGTGGTGCCGGGAACGTGGATCTTCCCGGACGATGCGCAGGTTGAGGCGGCCGCCGAGCGCGGACTGATCATCAACCAGCATCACGCCATTCCGCTGGGGGTGAATGTTGCGCGCTGGCCGCGGGATGTTCCCTATAACTACTCGACGCATCCGGAGATTCTGCGCCGCGCCTGGAGCAACGCGGTGCGGGAGTACAGGCCGGACGAGGAGGTTCTGTGGAGCGTGGGTCTGCGCGGCGTCTCCGACTCGAGTTACAGCAGGCTGGATCCGAGCGTGCGCAACAATGATCCGCTGCTGGGCAGGAGAATCAGCGATGCCATCGCCGATCAGATACGAATCGTGCGCGCCCGCTATCCGCATGCGCAGTTTGTGACCGACCTGTGGCAGGAGGGTGCGCGGCTGATGCAGGAGGGCGATCTGAAGATTCCGCCGGAGGTGACGCTGGTGTGGGCCGACACCGGCTACGGGGACATGCTGGATGAGGGCAAGGTAGCTGCGGGCGAGGGCATGTACTTCCATGTGGCGGTGATGAACGGGCACGCCAATCAGCTCTCAGAGATGGTCTCGGTGAAGGTGATCCAGTCCGAGATCGGCCGCTACATCCAGGCCGGCGCGACCTCCTACTTTCTGGTGAACACGAGCGACATTCGCCCGGTGGTGATGACGGCTCGCGCCGTGATGGAGATGGCCTGGGGAGGTATCCCCGCAACCACGGGCGGTCTGCCGGGGGATGCAGACGCAGCCTATTACCACAGGTGGGCCGACGAAGAGTTCGGGGCAAAGTCAGCCGATGCGCTGACCAGCATCTATCGGGAGTACTTTGCTGCGCCTTCGCTGCTGACGGAGCCCGGCTCGCCGACGCCACAAGGCGCGGGTGGGGTTCCCATGGTCTGCGGCGATCAGCACTACCACTCGGAGGCGCGGCGGATCATCCTGGATGATCTCAGCGGGCACCAGGTGTTCGATATTCCCAGTCAGTCGCCCAAGTGGTCGCAGCCGTGGGCGAGAACTCCGCCCACGGCGGAGCAGCGCGCGGCGCTGTTGGAGCGTGACATCCGGGACGCAACGGCTGCTCAGCCGCGCTGGGACAAGGTGTGGAAGGATGCGGTTGCGGCGGAGAGCCTGATCGACCCTGCGCGCCGCAACTATTACCAGGAGGCGATGCTGACCATGATCGCCATCAACCGCGAGAGCAACCAGATGCTGCTCGAGGTCGCGCAGTCGATGAAGGACAAGGACGCGGGCAACGCGGCGAAGGCGCAGGCGGAAGCCGCCGCCGCGCTCCAGTCTCTGGACGCGGTGATGGCGGCGATGCACGCAGCCGAGTATGGCAAGTGGAAGAACTGGTACCGTGGCGACTGGTTGACGGGAGTAGACCGCACGCGCACGCTGGTGCAGGCCTACGCGGACCATCTGAAAGATCCCATGGCGAAGCTGCCGGCTCCGGCTGGATGGACCGGATGGGAGGCATACTTCCACATCATGCAGTACGAAGACGACCGCTCGGTGGATGTACAGAAGCGGTAGGCACGGCAGAGGCGGCGACTGGCGCGGGTTCGGTGGGTCCGCGGTCTGCGGTGTTGCATCGTGCTGAAGGCTGGCAGGGAGCGGGGCTACGCGGCGGCCCAAGGGCAGCCGCGTAGCCAAAGTTTGATCCGGGCGCGCTTTTATTTGCTATCCAAACAAAGTAGTGACCGCTTGATGGGGGATCTCTTTCGTCGGTTCCTGGAGTGTCGTCCGGAGACCGCTGATGACCGTAAGCTATTCATTTGATGTGTAAATTTCGCCAAGTGCCTACGGAATCAGCATGCAGGGCGGGAGGGACACTCTTTCGCCAGAGGTCAGCGATCCAGTGCAGACCGAGCGGCAGCGGAGAGAGGATCCCAGCACGGGGTGGAAACACGGGGTAGGGTTGGTCAACCGGTAGTTTGTTGCCATGATATAATTCGATCTAAAAATTAAGTGCCGGCTAAAGTCTTCTGGCCAGTGAAGGTAAAAGGAATGATCTCATCCTCGGTTGACGACGGCGCCAAGGCCTGCCGCGGCGCGTATGTTGTCCAGAATCCAAACTTTGAGCGGAGCTCGATGACGGGTATGACCCGCCAGCATTA
>JAJZDM010000172.1 GCA_021806005.1 Acidobacteriota bacterium | reverse complement strand
CGCCGGAACTACGCCGGGGCGAACCACCATCACCTTCGCCTGGTGGGCGCGGGCCATCGAGGACGAGTACATCGAGGAGGCGCTGAAACCAGCGACGGCGAGGGCAACGACGAAAGCGCGGATGGCGAGGGTCTTCATATGCGTATTTCTCCTTGGCGGAATTACTGCTTGGATAAAGCTTGCTAAGATCTCTAAAATTTTTCTCTGGACAACCCAGATGTAACCAACATAGACTGGTAAAAACGCTAAGTCTAATGTTATCAATAACATAACTAATTACTCTTTAGTAAACATTACCGAGGTAATGGAATAAATTAATTGAGTTACTGTTACTCCGTGTGGTTCCCGCCCACCCTCCCCGGATCTTCAAACCACACGCCGCCTCCGCCCAGCTCTTCCTGATCCCCGCCCCAGCCAGGCCCAGGGATGTCTACCGTCCGCCCACTCCATGAACGCCAGCGCGTGCCTCATCCCGGGCCAACGACCTCCGCCCGGGCCTGCCCCGCTCCGTGTACCCTGATCCCAGAACAGGAATCTCAGGAGATGCCCCGGATCCCGCACACCCACGTTCGCCGCAGTCCATCCAACCCCGCCGCCCCGGCCCGCAGTGACCGCGAGCTGCTCACCCGCATCCAGCGCTCCGCCGGAGGCAAGGCCGGATACAAGCAGCTCATCCGCGAGCTGGGTCTGGGGGGTGGACGGGAACGGCGTCTGCTCCTCGAGCAAATCTCTCGCCTGGTAGCCTCCGGCGAACTCACCCTCTCCAAAGACAGGATGTGGTCCATCCCTCCCCGCGAGAACCTCAGCCAGGCATCTTCCGAGCCCTCGCCAGCCGCCCCCGGCCAGGGCCTCCGGGAGACAGCCGGCCGTGACCGGCTGCTGAGCGGACGCCTGGATCTGCACCGCGATGGCTACGGGTTCGTCCGCCCAAACCGCAGCCCCGATCGCAGCCCCGCTCCTGGCGCGGCGCCGCGGCAAAGCCGCCGTACCGGCGACGACATCTTCATCCCTCCCAACGCGCTTCAGGGAGCCATGCAGGGCGATCTGGTCCTGGTCGAAGAGGACCCTCCCGACCGTGACGGCCGCCGCGCCGGCCGCATCCTGCGCGTGCTCACCCGGCAGAACCCTACCATCGTGGGCGTCTTTCACTATCAGGATCGCGCCCGCTACCGGCGCAATCAGGAGCACGAACTGCCTCGCGGCAACTTCGTGACCCCATGGGATGAGCGTCTGGGCGGTCCCATCCTCATCGCGAGCGGCGAGGAGACCCCTCCTTCCGTCGCAGGCGCCACCCCGGAGGCATCCTCCTCGCCCCATCGGATGCTCGGCGCCGAGGCCCGCCGGTCGCTCGAAGCGGCTGAGGCCAGAGACCCCCTGCACCCACTCGAGGGCCTGGTGGTGGACGTCGAGATCCTCAGCTTCCCCACCCCTGGCCGGCCGGCGCGAGGACGCGTCATCGAGGTGCTGGGACCGCCCGAAGGCTTCGGCGTCGACGTCGAGATCGTGATCCGGAAGCACCACATCCCCCACACCTTTCCGCCGGCGGTGCTGAAGGAGGCCGAAGCGCTGGCGCCCAGAGAGGCCGAAGCCCGCTCCATCGAGTCGGTCGCCACGCTGAACGCCGCCAGCCTTGACCCATCGCTCCTGGACTCCCGAGAGGACTTTCGCGGGCTGCCCGTCGTCACCATCGACGGCGAGACCGCCCGGGACTTCGACGATGCCGTGCTGGTGCGCCGCCTGCCCAACGGCAACGACGAGTTGCAGGTGCACATCGCGGATGTGAGCTGGTACGTACAGCCAGGATCCGCACTGGATACGGAGGCGCGGTTTCGCGGCACCAGCGTCTACTTCCCGGATCGCGCCATTCCCATGTTGCCTCATGCGCTCTCCAGCGGACTCTGCAGCCTGCTCCCCAACCAGGACCGGCTGGTGCTGAGCTGCATCATGGAGATTGATCCGGAGGGTGAGATCGTTGGCTATCGCCTCGCCGAAGGGATCATTCGCAGCCTGCGGCGGATGACCTATACCAGCGTGCAGCATTGCCTCAACGCCGGCGGCCTTCTCACATCAGCCGGCACCTCTGGGCTGAACTCCGGCTCCGGCAAGGCTGTGCCCGGCACGGCTCCATCCCTGGCCGAGCCCACTGCGCTCAGCGCCGAGGATCTCGCGGAGCGGGAGCGGATCGGCCTCGATTACCCCGAGCTTCCCGCCGCCTTCGACGCGATGCTTCGCCTGGCCCTGCGGCTGAACGCCAAACGGGTGCGGCGCGGCTCCATCGACTTCGATCTGCCCGAGCCGGTCGTGGAGTTTGATCCGGATGGCAACATGAAGGCGATCGTGCGCTCCGAGCGGGGATGGGCGCACCGGCTCATCGAAGAGTTCATGCTCTCCGCCAACGAGTGCGTCGCCCACTGGCTCGAGGGACGCGGGCTGGACAGAGCCGGCGTCCCCTCCATCTACCGTATCCATGAGACGCCGGACCCCCAGAAGATCCTCGAGTTCGAGGAGACGGCAGCCGGGTTCGGGCACTCGCTGGGCCTGGGCAGCCTGCCCGTGCAGAAGCTGACGCTCAAAGCCGACCGCAGGGAGCTCCGCCAACGCTCTGACCGGGGGGGGAACTCCGGAAGGGCCCCGTCGTACACGATCCCGGGGAGCATTCCCGTCACGCCGCAGATGTACCAGGATCTGCTGCGCAGGACCAGCAAGACACCGGAGGAACGCATCCTCTCCTACCTCATGCTGCGCTCGCTGAAACAGGCGCGCTATGCGGAGAAAAATGAAGGCCACTTCGCCCTGGCCTCACCCTCCTATACGCACTTCACCTCGCCAATCCGGCGCTATCCGGATCTTGTGGTGCACAGGCTGGTGCGCGCGATGCTGCTTCAGGGAACGGATCCCCGCGGAGGGCCGATTCGCAGTGACGACTGGCAGCCCTGGAAGGCTGCCTGGAAGCGGCGCGCCGGCGGTTCCGCCTCCGCCCGCGCCACGTTGCATGAGCAGAGCCGCTCACCAACCCTGCTGGAACAAGGTCCGCTCGCCGCCGAAGAGTTGAACGATATCGCCGTCGAGAGCTCGCAGGCTGAGCGCCGTGCGGCAGACGCGGAGCGGGAGCTGATCGAGTGGAAGAAGATGAAGTTCATGGCCGATAAGATCGGCGATGACTTCCACGCCGTCATCCTCTCCGTCACCCGGCATGGCTTCTTCGTGGAACTCGACGGCATGTTCATCGAAGGGCTGGTGCCGATCGGATCCCTGGTCGGGGACCATTACACCTATCGTGATACAGACCGCACGATTGTGGGGGGACGCTCCGGGCACGTCTTCGCTATCGGCCAGCCCGTGCAGGTGCTGCTGGATCGCATCGATCGGCAACAATACCGTCTGCAGTTTGCGCTTTTGCCCGGAACCGAGCCGAAGGCGCAGATGAGCGCGCCGGGACGCGGCGGCAAGAGCGAGGCGAAGAAGGCGAAGGCCAGGGAAAAGGCACAAACCCGGAAGTCCGGCTCAAAGGCCAGGCGACGCAAAGGGCGCTGAGCCGAAAAACTCGAGCAGCCTCCGGAAAATCTCTGCGAATGACACAATATCTCTCCGGCTCGTCCGTTAACTCCCTGGAATGTTTCAGCAGATAGCCTCCTTCGCGTTCACGCAGGGCCGAAAGGATCTCGATGCCGAGCCCGGATCTGAGCGTTAGCGAGCAGGACCGATTCATCACCGAGACCTTCGCTCGCGATGAGCCGCGGCTGCGCGGCTTCATACGCAAGCGCGTCCTGGATACGGCTGACGCCGAGGACATCCTCCAGGATGTCTTCTATGAGTTGATTCAGGCCTACCGGATGATGAAACCGGCAGAACACACCACCGCGTGGATGTTTCGCGTGGCCAGGAACAGGATCGTCGACCTCTTCCGCAGCAGCAAGGCCGTGTCACTGCAAGCTCCGGTGAGCGCCGAGGACAGCGCGCCGATCCTGGAGGATCTGCTGCCCTCGCCGGATGCGGGACCCGATGCGATCCATGCACGAAACGTGCTGCTGGACGCCATCGATGAGGCACTGGAGGAGCTGCCGGAGAACCAGCGCGAGGTTTTTGTCGCCCATGAACTGCTGGGCAAGAGCTTCAAGGAGATGGCCGAAGAGACCGGGACCAGCGTGAATACGCTGCTCTCTCGAAAACGCTACGCCGTCCTCTACCTGCGCCAGCGGCTGCGCGAGATGGATGAGGACTTCGCGGGAACGGAACGGCGGAAGTGAGGATGCTGAAGGAAATGGAAAGCATGGAAGGGAGGCTGCAATGAGACGTTTTTGGATCTGGAGGGCATTGAAGATTGCGCTGTTTGTGGCGCTGGGGCTGTTGCTCTTCGGGTTTCTGACCCAGCATCTCTGGAACTGGTTAATGCCATCGATCTTCGGGCTGAAGAGGGTTACCTTCCGCCAGGCGCTCGGCCTGGTGGTGCTCAGCAAGATTCTGCTCGGCGGCATCCATAAACACAGTCCCGGCCGGAGCGAATGGAAACGACGCATGGAGGAGCGCTGGGGACAGATGTCACCCGAAGAACGCGAGAGGCTTCGGAGCAGACTGAAACAGCGTTGCGCCTCCGCCTCGGGATTTGCCTGGAACCCACCCGAGCCGTGGGTGAGGCCTGAACCCGATCAAGAGACCCGGCAGGACGAGAGCTTGCTTTAGACCATCGGCCAAAGCGCACCAGCGCCCCGGCCAGAGGAGAAGAAGATGCTGACCATGGTGACCGATGTAAAGATGTACGGCCAGGCTGCCGATGCATTGAAGGTGGATTCGCTGCAGACAATTGGAGATCCAACGCCGGATGCCCAGTTCCCGGTTCGCTCGGCGCCATGGCATGCCGGCCAGCAAGGAGGAGCCGTGTGGAATGCACCGGAGGAGCAGGCCCGGCCGGTTAATTCCCGAGATTCCGAAGGGCCCTTGAACTCCGCTGCGGCAACCGCCTCGCTCCCTGCCTCCCGGCGATCACTGGCGATGCCGAGCTCCCGCGCGAAGCCAATGGGCAAACCGCGTGCAGAGATGACCCTCGGGGAGTTGCTCTACGACGTACTGATTGGCGAAGGAAGCTCGAAGGATGAACCTGCATGACCCAATACGCTTGAAGCCCCCCGGAGATTGGGGCTTGTGGATGGTGATGAGCCTGATCGCACTGGCCTGGCTTCTGACATAAATCCACTCTGCAATTGGCCGGCTCTGTACGGCCGCCATGCAGAGCGCCAACAACCAGGACCATCCATCGTGATATCGGCTTCCCAGCCAGCCTGCTCTGGCGCGTCCACTCCGCCCCACCCTAGCCCAGCAGAGCAAATCTAAAAACTAAACCTGCAATGCAGTGTCACGGTCCGATTGGCCGAAGTGCTCACGCCCTTTACGGCTAGCGGCGAGTTCAGCGAAATCGACTGCCCGAAGTAAGGAGAACTCAGAACGCCCACCGGCGTTCCCCGGTTGTTCCGGTTGGTCAGGTTGTAGGCATCCACCCCAAAGGTCAGGCTATAGGGACGGTCGGGCCTCTTCACAGATCCCTTTCTGCCTGGGGTCCGGTTCGGCCGGGGACCGAGCTTGAACACCTTTCCCAGATGGACCTCCAGGAAGAAGAAGCTCGGCGAGTTTCCATAGTTGATGGGAATCGTCCTCTCTCCCGGCTGCGGATTCGCATCGAAGGTTCCAAAGGGCGTCCGATAGAGGATCGAGGCTGCGGTCGGGCTGGTGGCAAACGCCGGCCGATCGTTATAGATCGTATCTCCGTTCAGATCGGTTCCCGTGGTGATGTTGAAGGGAGTCCCTCCCGCCGCATTGGCAAAGAGAAACCCCTCAAACCCCAGGGGAAACTGAATGTTGACGTCTGCGAAGATCTGCTGCGTCGGCTGAGCGGCGCGGCCGTAGTCCTGGCTCAGATTGTACTGGTTGGAAGGGAAGGTCGTCGCAGTCCCTACATCCTGGTTCACATGA
>JAJZDM010000171.1 GCA_021806005.1 Acidobacteriota bacterium | reverse complement strand
CGACTCCCTGATCAATACGATTCTGATCTTTCCAAATATCGATGCGACGCAGGAGTTCAAGATCGATACCAGCGTAGCTTCAGCGGAGTATGGGCGGGCGGGTGGCGCCATTGTGGCCAGCTCGATTCGCAGTGGCACCAATCAGTACCACGGATCGCTGTTCGAGTTTTACCGTAGCGGGAACTTTGACGCGAATCCTGATTATCAGCTTCTGGGAGCAAGCCCTTCACCCAATCCACCGTTCAACCGGAATCAGCCGGGCTTCTCGATTGGCGGACCGTTTCTGAAGAACAAGCTGTTCGGGTTTGGAGACTATCAGGCGCTTCGCGAGGTGGAACCCCAGAACTCGTACTTTGTGACCGTTCCCACCGCGCGGATGCGGAATGGAGACTTCAGTGAACTGCTGCCAAGTTCCCCGAACTTTGACACGGTGAATGGGCCGGCAGTGGACAACGAGTACTCCGAGCCCTACTGCCTGATTCACCAGGGCGGCACATTCGTGAAGAATGGCGAGTTGTACAACCCGGTAAACTGCCAGCCGATTGCGGGAAACGTGCTGGCGAATGCAGGGATCACGGCCAACTCAGCAGGAGCGAACTACTTCAATGCGTATCCGGCGCCGATCCGTTCAGGAGTGGTGAACAACTTCCTGACGCACAAGCATCAGTTTACGCATTACAACACCTTCGATGTGCGCTTTGACTGGGATGCCACGCCGAAGGATCAGGCGTTTGTGCGGTACAGCTATGACAACTCCGCATTTACCGAGACCCCTGAACTGGGAACGCTGCCTTCAGGCTTTGGAACGGGCTCTTCCTACACCCATGCTCGTGCGTATGGCCTGGGTTACACGCACATCTTCACGCCTTCGCTGGTGAACCAACTTCTGATCGGATACAACCGTGACGATTTTGGCTACCAGCCTCCCTTCTACGGTGTTCCGCTTTCAGCAGATCTCGGAATTGTGAACGCCAATCGCAATATCGAAACCAGCGGCGGCGCGCTGATCGGCGGCAACAACGGGATTGACTATACGGGTGATTATGGCCTGTACGCTGTTCCGCAGAACACGTATGAGATCAGCGACACGGTGAACTGGGAGCACGGAAACCACTCCTTCAAGTTTGGCGCAACCGGGATCATGCGCAACATGGAGTACTTCCGCCCCATTGCGGGTAAAGGCTACTTCAACTTCGGCAACGGCGACTTTACGGGCTTCCCCACGGCTGAGATGCTGGCGGGCTTCACGGACTCCTACAGCATTGGAGCCCAGAGCGGCTTCTTCAGCAATATCAGCTATGAAGACGGATTTTTCGCCCAGGACGAGTGGCGTGTCAACCAGAAGCTGACGCTTCAGCTTGGCATACGCTATGACCTGATCACGTGGCCGTATGAGGTGCAGAACCGGCAGGCGTCGTTTGACATTGATACCAGCAGCCCGACGTATGGCCAGGTGCTGGAGGCCGGCGTGAATGGCGTCTCGCGCACCATCATCAACAACGATCACGCTGACTTTGCGCCGCGTGTCGGCTTTGCGTATGACCTGTTTGGAACCGGAAGGGAGGTCCTGCGCGGTGGTTATGGGATCTTCTACTTCCCGGACTACGGCGGGATCAACAATCAACTGGGACAACAGACGCCATTTGGCGGCAGTGTTTCCTACTCCGCGCAGAATGGTTACTGCGTAACCTTCACGGGACAGACGCCGGCGCTGGGTTCGAGCTTTGGCTGCAATGAGACGCCGCAGCAGACCACGCCGCTGCCGTTGCCGGGGTATCCGAACTTCAACCCGGCAGATCCTCCGGCCGGCTTGAGCACGCTGGCGGTGAATCGCAACGACAAGAACCAGCAGATCCAGGAGTGGAACCTGCAGCTTGAAAATCAGTTGACGTCGCGCGATGTGCTCGACATCTCGTATGTCGGCAGCAAGTCGGACCACCTGTCCACGTATTACAACTACAACCTGTTCCAGTTTGCTACCGGGCAGCAGAACTTCCCGATCTTTGGAACCATTACGTACAACAATTACAACGGAACCGCGAACTACAACGGCCTGCAACTGCACTTTGAGCATCATCAGGGGAGCAACCTGATTGTGACAGGGTCGTACGCCTGGTCGCACTCACTGGATGATTCGCCGGGTTCGGAGGAGAGTTCCACGGCGCCGCTGTACTATGATCCGCAAGCGGACTATGGCAACTCGTTGCAGGACCAGCGTCATGTGTTCAGCTCGTCGATTCTGTACCAGTTGCCGTTTGGACGGAATCAGAGGTTCGGCAGCGATGTCGGCTACCTGATGAACATGCTGATCGGCGGATGGCAGATGAACGTGATCGGACGGATGGGGACCGGAACGCCGTTTGACCTGTCGGTAAGCGGTAACGCGGACAGCTCCCGCCCGGACCAGGTGAAGCCGCTGCGTTATCCGAAGACTCTGAATCACTGGTTCGATACCAGCTCGTTTGCAGCTCCGCCGACGGTTGCCGCAAACGGTGTGAACGTGTTCACGCGCATGGGTACGCTGGCGCGCGACCAGGTCTACGGGCCCGGTATGCGCTCGGCGGATTTCTCGCTGGAAAAGAATATTCAGATCTTCAGACGGGTCGTTCTGCAACTGCATGGAGATGCGTTCAACGTTACCAACACGCCGCAGTTCACCAACCCGGACGCCGGGTTCTATGATGCCAACTTCGGCAAGATCACCAGCACGCAGTCCAACTCGCAACGCGAGATTCAGCTAGCAGCACGGCTGACGTTCTAACGGATTGCACGACAAGGATGCGCCACGATGTGGTTTGTCGTGGCGCATTTTTTCGTAAGCTCCAGGGAGGAGCCATGGGAAAGTTGACGTGGGGCAGGTGGCAGGGTGTGCAGGTGTGGGCTGGGGTTCTAAGGATTGCGCTGGCGACGCTGGCCGTGCACGCGCTGGCCGCTGCGGCGCAGAGTGGATCGTTGGCGATCGACAAGATTGATCCACCCAACTGGTGGGCGAAGATGCCCAGACCCATGCTGCTGGTCCATGGGGAGGGTCTGCGTTCCGCTACCTTCTCCATCAGCGATCGCAACCTGCGGATTGAGAAGGTGGCGCCCTCCGCCAATGGACACTGGGCGCAACTCTGGCTGTCGTCCTCGCCGGCTGAGCCGGAGCGCGTGACGCTGCGGGCGGCGGTGGGTGGGCAAAGCGTCGAGAGTCGCTACACCTTTGCTGCTCCACGGCCTTCTACGGATGGGTTTCAGGGATTCTCCTCCCGCGACGTGATGTACCTCATCATGACCGACCGTTTTGCGGACGGCGACCTGGAGAATGACGGACCGGATGCGCATAGCGATGCCGGCAGTCCGGCGGCGCTGGCAGAGCGTGCCAAGCCGCGCGGTTGGCATGGTGGCGATCTGAAGGGAATCGAAGATCATCTGGACTACCTCCAGCAGTTGGGCGTAACGACCGTCTGGATTACGCCTGTCTACCAGAACCAGGAGAGCGATAGCTACCACGGCTACGGAGCCACCGATATGTATGGCGTGGACCCTCACTATGGGACACTGGGTGACCTGCGAGCGCTGGCCCTTGCCCTGCATCAGCGTGGGATGAAGCTGGTGCTGGACACCGTGCCGAACCATGTTGGGCCGCTGAATCCTTGGGTGAAGGATGAGCCGGCGCCAGACTGGTTCCATGGAACCAAGGCGCACCATCTTGATGGCCAGACGAACTTTCAGGCGTTGATCAACCCGCACGCGCCGGAGCGGGACAGGGTTGGCACGTTGGAGGGATGGTTCGCCGGGGCGCTTCCGGATATGAATACGGAGAGCCCCGCTGTGGCGCAGTATCTGCGGCAGAACGCCGTCTGGTGGGTGGAGCAGAGCGGCGCCGACGGACTGCGGATTGATACGTTTCCCTACGTGGACCGCGAGTTCTGGCATGCGTTCAACGGAGAGCTGAAGCAGTTGTTTCCGCGTTTGACCCAGGTGGGAGAGATCTTCAACAGCGATCCGGTGATCACCTCTTCCTTTGCCGGAGGCGTAACCCGCGCCGGCGTGGATACGGAGCTCTACACGCCATTTGACTTCCCAACCTACTTTGCGCTGCGCGATGTGTTTACCAAGGGCGCGCCGATGAGCCGGCTGGCGGATGTGCTCGGGGAGGACTCGCTGTACCCCCATCCGCAGCGCCTGGTTCCGTTCATCGGCAATCACGATACGGAGAGGTTCGCCACCGCGGTTCATGGCTCAGGAGGGGACAGCGAAGGAGCACTGCAACTGGCGCTGGCTTACGTGCTGACCAGCCGCGGTATGCCGCAGATCTACTCCGGCGATGAGATTGCGATGCAGGGCGGCGGAGATCCGGAGAATCGCAAGGATTTTCCGGGAGGCTTCCCCAGCGGTTCTTCCAGCGGCTTGCCCGGAGATGGCAGAGACGCGTTCGTCGCCACAGGACGAACTGCACTGCAGCAGAAGACCTTTACCTGGGTGGCGGCGCTGGATGCCTTCCGCCATGCCCATGATGCCCTGGCCTGTGGAGCCGAGCAGGTGCTGGCCAGCAACCAGGACTGGATGGTGTATCTACGCCAGGCCGGCCCGTCTGCCGAGCCGGGCTGCGCCAGCACGGAGCAGCGGGTGCTGGTGGCGCTGCATCGCGGGGCTGAGTCCGCAGGGAGCTCCGCGGCGGTGCAGCCCTCGAAGCTGGATGTGGACCTGAATCTTACCGGGATGCAAGGTTGTCGGCTGGGTAAAGCGGAGATTCGCCTGGGAGAGCCCTCAGCCGCCATCGAGGGAGCGGCGCTGCATCTGCAGGCGTCTGGCGATGCGGTGTGGATCGGTAGCTGCCAGTAGCCGCCCTCGCCGGCTGGGTTAAAGCGGCGAGTCATAGTAGCCTACCAGTGGCGGAGCCGCCGATGGCTCCTGGCCAAAGGGTTCAGGGAGGGCGAGGGTGGATGGCGTTGGAATCGTTGCGTTCTGAGGTGGCCGGGATCGGGCCGATTTCGTTGCGGCCGTTTTTCTCTGAGAGGATCTGGGGGGTAGAGAAGCTGCCTGTCTGGTATCCGCAGCCCCAGGCGGGCAAGCCGGTGGGTGAGGCCTGGCTGACCGCAGAGAGCTGCGTGGTGGACGCCGGAGAGTTCGCGGGCGTATCGCTGGCGGAGATGACCCGCCGCTTTCCCGAGCAGTTTGCCGGCGGCCCGTCTGCAGAGTTTCCCCTGCTGGTGAAAACCCTGTTTCCACGGGAGAAGCTCTCCGTGCAGGTGCATCCCAATGACGCCCAGGCCGCTGCCCTGGGGCTGGGACGGGGCAAGACCGAGTGCTGGTACGTGCTCTCGGCTGAACCAGGAGCGGAGCTGGCGCTGGGCTTTCGCGAGCCGTTCCCTGAGGATGAGATTCGCGCGGCCATCGCCGCCGGTACGCTGGAGCAGATGCTGAAGTATCTGCCGGTCAAGACCGGGGACATGGTGTTTGTGGAGGCGGGCACGGTGCACTCGATCGGGCCGGGTATGGTGATCCTGGAGACGCAGGAGTACAGCGATATTACCTATCGGCTCTATGACTTTGGCCGTCCGCGCGAGCTGCATGTCGACGCCGGGCTGGCGGTCACACGAATCTCCAGCCATGCCGGGCTGGTCGCGCCGGTGGCGATGGATGGATTTGAACGGCTGGTCGCATCCGAGTACTTTGTTGTGGATCGCTTTGCGGCGTCGGCGGAGGGAAGATCCCTTGGGCTGAGCGGAAAGATGCAGATGCTCTTCGCCCTGGGCGAGTCGCTGACGGTAACCAGCCAGCGGGGCTCCACGCCGCTGGCGCCATGGCATGTACTCCTTCTGCCGGCGGAGGGCGTGGAGTACTCGCTGCACGGCGCGGGCCAGGTGATCCGTATCGCCCAGCCCTGAGGCGGGCAGGGGTGGTCCCCGTCGGCGCCGTGTCTTTGTTCGCGGGCGCGGACGGTTCGCTTGTCGCCGGCACGATCTGCGCCCCGGAGCGGCAGAGATCTTTTGGACTTCAATG
>JAJZDM010000170.1 GCA_021806005.1 Acidobacteriota bacterium | reverse complement strand
CAAGCTGCAGTTCTATCCCGTAAGGTTCGATATCGACGTCTCCGTCTGCATGAGCTGCCAGATTTGCGTCGAGGTCTGCCCTTTCGATGCCATCAAGATGGACGTCGAGTTCGAGTTGAGCTCGGATGATCGTTTCGGCGGCCTGCTCCACCACAAGGACAAGCTGGCAAAGTCCAACGAGTATTACAACAAGATTCACCCCATCGAGGCTGCGGCTGTCGATGCCGCCCTGGCACAGGAGCGGGAGAAGGAAAAAGAGAAACAGAGGCTTGCCGCGGCGGCTGCAGCTGCGGCGGCAGCCGCAAAAGCAGCGGCAGCAGCCGCTGCTCCGGCCCCAGCCGCTACCTCGGCCAGCGGCGAGCCGGCCGGGGCGGAGACCAAATGAACTCCGCCACCCCCATGGGAGACGTCAAGCTTTTCTGCTGGATGGGAATCAACTATGCCTGAGATGATCGATCAGATCTTTGTTCTACTGAAGCACTGGATCATGGGCTATGTGCCCAGCGGTCTGCAGCCGGTATCCTCGGCTATTCTCTCCGTGCTCCCCGTCATCGTCGTCTTTCCGCTCCTCTTCGCCATCACCACGGTGCTCGAGCGCAAGGGCCTGGGAAGAATGCAGAATCGCTACGGCCCGAACCGCGCTGGCCCGTGGGGCATTCTGCAACCGGCGGCCGATGGTATTAAGTCGCTCACCAAGGAAGATATCGTTCCCCGCTCCTCTGACCAACTCATCCACCTGATGGCCCCCATCGTCATGGTGATCGCCTCGTTCCTGGTCTACACCGTCGTCCCTGTGGGCAGAAACATGGTGGTAGCGGATCTGAACGCCGGCGTGCTCTTCTTCTTCGCCATCGGGAGCATGGTGGAACTGGCTGTCTTCATGGCAGGCTGGTCCAGCCGCAGCAAGTACTCCCTTCTGGGAGCCATGCGCGCAATCGCCCAGATGATCAGCTATGAGATGCCCATGGTCCTCTCCGGAATCGTGGCCATCATGGCCGCCGGCTCGCTCTCCACAGTCACCATTGTGAACATGCAGGCCGGGTACACCGGAATCTGGCCCCACTGGTATCTCTTTACGCCCTGGGGCATCACCGGCTACATCCTGTTCATGATTGCAGCCACCGCGGAGTCCAACCGCTGCCCCTTCGATATGCCGGAGGGTGAGTCGGAGATCATTGCCGGCTATTTCATCGAGTACTCTGGCTTCAAGTTTGCCCTCTTCTTCGTCGCAGAGTATCTGGGCATGATGGCGACCAGCGCCATGGCCATTACGCTCTTCCTGGGCGGCTGGGCCGCGCCCTTCTCCTTCCTCACCTGGATTCCCTCCTGGTTCTGGTTCTTCGCCAAGCTGCTCCTCATGATGATGATCTTCATCTGGATCCGCGGTACGCTTCCGCGCCTGCGCATGGATCAGTTGATGAACTTCGGGTGGAAGTTCATGTTGCCGCTCTCGCTCATCAACATCTTCAGCGCCGGCCTCTGGCACTACCTCCCTTCCGGCTTTACCCGCTGGTCGGTGGTCAGTCTGCTGCTTCTCTTCTCCTGCTTCCTGTTGAGCCGCGGTCTCCGGCGCAACAAATGGTTTCAGGAGCGCACCTATCGCTTTGCCAGCTAGGCCGATGATCCTCATCAGAGGTGATCATCGTCACTTGGTAGTTGAATTCGATATGTTCATCTGTCTTCATCAACTTCGGAGAGTTGGAAACGTCTCAAAATGACAATCTCCTTTTTGCTGCTTGCCGCCATCACGATCATCGGTACCGCCGCGGCGATGAGTCTGAAGAACGCTGTCCACTGCGTTCTCGCCCTCACCCTTGGCCTCGTGGGCCTGGCTGCCCTCTACCTCCAGTTAGGGGCCCAGTTCATCGGCCTCACGCAGATCCTTGTCTACGTCGGTGCTGTTGCCATCCTGGCGGTCTTCGCCATCATGATGACGCGCAACCGGAACCAGGAGACGGCGTCCACCGAGTCGGGATCCTTCCGGCTCTCCGGGACCCTGACCGCGCTTCTGCTCTTCGCCGTGCTGGCCTGGGCGATCTTCACCGGCATCTCGCCGCAGGCGCTCGGCGGAGCGCAACCCGAGGCTTCCGTGCACGAGGTTGGCGTGGCACTGATGCAGCGGTTCGTTCTTCCCCTGGAGATCATCGGCGTTCTGCTCACCGCGGCTCTGATCGGTGCCGGAGTTCTCGCCATCGAAGAAAAGGAGGGTAATCAATGAGCCCGCTCTCCGGCTACCTCCTCCTCTCCGCAGTGCTGTTCTCCATCGGCCTCTCCGGCGCGCTCACCCGGCGCAACGCTATCATCGTTCTGATTGGCATCGAACTGATGCTCAATGCCGCCAACCTCAACTTCATCGCCTTCTGGCACTACAGCCCCCACCCGGAGATGCTCACCGGGGTGATGTTTGTCATCTTTTCCATAGGAATTGCCGCGGCTGAAGCCGCCGTCGGCCTCAGCATTATCGTGGCCGTCTACCGGCACTTCCGCACAACCGACTTAGACAAAATCAGCTTCCTGAAGGGTTAAGCGGCGCATGATCAACACCCGGCCTGATGCCTTCTCCAACACCGGATTCACCTGCTTGGTAGACAACAACAGAGTCCTATCTCTCACCTGCAACCTTTGATTGGCGCTCAATGAACTGGATCGTACAAAATCTCTGGCTGATTCCTGCGTTACCCCTGCTCGCGGCTGGGATCATTGCCCTCACCCGACAGAAGGGCCGCGTCCGCGGTGCTGGACTTGCCATCGGTTCGATGGGGATCTCCTTCCTTCTCTCGGTCTGGGCGTTTGCGCACGTGCTTGCCCTGCGCAGCAGCGGCGAACTCACCACTCAGGTCTTCAACTTCCGCTGGTTCCAGTTCGGAAACGAATGGCTGTCGCTGGGCTGGGTCCTGAACCCCCTCACCGCGGTCATGCTGGTGATGGTCACCTTCGTGGGCCTGCTGATCTTCATCTTCAGCGTGGGATACATGGCGCATGATGAGAACTTCACCCGGTTCTTCTGCTTCCTTGCGCTCTTCGCCGGCGCCATGCTGGGCGTGGTCATCTCCAACAGCCTCCTGCTGCTCTTCATGTGCTGGGAGATCGTCGGCCTCACCTCTTACCTTCTCATCGGCTTCTGGTATCACAAGCCCAGCGCTGCAGCTGCCTGCAAAAAAGCCTTCATCACCACGCGCATCGGCGATCTGCCCTTCTTCCTGGGCATGGTGTGGCTGTACTCCCAGACCGGCACGCTGCTCTTCTACAACAACGGAGCCGGATGCCTGGAATCAGGCGCCATCGCCCACATGCTCTCCCAGGCCACGCCCCTCGGGGTCTGTGCCGCCACCGCCATCGCACTGCTCATCTTCTGCGGAGCAGTCGGCAAGAGCGGACAGGTTCCTCTGCACGTCTGGCTGCCTGACGCCATGGAAGGACCGACACCGGTCAGCGCGCTGATCCACGCCGCCACCATGGTCGCCGCAGGCGTCTTCCTCGTAGCCCGTGTCTATCCCCTGATGAGCGCGCATCACGAGATCGCCGGCATGCTGACCACCTCGGTCGCCCTTCAGGTGGTTACCTGGATCGGGGCCATCACAGCCTTCTTTGCCGCAACCATCGCCGTGGCGCAGTGGGACATCAAGAGGATTCTGGCCTACTCCACCGTCTCCCAGCTCGGTTACATGATGATGGGCCTCGGCGTTGGCGGGGTCGCTGTGGGCATGTTCCACCTCATCACCCACGCTTTCTTCAAGTCCCTGCTCTTCCTTGGTGCCGGCTCGGTCATCCACGGCTGCTCGGAGGAACAGGATATCCGCCGGATGGGTGGCCTGGCCAGGTACATGCCCGTCACCTTTGCCGCCTATTCGATCGGCATGCTCGCCCTGTGCGGCTTCCCACTCTTCTCCGGCTTCTGGAGCAAGGATGAGATCCTCCACGCCGCCAGCATCTGGAACATCTCCCACATCCCCTATCTTCTCGGCGCAGCCGGCGCACTCCTCACCGCGTTCTACATGTCCCGCCAGATGCTATACGTCTTCTTCGGAACCCTGCGCCTCACGCCGGGAACCCACGAGGAATCTCACGGGGCAGATCACCATAACGCTCACGCGCAAGCTCACCATCACGGCTCGGGCACCCCGCATGAGAGTCCGGCCGTCATGACCATCCCTCTCGTGCTGCTGTCCATCTTCGCCGCTCTGCTCGGCTTCGTTGGAACAGCGGCATGGCCATGGTTCCAGTCGTTTTTGGAGGATGGATCCCTGAAGCTCGACTTTGGAGCCTTCACGCAGGGCGGCATCCTTACCGTCATGCTGATCTCCTCGGGGATTGTCTTCCTCGGCCTCGGTTCAGGCTGGTGGCTCTACGGTCGCCGGCCCATTGAAGGCGCCGAGGCGCCGGACAACCTTGGCAGGCTCGCTCCTCCCATCTTCAACTTCCTTGGCCATGCGGCCTTCGTGGATGCGCTCTACGGAGCCACCTTCATTCGTCTCAACACGCTGCTCTCCGGAATCTCTGATTGGCTGGACCGTTGGGTCTGGAACGGCGCGGTCAAGACCGTGACTCAAACTGTCTTTGGATTTGCTCACTTGGATAACTTCATCGATACACACGTGGTGAACTCAGGCTTTGACGAAGGGTGCGAAGGCGTCTCCAGCAGCGGCCGTCTTCTCTCGCTGCTCCAGGCAGGTCGCGTCCAGGGGTATCTCAAGATCATCGCAGGTGCTCTGATCGTGTTCACCGTGCTGCTGCTATGGAAGGCCCGCATATGAGCCCCGCTATGAGCTCTTTTCCGTGGATCTCAACGCTCACCGTTCTGCCGCTGGCGGGTGCGATGATCCTGCTCGCTCTGGGCAGAAATAAGGCCATGGCGCGCTGGACGGCGCTGGCCTTCAGCCTGATCGCCCTGCTCTTTACCCTGATCCTCTGGCACAACTTCAACTCCGCGGCCGACGGCTTCCAGTTCCAGGAGATCCACTCCTGGATCCCCTCTCTGAACGTCGATTACCGGGTGGGCGTCGATGGCCTCGGACTACTAATGCTGCTGCTCACCGCGATCGTGGTTCCTATCAGCATCTTCGCCTCCTGGCACGTCGAAAATAAGGTGGGGCTGTACTTCGCTCTGGTTCTGTCCCTCCAGGCCTGCCTCTTTGGCACCTTCACCGCCCTGAACTTCTTCCATTGGTTCATCTTCTGGGAACTGGGACTGATTCCGGCCTTCTTCCTGGTCAAGCTCTGGGGAGGCCCGGGCGCATCCCGCGCCTCCATGCAGTTCCTGGTCTACACCATGGTAGGCAGCGTCGCTATGCTGCTCTCCTTCCTGGCGATCTTCCTCTCCACCGGAACCTTCGACCTGACGGACCTTGCCACCATGGCCCAGAACGGCACCCTCATGCCGGCCGTGGTCGCCAGACTCGGCTGGCACCTGTTGACCCCGCAGCATGTGGCCACGCTCATCTTCTGCGGTGCGCTGCTCGGCTTCGCGGTCAAGGTTCCGCTCTTCCCCTTCCACACCTGGCTGCCCTCCACGTACTCGGAGGCGCCCTCCGGCGTCACCATCCTGTTGACCGGAGCCATGTCGAAGATGGGGCTCTACGGCTTCCTGCGCATCCTGCTGCCGATCTTCAGCACGGAGATGCAGCGCGAACTCAACATCCTTCTCTGGCTGGCAGTGGCCACGGTCGTCTTCTCCGCCTACACTGCCCTGGCCCAGAAGGATCTCAAGCGCATCTTCGCTTACTCCTCCATCAATCACCTGGGATACTGCCTGCTGGCGATCTTTGCAGTAGTCCGATTCACTGGCGGCGATGCGCTGCTCACCAGTCAGAAGTTTGCCGCTATGGACGGCATCTTCCTGCAGATGTTCAACCACGGTTTGACCGCCGCCACCCTCTTCTGGTTCATAGCCATGCTGGAGCGCCGCAGCGGCGGACTGCGTGGTCTCAATGACTTCGGTGGCTTGCGCAAGGTCGTCCCGGTCTTCACCGGCTTGATGGGGATCGCGCTCTTCTCTTCCCTCGGCCTTCCCGGTCTCAATGGCTTC
>JAJZDM010000032.1 GCA_021806005.1 Acidobacteriota bacterium | reverse complement strand
ATCTGCTAGCATGCAGCACGATGCCACCCTCCGGCGCTCCGCGCATCGCCTACTTCCCCGACAGCTTTCATGAGGTCAACGGCGTTGCGCATACCAGCCGGAACTTTACCGCCTACGCGCAACGCCACGGCATTCCCATGCTCTGCGTGCGCGCCGGCGCTGCCACCGGCCGTCTTCCCCGCCAGGGCTCGCTGCGCGCGCTGGAGCTGGGCCGCAGCCCGCTGGCCGTACGTGTGGAGAAGGACCTCAGCTTTGACCCTCTGTTCTTCCGCTACACCAATCGCATCTCCGCGATGGTGCGCTCCTTCCGGCCAGATGTCATTCACATCACCGGTCCCAGTGAACTCGGTCTCTTCGGTGCTTACTTTGCGCGCCAGCTCCGCATTCCCCTGGTAGCAAGCTGGCACACCAACCTCCACGAGTACGCTGGCCGCCGCATGCGCTGGCTATCCCGTCATCTGGGCTCCGCGGGCCGGCACCTTGAACAGGGTGTGGAAGGGCTCGCTCTAAGTACCGTGGCAGCCTTTTATCGTCGCGCTCAGGTCCTCTACGCTCCCAACCCCGCGCTCTGCCGGTTGTTGGAAGACGCTACCCAACGGCCCTGCCACCTGATGCAGCGCGGTGTCGATACGGAACTCTTTCATCCCGCTCCGAGCCCGCGCGTCCAGCCGGATGAGGAGGTTGTTCTGGGTTACGTTGGCCGTCTCTCCGTGGAGAAGAACGTGACCCTGTTGCCTAAAGTGGATTTGCAGCTTCGCAACCTCGGCCTTCGGCCACGCTGGCTCATCGTGGGCCACGGGGCCGAACAGAGCTACCTGCGGCGTAACCTGGCTCACGCGGAGTTCCCCGGGGTGTTGCGCGGTGAGGCTCTGGCCGGCGCTTACGCCCGTATGGATCTGCTCGTCTTTCCCTCACACACCGACACCTTCGGCAACGTGGTTCTGGAGGCGCTCGCCAGCGGCGTTCCTGCCATCGTGACTCCGGACGGGGGACCGGCTTATATCCTTCGTTCCGCTACGCACTGTGCCTGCGGAGAGAGTGAGGCAGATGGGTGGAGTCCCACCTTGCCGGGCTGCATCGCTCGTGACGAGGAGTTCGCCCCGGCCATCGCGCGGGTGGTCACCCAGTCCGCGCTCCTTGGCCATATGCGTTCTGCGGCCCGCGACTACGCGCTGCGCTGCACGTGGGATAGGGTGTTTGACCGGGTGATCAGCGCCTACCCGCACACCGCTTCGGTGTGACACTCTGTGGGGCAGTTCCTGTCGGCAGCGCCCTGTTCGATGCCTGCGGAGCTGAATACCAGGCGAGGAGTCCACCGGCATCCGATCCGGTGACGCAGACCTTGCCTACTCCGCACGTCCCGGCGCGACCCGTGTCTCTGGTACAAAGGATCGGACAGGCTGGCGGAGAGCCGCAACGGGCCCTCCGGCAAGATCCTGGTTGAGCAACAGAGGAGGGAAGCGTGGGGTTGATGGCAAGTTCCATGGATCGAACGAGCGGCATCAGCCGGCGTCGCTTTGTTGCGTCCGCGTGTGCGTTCGGGCTGGTCGCGTCTCTTCCGACGGTATCTGGCCAGCCGCCAGAGGATGAGGTGATCGTTGCCACTTCGCTGGGTCGGCTGCGCGGGCGTAAAGGGGATGGAGTGCGCGTATTTCGCGGCATACCCTTTGCCCTGCCTCCTGTGGGCGCGCTCCGGTTTCGACCCGCGGAGCCTGCCGCGGCCTGGAGCGGGGTGCGGGATGCGCTGGCGTTCGCGCCTGCACCGATGCAGTTGGAGCCCTCGGCGCAAGGTCATTCCGAAGATTGTCTGTATCTGAACGTATGGACGCCTGCCCGGCCCGGTCCTCATCCCGTGCTGGTATGGATACACGGTGGAGGCTTCGATCAGGGATCGAGCTCCGACCCGATGAGCGACGGAGAGGCGTTTGCGCGGGACGGGATTGTCGTCGTCACGGTGACGTACCGGTTGGGAGTCTTTGGGTTTCTGGATGTAGCGCCGCTGCTGGGAGACAGCTATAAGGGGAGCGCGGACAACGGCCTGCGCGATCTGCTGGCTGCGCTCACCTGGGTGAAGGAAAACATTGCCGATTTTGGCGGTAATCCGGAGCAGGTGACGATCGCCGGAGAGTCGGCAGGCGCCAAGCTGACGGATATTCTGCTTGGAACCCCATCCGCACAGGCGCTCTTCCATGGGGCGATCTCTGAGTCGGGAGGCGCGGAGCGGGTGGCCTCGCGCGCGGCGGCCGACGCCGTGGCGGAGGGTTTCGGAGCCGTCTTCCACGCAGTCAGCGGCCAGCACTCTCAGGCTATCGCAGGGGCGAAGGGTGAGTTGCTGCTCGCGGCGCAGCAGCGCTTTTTGAGAGGTTGGCCGCAGCACTTTCCGTTGCGTCCGGAGGTGGACGGCCGTCTGCTTCTAACCTATCCGATCGAGAGTCTTCGTCAGGGGTGCGCGCGCGGCAAGCGGCTGCTGATCGGAACCAACCGAGAGGAGAGTGCGTTTTTCCTGGGACCGAAGCCGGAGCGCGAGCCGGATGCGCGCCAGTTGGGGAATACGAGCGTGAGCGCGTTTGACCGGGTGGAGGCGCAGTATTCGAAGCTCTATCCGGAGATGTCGGTGGAAGAGCTCCGCATCCGCTCGGTGACGGCGGAAGAGTATTGGATACCGTCGCTGCGGGTTGCGGAGGCGCAATGCGCCTTTGGGCCGACGTGGATGTACCGGCTGGACTATACCGATGCGACGGGGCGCTACGCAGGCGAGGCCTATCACACGGAGGATCTGGCGCTGGTGTGGGACCGACTACCCCCGACCGCAACCGAGAAGGAGAAACAGCTCGCACAGGTGGTGCATCAGGCCTGGACTGCGTTCCTCAAGGGGGGCGCTCCCGGGGCCGCCGGTTTGCCGATGTGGCCGCGGTACGACACTGCATCGCGCCAGACCATGCTGCTGGATGTGCGCAGCCGCGTCGAGAGCGATCCTGCCGGGGCAGAGCGCAGGCTGTGGCAGGGAACTTTGTAGCCCTGGATGCAGCGGGCAGCTTTGCTCTATAGCACTTTCAGTGCTGATGGGTGCGCCGGAGAGGGCTTGCAGTGGCGTTATCATTGGGAAAACGCCCATCGAGGTCGAGGTGTCCCTCTACACCTACACTGAAGATGCCTCAGGGACGGTCGGGCTGCTGCGGAGCGGGATACTCGGCGACGGTGGGCGTGTTGCGGCCGGGTTCGGGATGAGCGGCGGCGCCCGTGTTGTTGATGACGTGTTTGATCTCACCGTTATGTTCCAGGGCGGTGGTTAGCATGTGGTGGAGACGCACGTCCGGGGCATCAGGGGCTTCGATTGCCCGGGTGAGGATCACGTTTGGGGTGAAGAAGACACTGTAGATGCCGAGGCCCCATGCCTGGTGATGCCGCACGCTCGCTGCGACCTTGTAGGAGGCCCAGCCGTCCGTGTCCGGCGCACTCTTCCAGGCATCCTGTGCGGGAGGACGATAGGGTATCTCAGACTGGTAGAAGTAGACCCGGCCATACTCACCGTTCCAAAGCGTCTGGAACTGCTGGTGGTGCTCGACGAAGAGCCCATAGGCAGTGACGTGATTGCCGTTGACGATCAGGCCGTTGTCGCTGCGATTCAGGTTCCAGCCGACGCCGATGCCGTGGTCTGCGCGCCATATCCAGGTGTCGTCGATCAGGGTGTCGTCAGCATTGACGATCAGGTTGGCGTGTACGCTGCCAGGCGTCGCTCCTCCCACGCGGAAGAAGACATCGTGCAGGGAGATGGGGTCGGCGGCGTGGCGCCGGTGATGGCCAGGGGCGCCGACATCAAGCAGAGATGGTGAACGCTCCGAACCAGCTTCAAAGAGCAGCCCGGAGACCGTGACGCCGTCCACGTCTGCAATCTGCATGATGGGCCCGCCTGCTGTGGGATGGAGCGTGGCGAAGCCGAGGCCGAAGAGGACGGTGTCCTTGCGCCTCACCTGAAGCGGGGTTGCCAGGTTGTAGATGCCGGGCGTGAACAGCAGATTCTTGCCCTGTTCCAGTGCGGCGTTCAGTGTGGCGGAGGTGTCAGCGTCCGCGTGGGCCACATAGAACCGGGATAGCGGAACGCTGCGGCCGGAGGTATGTCCGTTGCGCCACGCAGCACCGGAGCTGTTGTGGCGAAGCTTTGGGATGATGACCTCCCAGGAGTTGGCGGCGTAAGCCAGGAACGGCTTCCCGCGGGTCACCGGGGCTGTGTCCACCACCGTGTACGGCGGATGCGGCCATTCGCCGCCTGGTGGATGATTCACGCCGACAAAGACCATGTTCCAGTTTGAACCGGTCCAACTCTTCCAATCGACGTTGCGCGAGATCCACTGCTGCTGGGTTCCGGAGTCGACTGTGCCGTCGACGACGCTGTCCGAGAGCCAGCCGCCGGAGGCCCAGCCGTGGTTCTGGTCGAGCACCAGGTTGCCCACGATGTGCATACGGCGCAACGCAACCCCCTGCGAGACGGCCCACTGCATGGTTCCCGTTGCTGGTAGAACGGTGAAGCCCTCAGCAGAGCGCCAGAAGGTGCAGGTGGCGTTGTCGTGCGGCAGGGAGGCATCGGCGTGAACGTCGCCGGAGACACGCACAGCGTCCGGGCTGAGACCCAGCCCGAGGACCTGAGTATAAAAGCCCACCGGGATGTTCAGGTGATAGGAACCCGGCAGCAGGAGGATGGCGTAACGGCCCGCACCGAACTCACTGTGCTCCTGCTGCGCATAGATGCGGTTCACCTCAGCCTGCATCCAAGCGGAGTTGCGCTCCGGGGTCAGCAGAAGGACGTTCGGGCCGAAGGGGTTTTTCGGCTGCTCTCCCCCGGCAATGAAGGCGTGTCCCAGCGTGAGCCAGAACAACGCAGAGAAGATCATGCAGGACCAACGAAGATTTGGCATGGGTATCCAAGAAGCCGCGCATTTATTCAGCACGTCCGGAGCAGTCTCTGTCAAGCGATTTCGCCGGACATGATTGCGCCAGACTGCTGAAGACAGTCGATTGTCTATGATGGAGTACGAACATCGCAGGCGTGAAGATGCTGCCGTCAGGCGGCTGGAAAATCGATGCGGAGCTCCGAGTGGAGGTTGAAACCCGGAGAAATGTAACATCGCGAAGTTCCTTCTTGACGAGGTCCTGCGGTTCAGGGTGTAATGGCCGGGCACAATCAAGGTGATAGACAAAGCGTTTGTTCCGCCGTACAGGAGGGATTGTCATGAGAACCAGCAGCGCAAGGCTGGCTGCGATATTCAGCCCGATGGTGATGGTGGTGTGTCTGGGGGCGGGACGCAATACGATCCAATCGAGCGGACCATCCTCCGGGACGGCCGAGCAGACGGCTGCTGCGCCAACATCCAACCGGGCGGCCGGAACGATGGTGTCAGTGACACTCAGTACGCATGACCAGAGCCATCTGCTGGAGGCACAGCCGGCGATCTACTTCCGTACCCGCAGCCGGGAGGCGGGGAGCAGTACGGTTGTGGTCGATGCGACGCAGACCTATCAGATCGTGGATGGCTTTGGCGCGGCCTTCACGGACTCGGCAGCTTATCTGTTGAACCGTGTGGCCGACAAACGCCAGTTGGCAGCGGCGATGAGCGATCTGTTTACGCGCAACGGCACAGGAATCGGACTCAGCTTTATGCGCACGCCGATAGCAGCGAGCGATATCGCCCGCTCGGTGTACTCCTACGACGACCAGCCAGTCGGAACAACGGACATGAGCCTGGCCGGCTTCTCGATCGCTCACGACCGGGCGGACGTACTTCCGATCATTCTGGAGGCAAGGAGGCTGAATCCACAGATGAAGCTTCTCGCCTCGCCGTGGAGCCCGCCGGGATGGATGAAGGACCCGGGCTCCATGAGCCCGGTGTCCATGCTTGGCGGGAAGCTGCTGATGACCCGTGCGAATGAGGCTGCGTTCGCGAACTATCTTCTGCGCTACCTGCAGGCGTATCAGGCGGCAGGCATTCCCATCGACTACCTCACCCTGCAGAACGAACCGCTGAATGTCACCACGGCGTACCCGAGCATGGGCATGAGCCCGGACGCGCAGCTTGCTTTGCTGCAGGGGTATGTACTCCCGGCGCTCAAGGCAGCGAACGTCGCCACCAAAGTGCTGGTTTATGACCACAACTGGGACAAGCCGGACGATCCGGAGTCTATTCTCAAGCGGTTGGACGCGCAGCAGCGGATGCAGGTGGCGGGCACGGCGTGGCACGGCTACGGCGGAACAGCCGGAGTGCAGCAGGAGACCGCGAACCTGTTTCCGGACAGTGGCAACTGGATGACGGAGCTCTCGGGAGGCACCTGGGTGAAGGATCAGTTCACCTCGGACCTTCTGGGGATCACCCAGGTACTGCGCAATGCGGGCAAGTCCTACGTGAAGTGGAGCCTGGCGCTCGACCAGAATCTGGGTCCGGATCTTACGCAGAACGCCGGGTTGGGCGGATGCAACACCTGCACGCCGCTGGTCACGGTGAACAGCCGTACCGGTGCGGTCAGCTATGACATCGAGTACTACACCCTGGGACAGTTCAGCCGATTTGTGCTCCCAGGCGCCGTGCGGATCTACTCCAGCAATACTCCCTCGGTTGCGACCTCGGCATTTCTCAACCCCGACGGGTCGATCGCCCTGGTCGCATTCAATGACAGCGGATCCAGTCAGAGGCTCAACGTGCAGTGGGGCGGGATGCAGGCCTTCGCGTATACCCTGCCGGCGCTGGGCGCGGCGACGTTTACCTGGACGGGAAAGCAGGAGGGTCAGTCCAGAATCGCCGCAACAGCGCAGATCCAGGGATCGAGCTACAGCGCGCAGAGTGGGTTAGCGACAGAAGACACCTCGGATCTCACCGGAGAGTACGATCTGGGGTACATCTCCAGCGGGGCGTGGGTGCGCTATCCGAACGTGGACTTTGGTGCGGCCGGCGCGATCAGCAAGGTGAGGGTGCGCACCGCCAGCGGAGGCGATGGAGGAACGGTGAGGTTCTACCTGGACAGCATGACCGGGGCGCCGATTGCCACCGTCCCGCTGCCGGTGACCGGAGGCTGGCAGAAGTGGCAGACGGTGAGCAGTTCGGTCGGCCACGTCTCCGGTGTGCACACTGTTTACATGGTCTTCAGCGGCGGCGACACTACCCAGAACCTTGCAAATCTCAACTGGTTTCAGTTCCAGTAGCGGTGCGGCCGGCAGGTGGTCATCGGCAGTTGGCGATCAGTCCCACTGGAGCGTCACTACGGAGTTTGCTGGAAGCGACAGGCTCAGATGGCGATTGTCCGCTACGCAGGTGGCTTCGCTGGCAGCGCCGGAGTTGGCGATCACCAGGACGCGACTGCCGTCCGGGTTCAGAAAAGCGACATGGTCAAGACCGGGCAGAGACCCGGTGGAGGCAATGACCTTGGCCCCACGCCGCACGTACCGGGAGAAATGGCCAAGCGCCCAGTACTGTCCGCTGCGGCGGATCTCCTGGCTGCGAGCATCCAGCGTGACCATGCCACCGCAGTGAAAGGGGCCGGTGTTGGGTTCTCCGTTCTGGTCCAGCAAAAAATTCCAGGATACAGCGCAGCGCGCCCAGTTGCGGAAGACGCCGCAAAAGGTGCCGCCCCATCTTGCCCAGTCCGTGGCGTAATCCGGCGCGGTGATATCCGGACCTCCCTCAGTCCAGTAAGCGCTCTTGGAAGGGAAAGCATCGTGCACGCGGGTCATGGCGTCGGGTTTGCCGAGATACCCGTGCCATGCAACGCCTTCGACATAACGGGAGACGGCCGGATCGCTGAGTTCGTCCAGTACGCGGCCCCAAAGGTCGTAGTTATGGTCAAGGATCCATATTCTGGTGTCGATGCCGGCTGCTTCAAACGCAGGGCCGAGGAACTGGCTCACGAAGCCGGTCTCGTACTCCTGGCCCCAGACGGCGGCAGGCATTCGTCCGTCCTGATCGGTATCAACCTCGTTCTGGCTGGTCACGGCGCGGACGTGGACGCCCGCGGCTCCGTAGGCCTGGATGAACTTCACGAAGTACTGTGCGTAAGCGGGGAAGTGGTCTTTGTGGATACAGCCGCCGAGCATCGAGCGTCCGGTCTTCATCCATCCTGGCGGGCTCCAGGGTGTGGAGAAGTAAAACATCTCGGGGTTGATGGACGCAGCCGCTTGCAAGGTGGGCAGGATGTACTCGCGGTCATGGTCGATGCTGAAGTGCTTGAGTTCCGGATCTGGACTGGTGGAGTCATCATAGCTGTAGATCGAGCGAGAGTAGTCGCTGGCGCCCATGGGGATTCGCCCCATGGAAAGACGAAGACCGTTCGGACCGAAGAGATCCTCCAGCAACTCCTGGCGTTGCGGGGCAGGCATACGGCTGAACAGCCAGCAGGATGCATCGGTGAATGCGCCACCGAAGCCGAGGACACTCTGGTAGGACGTCGTCCTGTCTAGGTGGATCGCAGCGCCGGATTGCCCGGGGCCCTCGCGCCACGGACCCACTGGGAACTCCGCAAGCTTCTGGGTATCGCTGGTGGCCCAGGCGCGCACGGAGGCTTCTGGTTCCGGCGCAGCCCAGGCGACCGTGCGGTTCAGGCCCATGCACCAGGCGGAGGCTCCGGCCGCCTTCTGCAAAAAAGAGCGGCGGGTGGGGTTGCTCCCTTTCACTTTGATCCCTTTCGGTTCAGAACAAACGGTTGCATATAGAATTCCCAAAGCGCCGCAGAGATGTGAGACGGCCCGGCGCAGCTCTCGCTGGAACAGCGAATGGATGCCAGCCTACGCCAAGACAATACGATTGTCTAGAGGCTCTGGTCCTAACAGGAAGCAGGAAGAAACAATCCTTGACAGTTGCTTTCGCGGTATGCTCTAATCGCTTCCGCATCGAAAAAGTCTATAAGACAAACGGTTGTCTAAGAATGCGATGGGTGCAGCATCCTGCGGACTCAGGGGACCATGCCTTGGAGGCGTTTACCTGACCTGCGAACGCAGGCCGACTTGCCCGCAAATGTGAAGTTTTGAGGAGGTTGAGCAGATGAGATCAATGATGTGGCGATTTTTTTCGCTTGTTTTGCTGACAACAGCGGCGGCCGCAGGAGCGGCGCAGGTTGTCAACTCCGGAGATATCCGCGGCAGCGTGACGGATTCCACCGGCGCCCTGGTGCCGGGCGTCACCGTCGAGGTGCAGGATGTCGATACGGGCGTTATCAAGACGCTGACGACGAACTCCGCAGGGCTGTACGACACCAATGGAATTGTCATTGGAGATTACCGGCTGACCTTCACGAAGCAAGGTTTCAGCCAATACGTTCGCGGGCCGGTGACCATCGAAGTGGGCTATACGACCATCAATGCGCAGTTGGCGCTGGGCAAGGTCACGCAGACGGTGGTGGTGACCGATAACGTGCCGCTGCTGGACACGGAGTCGGGCGAAGAGAAGACGATCCTGGGTTCAAAGTCGATGGAGCAGCTACCGCAGGTGGGCGAGGACTGGGAGAACTTCATGATCCTGCTGCCGGGCGCGACGGGCGTTCCGGGGGGAAGTCAGGGAGCCTCAAACCCTGGGCAGGCTGTCTCGTTCAACGGCAGTCTTCCGTATAACAACATCACCGCGGACGGCGCATCGACGACGCTTTCGCACAGCCAGAACGCCAACCCGGCGATCTTTGAGGATGTTGCCGAGGTGGACGTGCAGGCGTCGACCTTCGACGCGCAGTACAGCGTCGGCGGAGCCATCATCAACCAGATTTCCAAGGGTGGAACCAACCACTTCCACGGCGAAGGGTATGAGTTTTACCAGGACAACAGCTTCAATGCGGCGCAGTACGGCTTTGCCAGTCAGCCAACGGTGCCGTATATCCGCTATAACAACCCCGGCGGCAACATCGGGGGGCCTGTGGATCTTCCCATCTGGAACCTGAAGCACAAGATGTTTTTCTTCTTCGGCTACGATCAGATCGTCGACCATGGATCGGCGAGCAACTCCACGAACTCGATCCCAACCGCCGCGGTGATGAGCGGAGACTTCTCTGGCGAGCTCCCCATCTACGATCCGACCACACAGACGATTGCTCTGGATCCCAAGGGCAATCCGTATCCCGTCCGGCAGTCCTTCCAGAGCGAGTATGGGTCGAACGCCATCCCATCCAGCATGTTTGATAAGGTGGCGTCGAACTTCCAGCAGTTCTACCCTACGCCCAGCAGCCACATTGCAGGCGGCAAGTTTGTTCCCGGCTCGGTAGGCGCGGACGGGGAGATCCAGAACAACTTCTATTCCACGGTGCCGCAGTCCACACCGTACCGCAAGTACTTCGGGCGCCTGGACTTTGACATCACGCCGAGCAATCGTCTGACGCTGTCAGACACCCAGAGCGATACTCCGGTGGTGTATCCGAACTCTGTCACGGCGTACCCCATCGGGTGGCAGTCCGGCGACGTGGACAATAACAACGCGGCCGTGCAGGACTTCTGGACCATAAGCCCGAATGTGACCAACCAGTTTGTCTTGGGTTTCACGGATCAGTTGAACTTCTTTGCCGATCTGTCGCTGAACCACGGCTATCCATCGACACTGGGATGGCAGTTTGCCAAGGTGAACGATTTTCCTGCGATCCAGTTCTATCGCAACTACCCGTATGCATGGATCCAGCCGAGCACCAATGCGGTCTATAAGGAAGACGTCTTCGATCCTTCAGAAGTGCTCACGCTGATCCACGGCAAACACATTCTGAAGTTCGGCGGCGAGATGCTTATCTACCGGGACGACTCCACCGCCTGGGGCAACGAAGACGCCGGGACGCTGGGGTTCGACGGAGCGTATACGGAGGAGTGGGATCACGCGGCCTGCGGACCGAATGCCTATGCGGGACAGATGTGTCCGGACGCGACCACAGGTCTGGAATATGCGGACTTTCTGTTGGGATACTCGTCGAACTGGAACGCCAATCTCTCTCCAGAGTATGGTGCGCGCTTCAAGAGCCCGCAGTTTTTCGCGCAGGACAACTACAAGATACGCCCGAACCTGACGCTCGACTTTGGTCTGCGCTATCAGTTCAACCTGGGATGGAAGGAGATCCACGGCAACGAGGCGAGCTTCGACGCCACGGTGCCCAATCCGGCCGCCAATCCCTACACCGGCGCGCTGAATACGCCTGGAGCCTGGTGGTTCGGAACCACGCACACCAATGGCCGCACCGCGCTGATTGCGCCGGTGTATAACATCTGGCTGCCGCGCGTGGGTGCCTCCTGGTCGCCGATGAGGAATACCACGGTCCGGGGCGGGTTCGGTATCTATGCGTACAACTGGAGCCTGGATAACTACGGGGGCAATAACAGTTCGTACGGTATGGGAGCCGCCATCAGTTCTGCAGGAAGTGACTCCGACCAGACCAACGGTATTACGCCAATTACCAAGCTGGATGGCCCCGGAACCATCTTCGGAACATCCACGCCCTTGCCATACACCAAGGCTTCGAACAGTCCGACGGCTTACAACGGACAGAGCGGTGGATTCATCCTGTACCACACGCCGGTTCCGAGGATGATGGAATGGAACCTCTCGGTGCAGCGCGCGTTTCTGACAAACTTTGTGGCGCAGGTGGCCTATGTGGCCAGTCACGGCTCAAACCTGATCTTCACCACGGACCTCAATGCGATTCCAGCGAATGAACTGGGATCCAATGATGTCGCCGCCGGCGATCGACCGTATCCGCTCTTCCAGGGACTTCCGGGAAGTACCAACAACGGCATCAGCAACTACAACTCAGTGCAGCTTTCCATCACCAAGCGTATGACGCACGGCGTCAGCTTCTCGGCCAACTATGTGCTTTCACACATGCTGGACAATCAGGACTCCTCGGGATGGGGCAGCCGTGAGGGCCCGCAAAACTATCAGATTGCGAATAATCTGCAGGCCAACTACAGCAATTCGAACTTTGATGTCCGCAACGCTTTCAAGGCATACGTGGTCTACCAGCTTCCGTTCGGGCATGGACAGGAGTTCCTGAACAAGGGCGCTCTGCTCAATGAGATCGTGGGCGGATGGCAGATCTCCACCACGGTGGTGGAGATGAGCGGCCAGCCGTTTACGGTCTTCGGCACCCAGAATACCTACCAGCAGGCTGGATCACCGTTCCCCAACCGAAACCCCGGCGTCAGTACCAAGCCGACAAGCCGTCATGCGACCTGTACCTATGTCAATGCGCCTTGCGCCAACGAGTGGTATAACCCGGCAGCTTTCACCATGCCGGAGAACGGCACCTTCGGCAATGTGCGGAGGAACTCACTCTACGGTCCCGGCATCAACGAGGTGAATATGTCCGGAGCGAAATCGTTCGCCATGTCGGTTGCGGGAGATCCAGTGACCGTACAGCTTCGTATCGATGCCACCAACGCGTTCAACCACCCGAGCTTTGGTCAACCGACGGGTACGCTGGCCGGCGCCTCCGGACCGGGCCAGCCCTACTCCTATGCGGCCACGCCACAACAGATCACAGGAACTACTGTGGGAGGGCGCACCGTGCAACTCGGAGCGAAGGTCACCTTCTGAGCGGTGCCAGCAATCACGATGGCCTTTCGAGGAGACGGCGATTCGTCGCCGTCTCCTCCTTTTTTCAAGATGCCAGCAACGGTTCCTCTCTGGTTCCGGTAGATTCAAGACGTATGGTGTCCAGACGTGTCTTTGCCGGGCTGACTGTTCTCGTTCTTCTGCTATCCCCTGCACCGTGGGCGCGAAGTTTTGCCCAGGTTGCTGGGGGCAAACAGACGACCTACGCCGCACATGTTGCCCTGGCGCAGGAGTATCTTCACGAGCGCCGTCCAGACCTGGCCATCCCGGAGTTGGAAGCAGCCGCCGCGCTGCGGCCGGGAGATGTCCAGACGCAGGCCAACCTGGGGGTTCTGCTCTTTTTTCAAGGCAAGGCGGCAGAGGCCATTCCGCATTTGCGGACCGCGCTGGAGGCGCAGCCTTCGCTGGCGAAGATACGCGGCATTCTGGGTATCGCAGAGTTGCGTACCGGGGATATCAGCGACGGACGGTCCGATCTGGAGACGGTGTTCTCTGTGCTGGACGATCGGAAGTTCCAGGTGCAGGTAGGCCTGGAGATGGTGAGTTCCTACACGGCAACCGGAGATCTGGACCGCGCCGCTGCGGTGCTCGCAAAGCTGAAGCAGATTGCGCCGGCAGATCCTCATGTTCTTTACGCGGCCTACCAGACGTACACCGATCTCGCAGGAGAGGCGCGCCTGACGCTGGCTCTGGCCGCGCCAAACTCCGCGCAGACACACCAGATGCTGGCGCATGAGGAACTGAAGGAAGGCAATACCAATGCCGCCATCGCGGAGTACCGGAAGGCCATTGCGTTGGATCCCCACCTGCCCAGCGTTCATGTGGAGTTGGCTGAGCTGCTCGCGACATCTGCTGACCCGGCCATGAAGGCCGAATCGGTCGCTGAGTACAAGCTGGCGCTGGCGGACAATCCTCAGGACGCGAAGGCATTGTGTGGTCTGGCGCAGGTCGCCGTGCGCAAGGGTGATCTGCAGCAGGCCTTCGACGACTACAGGGCGGCAAGGGCCGCGGAGCCTTCTGATCCGGACGCCAGTCTGGGGATGGCGAATGTGCTGATCCAGCGAGGCGAGCAGGCAAAGGCTCTGCCGCTACTGGAAGAGGCGGCGCAACTGGAGCCGACCAACCCGACAGTGCACTACCGCCTGGCGATGTTGTACCGCAGGAATGGCCATGAAGATCAGGCAAAGCAGCAGGTGGAACTCTTCAAGCACTACAAGGAGATGAAGGACAAGCTCCGGGTGGTGTTCCAGAACCTGCTGGTGAAGCCGCAGGAGATTCGCAGTGATGATGAACCGGAGAAAGGTAAATGATGCCGCCTCCCAGGCCGCGGATCCATGGCTTTCACGGAGTTATGCTGAAGATGAAATCTGAGATCCTGCGGGTTGCTTTGCATCTGTTGCCGGCCATGAGGGGGGTGGCGCAACAGAGACCGATCGCATCTCGCCAGGAGCATGCTTCCGTTTGCAGGGCGCCAAGGAGGGGAGTGCGGTGGTGTCGTCTTCTCCCCGCGCCAGGCAGGACCGTCGTGGGGGTCCGGGCAGCGGGGAGAACGCGCATAGCTCTTGAGGGCCCGCGTTACTGCTGCAGGCAACGTGCTCTATCGTGCAACGGCACACAAGGGTGGATACGGAGATGATGGACGGCCCGGACAGCAAGGCAAGCAAGTCGAGCTCAAAGATGAAGAGCTTCAAGCCGATCAGCCTGAAGCAACTGGCTGCGCATCTGGATCTGGATCCGTCCACGGTCTCGGTCGTGCTCAATAATGCGCCGGGCCGGTCGATCTCGGCCGCCACACGCGACCGGATCAAGGCCGCGGCGAGGGAGATGAACTACCAGCCAAATCTGCTGGCGCGCTCGCTGCGCAGCCAGCGCACGCTCACGGTCGGCATCCTGGTGCCGGAGCTTGGCGAGGGCTATCACACGCAGATCATGGCTGGAATCGGCGATCAGTTGATTGGAGCCGGGTATTTTTATCTGACCGCGCACCATCGCCATCAACCGAACATGATTGAAGAGTACATTCGAATGCTGGTTGGCCGGGGAGCGCAGGGGTTGATTGCCGTCGACACGCTGCTCGAGCATCCGTTGCCCATTCCAACGGTGACGGTGGCTGGCCATCGGCGGCTTGAAGGGATTACGAATGTTGTGCTGGACCATGCGCATGCGGCGGCGCTGACGCTGGATCATCTGTATGGACTGGGGCACCGGGAGATCGCCTTCATGCGCGGGCAGCCGTTCAGCTCTGACTCCGACGTGCGCTGGAAGGAACTGGAGCGATATGCCGGCAAGCTCGGTCTGAAGATCAGGCCGGAGCTTGTGGTAACGCTGGACAGGGACATGTCTTCCCCTGAGCTGGGCTATCCGGTTGTGCAGCAGCTTATGGCCGCAAAGCGTCCGTTTTCGGCGCTGGTGGCCTTCAACGATATTGCTGCTTTCGGATCGATACGCGCGTTTCAGGATCTGAACCTGAGCGTACCGAAGGATGTTTCGGTCATCGGCTTCGACGACGTGAATGCATCGTCTTACAGCTCACCGCGCCTGACCACCATCAGGCAGCCCCTGGCGGAGATGGGCAGGATCGCAACGCAGGCGCTGTTGAACAAGATCAACGACACAACGCCACCTCGCGGGGAACTGGTGGTGCAGCCGACCCTGGTGATCCGTGAATCGACCGGGCCGGCACTGAAGCGTTCTCGAGCCTGATCCGAAGATCGCGATTCAGGACGAAGCGGCCTGAACAGCGGAAGCAATCCCGTCTTCGGCCTCCAGTTCCAGCAGCCTTTGCTTACGTTCCACACCCCAGCGATATCCGGTGAGACGTCCGTCGGCTCCCACCACCCTGTGGCAGGGGATCACCACGGCGAGGGGGTTGGCTCCGCAGGCAGTGCCCACCGCGCGTACGGACTTCGGCGCACCGATCGCCTGGGCGATCTCGGCGTAGGTCCGGGTTTCTCCGCGCGGGATCCGCAGCAGAGCCTGCCAGACGCGTTGCTGGAAGGCGGTGGCGCGAATATGGAAGGGAAGCGTGCTGGCGGAGGGGTGCTCCGTCAGGTGGGAGAGCACCAGCCGCTCGGCTTCGCCGAGCAACGCCAGTGTGTCAGGGGCCCCGGCGGTTCCGGTGGTTGCAGCGGCCCTGGCGGGGGAAGCTCGCAGGATGGCCTGCGGAAAGCGCTGGCGCAGTTCAAAGACCAGGTCAGCGTCGGTATCTGAGTGCGGCTTTGCCGCGCCGCCAAGTGGAGCACCTGCAAACAGTACGGCACACAGCCCGCGCCCGGTGGCCGCAATCAGCAGCCGTCCCAGCGGGCTCTCCGTGGTGGTGTAGTGGATCGTCTCGCCGGCGCCTCCGGACTTCATCGCGGTGGGGGACATGCCCAGCGTCTGATGGACGCCTTCGTAGAGACGGCTGGAGGAGCCGAAACCGGCCTCGTACACCGCCTCAGTCACGCTAGTGGAGGGCTTGCGCACCCGGCTGCGAAACCGCTCCTTGCGCTGCTGCCGGGCGAATTCGGCGGGGGTTACGCCCAGCACTCGCTTGAAGCCGCGCTGCAGGGCGAACTTGCCCAGGCCTGCAGCCGCGGAGATATCCTCCAGCGTGGTGCGTTCGCCAGCATGGTCGGCCAGGAAGCCGGCGGCGCGGGCGATGGCCTCGGCCTGCGGGTCGGGTCTGGGCGTGGTCCGCAGCGGTTCGCAGCGCAGGCAGGGACGGAAGCCGGCTGCCTCCGCCATCGCCGGAGTGGGGAAGAACTGGACGTTCCGGCGCTGGGGGCGGCGACTGGGGCAGGAGGGTCGGCAGTAGATGCCCGTGGATCGCACGGCGTAGACAAACTCTCCGTCGGCCGAGGCATCCCGGCGGAGCACCTGTTGCCAGGCCCGCCCGGCGAAGACCGGAGGTGCAAGAGTGCGAGTTGGTTCGCTGCCGGTTCCTTGGCCAGTTTCGTCGTCTGTTCTTCCGTCTCGCATTACTTCCATGGGTGCACGTCTCAGTCTCGTCCTACCAGTATCGTCCATACCTCGTATCTTTCCGGAGGTCGCTGGTGGACGCACTCCGGAGATTGCAGGGGAAGTGGCAACGATACACGGACCGAACCGGCGGCTGATTCGACCCGCGGGCAGTAGCGCAGCGCCGAGCGGCAGGGGGGCGTTACCCGGTGTCCTTTGCGGAAGCGCCGCAGTTCCCGGCGGAGGACGATTGGAGCCCCGCTTCATTCTTCTGGCATTTTGCGGGCTGCAGAGCTATGATGCTGCTCGTCTCCTGTTCCTGTGCAATGTGCACCCTGGAAATTGACCTTCTGAACTCGA
This sequence comes from Acidobacteriota bacterium, assembly GCA_021806005.1. GTDB lineage: Bacteria > Acidobacteriota > Terriglobia > Terriglobales > Acidobacteriaceae > Granulicella. The sequence continues at coordinate 18,812 of JAJZDM010000032.1, read as the reverse complement.
ATGGGAGCCGCATCGGCAATCTGCTTCAAGAGAAGAGTGGCTTTGATGGAGCTGCGATGTCGCTTTGAAACAGCAAGTCGTGGTGGGCGGCGCAGAGAGTCCTACCCTGCCTTTGCTTTGATTCCTGAACTGGCTCGGATCAAGGTCGCAGAGTCTGTCTTGCGATAATCTGGCGGATCCCAACCCAGCCCTGGCTGCGGTTGGAGCGTCGGGTAATGTTCTCTCCAGGAGGTCTTCCATGACCGAGATGGCAATGGCTTCTCCCCTGCTGACCACGGAAACCATCACCTACCAGGATCAGGTTGTGATGGTGATCTGTCGGGGAAGACTGGTAGCAGGTACCGAGGATGCGTTCTATGCCACTGTGCGGGCGCTGATGCCCGGGCAGAAGCGTATTATCCTGCATCTGGCAGAACTGCAACACACCGACAGCCGGGGGCTGGGGGCGCTGGTGCGGCTCTACGTGGCCGGCAAGTCGGCTGGATGCAGCGTGGAACTGGCGCATCTGAGCCGGCAGATTCAGCACCTGCTGCACCTTACGAGGCTGTTCCAGGTGATTACCGTGATCGACCCCGAACACATCGATTTCATGTAGCGCCACAGCAGGATCCGCATCCAACGCCCGTGACACCGATATCCGTGTGCAGCATCTGTCTTCCGGAGTTCTCGCGATGACCGAGACCGCAAAGGCCCCTCCCGCCCTGACCACAGAGACCCGGTTCTTCAAGAATCAGGCGGTGATGGTCGTCTGCCAGGGGAGGCTGGTAGCAGGCACCGAAGAGGTGTTTTATGAGACGGTTCGAGCTCTGATACCCGCTCAGAGGCGGATTATCCTGAATCTTGCCGAGTTGGAGCATACGGACAGCCGGGGGCTGGGGACGCTGGTGCGGCTGTATGTAGCGGGCAGGTCGGAGGGATGCAGTGTGGAACTGATGCATCTGAGCGGGCAGATCCGCCACCTGCTGGGGATTACGAATCTCTTCGATGTTTTTACCGTCATCGGCAGCAATGGCGTTAACCTGATGTAACTCTGGTTTGAACTGCCTTTTTCACCGCTTCCCCTGCCCTTGCCGGCAGCAATCGATCCTCAGGAGCAACCGATATGCGTCTCGCCGTCCTGCTCTTCCTCGCCCTCTCCCCGTTTGCTGCTCCCGCGGCCACATCCGCCGCATCCTCCGTGGCCCTATCTTCGGCGGCGTCGCCTTCCGCACCAGACGCACGCCTGCAGGGAGCCTACAAGTTCCATCAGGACGGGTGGACCTATGTGCATCTGCAGGGAACGCCCAGCCAGATCGGCTTCCAACACGGGTATCTGCTGGCGCGGGAGATTGAAGACAACGTGCACGTCTATGCCGTGGAGGCGGTGCACCTGGACAAGCGGCCGTGGGAGTTCTTCCGCCAGGCCGGCAAGAACGTCCTCTGGCCGAACCTTGATCCGGAGTACCAGCAGGAGTTGAAGGGAATCGCCGCAGGGTTGAAGGCGCAGGGCTCGAAGCTGGACCTGTGGGATGTGGTGGCGCTGAATGGAGATCAGGAACTGACGGGCTACTACCTGCCCATGATCGACGCCAAGCAGGGCAAGCCTGCGCCGCGGGCTGCGGTAGCGCCCGGCAAGTGCAGCGCGTTCATCGCCACCGGCTCCGCCACGCGGGATGGCAAGATCGTGATCGCGCACAGCAACTGGTCGCCGTATGCGGAGGGCGAGCGCTGGACGGTGGCCTTTGATATCGTGCCCCAGCACGGCTATCGGATCTTCATGGATGGCTCTCCCGGGATCATCACCAGCCAGGATGACTTCGGCGTGAACGCCTCCGGACTGATGATTACCGAGACCACCCTGCCCATGGCCAAGGGCTTTGACGTGCACGGGATCGCCGAGTTCGACCGCTCGCGCAAGGCCATGCAGTATGCAAGTTCGATTGCGCAGTACGCTGCGATCATGCGCAAGGGCAATAATGGCGGCTATGCCAATTCGTGGCTGGTCGGGGATCGCAAGACGGGTGAGATCGGTTATCTGGAACTGGGGCTGCGCCATACTCCGTTGACCGTCAAGAAGGACGGCTACTTTGTCAGCGCCAACTTCTCTCAGGACCCACTGGTGATCCGCGACGATACGCCTGGCTTCGATCCAAACAACCCACAGAGCTCCATGAACGCGCGCCATGCACGGGCCCTGCAGTTCATGAAACAGTACTACGGCAAGCTGGATACCAAGCTGGCAGAGGCGTATCTCTCCGATCACCTGGATGTGTTTGAAGACAGAATCGACCCTGGCGTCCGGAGTATGTGCGGGCATGAGGAGACCTCCGCGCGCGGAGAGCCGGTATGGGGCGACCCTCCCTTCAATCCTGGCGGAGCCGTCACTGGCAAGGTGATGGACTCCGATCTGGCGGCCCGGATGAGCTTCATCGGGCGGGCGGGCCATCCCTGCGGCGAGGACTTTCTGGCCGCCCCTTTCTTCAAGGCACATCCGCAGTTCGACTGGGAGAAACCGATTCTGCACGACATGAAGGCTGGTCCCTGGACGACTCTGACGGCCGGGGAGCGGGCCCCGGTGGTGACGGCGGCCAAGGCTGCGGGCAGGGCCGCAGGCGCACGAGCGGCCACCCAGGCGGAGTAGGTCTTCCGCAGCTCGGCGGCGGCCGTAGGGCTGGGAGCTTCAGTAGAGTCTCGGTCTGAGTTCGGCCCGGTCAGGGCACTGGGCGGATGGTTTGGCCTTCAAGCTGCCGAGGTCCAGGGCATTCGCTCCATGCGAACGCGTTTCACGTCCCCCCGTGGGGGCAGAAGCCAGCGCAGGATGCCATTTGGCGCGTAGGATCAGCATGATGGAAAAGGCGACCCTAAGACGGATACAGGCGGATGACGCCACCGCTGTTGCAGAGCTGAGCGCCTCGCTTGGGTACCCGGTGAGCGCATGCGATATACGGTCACGCATCGAAGTTCTTGCAGGCGTGGAGGACCATATGGTTCTTGCCGCGACGCTGCAAGGCATGGTGGTTGGATGGATTGATGCGGCGGTGGAGCGACATCTGCAATCGGAGCCGGTTGTGACGATCGGGGGATTGGTGGTGAAGGATGATATGCGCGGCAGGCGGATTGGACAGCAGTTGTGTCAGGCCGTCGAAGAGTGGGCGGCGCAGATAGGGATCGGTGTTGTTCGCGTGAGATCTCAGGTCAAGCGTGCGGATGCACATCGGTTCTACCAACGCGACGGTTATACGCAGGTGAAGATATCGGCCGTGTTTGAAAAGCGAGCGCAGCTGGGGGCATGAGCCGGCGAAAGGCCTCCGGAGAGGCGAACTGGCTGCAGCGCAGAAGCTCCGCTTGCGGAGCGTAAAGGCGGCAAACTGTGGACGCAGTCGCGGAATGCCCGAGGGTTATGAGACGGAGACGCTGCCGGAGTCTCCGCAATCTTGCTGTGGGCGACGAATTCTGCTGTAATCGCAGTAGTGAACCAGGGGTGCCCTACCGCGTGTACGGCTGAGAGATACCCTTTGAACCCGATCCGGATCGTGCCGGCGTGGGAAGGTTTCAGGCGCTGCTTGCTTGTGGCCGGGCTTTCAGGCATAACCTCCTGATTCACCACCGACGGAGGTCAACATGCCGCAAACCGCCACGCAGATCGCCAGACTCACTCTCCCCAAGTCCTTTCCTGCATCCCAGAAGCGGTACATCCAGGGAAGCCGTGCCGGTCTGCGCGTTCCTTATCGCGAGATCGCCTTGTCTCCCACATTGCACTCCCAGGGAGTTCAGGAAAACCCTCCTATTCCTGTCTACGACTGCTCCGGACCCTTCAGTGATCCGGAGTACGCCGCCGATCTGGCCGAGGGCCTGCCCAAGCTGCGCCGTGCCTGGATCGAAGAGCGGGCGGATACCGAGGTGCTGCGTGACCTCTCCTCGGAGTACGGACGCCAGCGCGCCCGCGATCTGCTCACCCACGATCTCCGCTTTCCCTCTCCGCCGCGACCGCGCCGCGCGCGGGACGGTAGCAACGTCAGCCAGATGCACTACGCGCGCAAGGGGATCGTTACGCCGGAGATGGAGTTCGTCGCCCTGCGGGAGTCGATGCGTCTGGATGAGCTGCGCTCTGATCCAGCCTACGCCGCTCTGCTGCGCTCCCATCGCGGGCGCGGATTCGGAGCCTCGCTCCCGGAGCAGATCACTCCGGAGTTCGTGCGTCGCGAGGTAGCCGCGGGGCGGGCGATCATTCCCGCCAACATCAACCACGCGGAGCTGGAGCCGATGATCATCGGCCGCAGCTTCAAGGTCAAGATCAACGGCAACATCGGCAACTCCGCGGTGACCTCCTCGCTGGAGGAAGAGGTGGACAAGATGGTGTGGGGGATCCATTGGGGCGCGGACACCATCATGGATCTCTCCACCGGAGAACATATTCATGAGACGCGGGAGTGGATCCTGCGCAACGCGCCGGTTCCCATTGGGACAGTTCCGGTCTACCAGGCGCTGGAGAAGGTGGGTGGCCGGGCGGAAGATCTCACCTGGGAACTGATGCGTGACACGCTGATCGAGCAGGCCGAGCAGGGCGTAGACTACTTTACTTTGCATGCGGGTGTTCGCCTTCCGTGGATCCCGCTGACTGCGCGCCGTCTCACCGGCATCGTCTCGCGCGGCGGATCCATCATGGCCAAGTGGTGCCTGGCCCACCACCAGGAGAACTTCCTGTATACGCACTTTGAAGAGATCTGCGAGATCATGAAGGCCTACGACGTCTCGTTCAGCCTGGGCGACGGCCTGCGTCCGGGATCGATCTATGACGCCAACGACGAGGCTCAGTTTGCGGAGCTGCGCACCCTGGGCGAGTTGACGGCACAGGCCTGGAAGCACGATGTGCAGGTGATGATTGAAGGTCCCGGCCACGTTCCGATGCAGCTCATCGAAGAGAACATGACCGAAGAGCTCAAGCACTGCATGGAGGCTCCGTTCTATACGCTCGGGCCTCTGGTGACCGACGTCGCACCCGGCTATGACCACATCACCAGCGCCATCGGCGCCGCCCAGATCGGATGGTACGGCACGGCCATGCTGTGCTACGTGACGCCGAAGGAGCATCTGGGACTGCCCGACCGCGAGGATGTCCGCACCGGCATCGTCACCTACCAGATTGCCGCGCATGCGGCAGACCTGGCCAAGGGCTGGCCCGGAGCCCAGCTTCGTGACAACGCGCTCTCCAAGGCCCGCTTCGAGTTTCGCTGGGAGGATCAGTTCAATCTGAGCCTCGATCCCGTAAGAGCGCGCGAGTATCACGATGAGACGCTTCCGGCTGAAGGCGCCAAGACCGCACACTTCTGCTCCATGTGCGGTCCCAAGTTCTGCTCCATGAAGATCACGCAGGAGATTCGCGAGACCTATGGCGAGCAGCAGGACGCCGGTGGCCAGCAAGATGATCTGGAGACGGCGATGGCGGAGAAGTCCCGCGAGTTCCGCGAGTCCAACGGCGAGATCTACCGGTAAACAACCCCGGATGCAGGCAAGGGCGAGCCATCCCGGCTCGCCCTTTTCTATTGCAGCCGCAGTGAACTGCAAGCGTTCTCTGCCCAGTGATCCCCTGGCCGGAAGGCTGGCCGGCGCCGGGCTTTTATTGTCTGCGGCTCCCCGTCTCCCCGGCGCGGCATGTTTGGCTGGACAAGGGCCACAGATGCTGGATCTGTCCAACTGCCCAGGGTGGCAGCCTTGAGTTCGAGGGTGCGGGCCTGCTCTGGCTGCAACAGGAGAGATGCCGGCACTCCCCCAGCCGCTGGTCCTCGCTCGGTCGGTCTGTCTGTTCTGCAGGCAGCCATCCACAGGCTTCAAATGCAGTTCAGGTTCTGTTGTTCGGTGGGTGGGGGAGCAAGGATGGACAGTGTTGCCGAGACCTCGTAAAGACCGGAGGCGCGCTTGCGCAAAGGGGGTGCGGGCCGGTGCTGTTGTGGATCTTGAATTCGTGATGCTCAATCGAAATTGGGTGCTTGTAGGGATAAATGCGATGGAGAATCAATGATTTACATTTTTATGTTGACAATCGTATTGATTGCGAATAAAAATGATGAAGGTGACTATCGTCGCCAAGGAGGTTCCCAGTGAGCCGTATTTTTGCAGCTAGTCTTCTGCTCTCCACGTTGACCCTATCCGCGGCAGCAAAAGCCAGCACCCCTGCCGACGGCGCCACCACCCCAACCCCGATTCGCGTCAGCACCGGAACGGTCGCCCCCGTGGTGCTCGGATCCCCTGTGCTTGTCATGCCCGATAGAACGATCATCGGGATGCTCCCCGACGGTGCTCAGGTTGAGCTCTCCCTCACCGTCAGCGAAAAGGGCATGCCCAAGAACATCAAGGTCGTAAAGTCGTACAGCCCATTTGTGGACAACCGTGTTGTGGAGAGCGTCAGCGAGATGCACTTCCTTCCCGGCAGAGTCGACAATCAGCCAACCGCAGCGCCGATGAACCTTGTGGTGACTGTGACTCACTGAGCTGTTCGATAGCCAGTGCGCTCCATCCAGGGCCTGCCGTCAAAATTGGCGGTGGGCCTTGCTGTTGTCAGGAGCAGCCGGGCTCGTCTCTCCAGACGATCCATGCGCAATCCAGACGCAGGTTCAAAAGCAGGCCCAGACGCAGCAAGGGCGAGCCGGGACGGCTCGCCCTTGCTGCGTGCAGTGATTCAGCCGGCTACTTTGCAGCCAACTCCGCGCTGGCGCCAGCCTTGAGAGCGGCCGCCTTGTCGGTGGCCTCCCAGGTAAAGGCATCGCCGGTGCGGCCAAAGTGGCCGTAGGCCGCAGTCTGCTTGAAGATAGGACGGCGCAGGTTCAGGCTTTCGATGATGCCCTTGGGGGTCAGGCTGAAGTTCTCCCGAACCAGATCGATCAAGAGGGCCTCGGAGAGCGTGCTGGTGCCGAAGGTATCGATGCGGATGCTGACCGGATCAGCCACGCCGATGGCGTAGGCGAGCTGGACTTCGACACGCTCGGCCAGTCCGGCGGCGACGATGTTCTTGGCGATGTAGCGGGCCATGTACGCCGCGCTGCGATCGACCTTGGTGGCATCCTTGCCGGAGAAGGCTCCTCCGCCGTGCCGGCCCATGCCGCCGTAGGTGTCCACGATGATCTTGCGTCCGGTGAGTCCGGTATCGCCCATGGGGCCACCGATGACGAAGCGGCCCGTCGGGTTGATGTGGTACTTGGTGTCAGCGTCCAGCAACCGGGCCGGGATGACGGCCTGAATCACATGCTGCATGATGTCGGCGCGGAGCTGATCGTTGCTGACATCTTCCGCGTGCTGGGTAGAGATCACGACCGCGTCCACCCGCACCGGTTTGTTGTTGGCGTCGTATTCCACGGTTACCTGGCTCTTGCCGTCGGGGCGAAGATAGCCAAGTTTGCCGGACTTGCGCACCTCGGTGAGCTTCTCGGCCAGGCGATGGGCCAGGGAGATAGGGGTGGGCATCAGTTCCGGAGTCTCGTTGGTGGCGTAGCCGAACATCATGCCCTGGTCGCCGGCGCCGCCGGTGTCCACGCCCTGCGCGATATCCGGCGACTGGCGGTTGATCGTCGAGATCACGCCACAGGTATTGCAGTCGAAGCCCTTCAGCGCGTCATCGTAGCCGATCTCACGGACCGTCTCGCGAACCAGGGTCTGGAAGTCGACGTAGGTCTTGGTGGTAATCTCGCCGGCAACAACGATCAGGCCGGTGCAGGTGAGCGTCTCGCAGGCGACGCGGCTATACGGATCCTCGGCCAGACAGGCGTCAAGGATGGCGTCGGAGATCTGGTCGGCGATTTTGTCAGGATGACCTTCAGTTACAGACTCGCTGGTGAAGAGGAAACGGTCGGTGGTAGGCAAAGCGGATAGCTCCTTGGCTTCAGATAGCCGGACACGCCCGGCAATGGATGCAGAGCGCCCGACGACCGGTCCCAATAGCTGCTGGCAGCCGCGCTGTGGAGGTGGACCCTGGAAGACACCAGGGGGCAGCGGCAGCAGTGGTCTCCGGTCCGTACCACCGGGACGACGCAAGTCGAATCGGAGGGACCCTCCTATTTTACCCGCACAGCGCGCGGACTGGCCGAAGGTGAAGCAGCGAGTGGCAGAAAATCCGGTCTGAAGGGGGTGGATGGCGGGACGAGATGCAATCCTTTGCCGTTACTCGCGCGCCTTCGGTTCTCAGGCCTCAGGCGGCTCGCCCTCCTGCGGGCCTGAGGCGCAGCAACTGCGCAGGCAGTCTGGAGCGCAGCGCCAGCAGTGCCAGCAACGCGGCCAGCGCCCAGGCCACGCTGCCGGCAGCGATGATCAGCAGCGCTGCCAGATGGCCCTGCAGCCGCAGCGCTATACCCGGCTGCGCCAGTACGCCCACCAGGGCGTGGGCACAGCCATAGACAGCCGCAAAGGCGGCCAGGGAGGCGGCCAGCGCCCGGCCAAGCTCCGCGAACTCCAGATGCAGCAGGCTCACCAGCCGCTTGCGATGCAGCAGGACGGCCAGCGCCGCCGTCTGCACCAGCATGCCGATGTCCGAGGCGATCGCCAGGCCAGTCAAGCCAAGGCCGTGGAACAGGGCCCAGTACATGGGGATGGAGAGGATGGTGATCAGCGTGCCGGTGACCGCCGGGGTGGTTGTGTCGCTGGCCGCATAGAAGGCGCGGGCATAGATGCCCTGCACGGCCCAGATTGCCAGGGTGATGGAGAAGATCTGGAATAGCTCGGTGACGCTGAGAACGTCCGCGCGGTTGAACTTGCCGCCTTTGAACAGGTTCAGCAGCCACGGCGCGAGCGCGATCATCCACGCCGAGACCAGCATTCCGGCAGCGAACAGACGCGAGACCGAGCGGCCCACCGCGGCGGAGAAGTCGTAAGCTCGCTTCTGCTGAAAGAGCGAGGCAAAGAAGGGCAGGGAGGCCGCTCCCGCGGCCGGGCCAATCACATTGAACGGCGCGTTGAACAGGTCCTTAGCGTTGCCGATCAGGGTGATGCCACCCCGGGTGATGGAGGCGAAGTAGTTCAGGAAGAAGCCGTCGAACATTACCAGCGAGACCCCGATCATCAGCGGCAGGGTCAACCGGAACCACTCCAGGAAGGCGGGATCGCGGAAGCCGACCACCGGCCGGAGGCGCAGGCCGGTGCGGAAGGCTCCCACTGAGTTGAGCAGCAGCGAGCCGCAGGCGACGCCGGCCAGTACGCCCACGGCCAGCGAGTAGACGCCCATCCGGCGATGTAGCAGGACGGCTCCCAGGATGATACCGGCGTTGTAGATCAGCGGCGTCCCCGCCTGGTAGATGAAGATCTTGCGCACCTGCAGCCGCGAGCTCATGCAGGAGCCGATGAAGAAGAAGAGCTGTGCGGGAAGGATGATGCGGGTCAACGAGGTGCACAGGTGAGCCCGCAGCGGGTCAGTGCGGAAGCCGGCATTGGCCAGCCACACGTACCACGGCGCAAACAGTTCGGAGAGCAGCACGCCGGCCGCCAGCACCACGCTCATCGTGGTCATCACCACGGAGAGGGCGCGGTCGGCTCCCTCTTCATCACCACGCTCGCGGTAACGGTTCAGGATCGTGATCAGTGAGATGGCCACCGCCCCGCCGGTCAGGAAGTAGCTGATCAGGTCAGGGAGCTTGAAGGCGGCGCGATAGGCGTCCTGCGCCGCACCCGCGCCAAACAGGTAGTTCACGTACTTGATACGCACCAGGGCCAACAGTCCGGAGCCGAAGGAGCTCAGCATCAGCAGAATGGCGGCCGAGCCTGCAGTATGAGTCTTGCGAGTGCCTGGCGCAGGCGTGGAGGTTGGTGGGTGGGTCATCGCGGAGGGGATGTTGGGCATCTTGGAGGCAAGCCCTCTTCAACAGGCTCGGGCGTGGCCTGGCATGTAGAAGAAGAGGTTCTCCAGCACCAGTATTTCATTCCGAGGAGAAGAGGTCTCCCTGATCGCTGTGGCGGATGCCGGACTTTGTCTCGGCCTTGGCCTCCAGGACAAGGTGGGGACGCATGGTCCTTGGCCTGGCTGCAACTGCACCGGCCTCGGCCAGGGCTGTCCCGGCTGGATCACCGGCGGTCACTGGCGCAAGGGGCTGCGCCAACTGGCTGACCAGGGCTCGCAGTTCTTCGCGCAGAGCCACCAGCTTTTCGTGGCGTCGTCTCTGGTCGCGATCCGAGACGGCGTTGTCGGAGTTCGCCAGGCCAGATTCGTTCGGGCCTGGGAAGGCGGGTTTGCCAGCGCCGGCAAACCCGGTCTCATGGCTCGCCGAGCCAATCTCCTCCGGTGACCGATTCTCCTCGCGTGAGAACTCCTCAGCCGGGAGGGGGCTCGGGGTGGAGGGGGCCTGCGTCGCAGCCTCTACAGTCTCTCTAGCCTTGCTGTCGTTGGTCCTGGACTCGGCGGCAAAGACCTGCCGGGCTCCGGCGATCGTATAGCCCTGCTCGTAGAGCAGGCTCTTGATGCGCAGCGCGATCTCCACATCGCGCCTGCGGTACAGGCGCTGCCCCGTCCCGCCTTTATTGGGTTTGAGCTGGGGAAACTCCGTCTCCCAGAAGCGCAGCACATAGGCCGGAACCGCACAAAGCTTGGCGACGTCCCCGATCCGGAAGTAAAGCTTGTCCGGGATCACCGGCGGACTGGGGGGCACGACCTTCCGGATTGGATGATGAGAGGTCACTTGCTTCCGCAGTACTAAAGTAAAGGATCGCAGAGAGTTTGAACCATTGGTAAATCCGGTTCCGCCCCTGATTCCTCCTCGGGTTAGATACGTATCTTAGTAGTTAATAGCCAGTTCGAGCATTACTTGAAGAGTCTGGCTGGGTTGGTTGAGCGTGCGAGGGCATCTCCCCAGCCCGGCTTCCAGCCTACACCTCCGGCGGAGGCAGGGGCATCCGCCGCTGGACCGGGCCGAGCGCAGCACGCTCATACTGTACGGGCCAGCTTCCGGGCTGGTGCAGCTCCTGGGCGGCGCGCAGCGGCCAGTAGGGGTCGCGCAGCAGTTCCCTGGCCAGCAGGATGAGGTCGGCCTGGCCGGTGCGGAGGATCTGATCAGCCTGGGCGGGGCTGGTGATCAGGCCGACGGCGCCGGTGGCGAGCCCGGTCTCGCGGCGGATGCGCTCGGCAAAGGCGACCTGGTAGCCGGGTCCCAGGGGGATCTGCTGGTTGGGGTCGTTCCCGCCCGAGGAGACGTCCAGCAGGTCAACGCCCTCGGCCTTGACCAAGCGCGCAAACTCGACGCTGTCCTCGATGCTGAGGCCGCCCTCGACCCAGTCGACCGCGGAGACGCGGACCCAGACCGGAAGATGGGCAGGAAAGGCATCGCGCACCGCGCGGACGATCTCCAGGGGAAGGCGGGCGCGGTTAGCCAGGCTGCCGCCATAGGCATCGCTGCGGCGGTTGGAGAGCGGGCTGAGGAACTCATGGGCCAGATAGCCGTGGGCGGCATGGACCTCGGCGATCAGAAAGCCGGCTGCGGCGGCGCGGCGGGTGGCAGAGGCGAAGTCGGCCACAACTTTGTTCATTCCCTCGCGGTCCAGGGCCTGGGGCAGCAGGTACTCGTCATGGAAGCGAATGGCGGAGGGGGCGACGACATGGGTCCAGCCGCTGAGGGGGTTCGTGGCGGTCTTCGAGTTGGCAGGCTGGGGTGCGGCGGCGCGCACGCCCTCCCAGGGTGGCATCATGCTGGCCTTGCGGCCGGCGTGGGCAAGCTGAATGGCGGGAACGCTCCCGTTCTGTTTCAGGAAGGCCGTGATGCGGGCCAGCATGGGGATGTGGTCGTCACTGTAGATACCCAGATCGCCGGGGGTGATGCGACCCTCCGGGCTGACGGCGGCCGCCTCGGTCATCACGGTGCCGGCTCCGCCGATGGCGCGGCTGCCAAGGTGGACCAGGTGCCAGTCGGAGGCGTGTCCGTCGATGGAGCTGAACTGGCACATGGGCGAGACCACAATACGGTTGGGCAGGGTGATGCCGCGCTGGCGGAGCGGGGTGAACAGGCTGTTTGACGAATGGCTCATAGGGGATTGGATGAGGCTACGCGGCTTCGGGGCTTATTCGGAAGCCGGAGGAATGCGGTTTGCGTCCGATGTCGGCTGTCTGAGTCCAATACAATCAAGAGTGCTGTGCCTTCTTCCGTGAACACCACCGTCTTGCCGCCCGAACCCGCGCCCCCCGCGGTCATCCACAACTGTCCCTCCTGCAGCCACTGGCTGCCGGAGGGTTCGCTGGCCTGCCCGGAGTGCCACACTCTCACCTACGGGGTGCATCTGAGCCAGATCGCCAACCAGGCCCAGCAACTGGAGCAGGAACAGAGGTGGGCGCAGGCACGGGAGCGCTGGACTGCAGCGCTGGCCTGGCTTCCGGAGGATGCGCAGCAGGCGCAGGGCCTGCGCCAGCACATCGCTCAACTGGATGCGCGCATCAAGGCAGAGGAAGATACCAAGGCCAAGTGGACCCGGCGGCTGGGGCCGTTCGCTCCGATCGCGCTCTTCCTCATGAAGATCAAGTCCGCGATCTTCCTGCTGTTCAAGCTGAAGTTCCTGCTCAGCTTCATCGCGTTTTTTGGAATCTACTGGGCGCTCTTCGGCTGGCAGTTCGCCGCCGGATTTCTTCTCTGCCTCTTTATCCATGAGATGGGCCACTTCGTGGCCGTCAGGCGGCGCGGTCTTCGGGCGGAGTTGCCGGTCTTTGTTCCCATGATGGGCGCCTATGTGCGGTGGTACGCGCAGGGCGTGTCCCTGGAAGATCTGGCGTCAATCTCCCTGGCCGGGCCGTTCTACGGCCTGCTGGCGGTTGGAGCCTGCTACGGGTTGTTCGTGGCCACGCACCTGCCGATCTTCATGGTGCTGGTGTATGTGGGCGCATGGGTGAACTTCCTGAACCTGCTGCCGGTGCTGGGGCTGGATGGGGCGCAGGCCGCCTTCGCCCTCTCCCGCCTGCAGCGCTGCCTGATCGCGCTCTCCTGTCTGGTGCTGTTCGCTCTGTCGGTCTCCAACGGGAACGTGTTCGGCGCCTCGACCATCTGGATCTTCCTGATTGTGGGTCTTGGCATGGGCTGGCGCTGCCTGACGCACGATGAACCGGAGAAGCCCAGCACAAAGACCTTTCTGTACTTCCAGGCGCTGGTGCTCATCCTGGGCGTCATCGTCTACCGCACGCAGTTCGCCGGCATGGCCACTCCGGCGCGCTAGGGGGTTGTTGAAAGGCACGCCGCAGCAATGGGTGAGGTACAACCGACGGCTTTGCAGTGCTTCCCGCCGGCGGTGAAGCGCAAGGCTGCTGTCCGGCGGCCGGGGGTCAACTATAGACAACGCGCGGTGAAGCTCTGCGGATCACGCGACCCAGTACGATTGAACGCTCGTTCATGCGCTTCAGCGTCTGCTGCGCCTTCTTCAGCCGGTCGGGCGGGATCACGGCGACCAAGCCGATGCCCATGTTGTAGGTGCGCAGCATCTCGTCCATTTGCAGGCCGCCGAGCTGTTGCAGGTGTGCAAACAGTGGCGGAGGCTCCCAGGAGGAGAGGTCGATCTGTGCCGAGAGTCCGCGGGGAAGGATGCGGGGAAGGTTCTCAGTCAGTCCTCCGCCGGTGATGTGGGAGAAGCCGCTGGCCGTCTCCGCCTCAATCAGCTTGCGGATGGGGGCCAGGTAGCTGCGATGCGGACGCATCAGGGCAGCGCCCACCTTGTCGCCGATCTCGTTGATGTACTGCTCGGGGCGGTAGCGTGCGGTCCCCAGCAACAGTCGAAGCGCGTAAGAGTATCCGGTGGTGTGCAGGCCGTTGGAGGTGAGGCCGAGCAGGCAGTCGCCTTCGCGGATCGCGTCGCCGGTGAGCAGGCGGGAGCGGCTGACGGCGCCGGTAAGAAACCCGGCCAGTTCGTAGGTCTGGTCGCGATAGAGCCAGGGCGCTTCGGCGGTCTCTCCGCCCAGCAGGGCGCAGCCGTTGGCCTTGCAGGCGTCCACCAGGCCGCTGATCACCTGCTGAACCACATCCGGATCCAGCAGGCCTGTGGCAAAGTAATCCAGAAAGAACAGAGGCGTCGCGCCCTGGATGGCGATGTCATTGACGCAGTGATTCACCAGGTCAGCACCGATGCTGGAGTGGAGGCCAAGTTGGATGGCCAACTCCAGCTTGCTGCCCACTCCATCGGTGGAGGCCACCATCACCGGGTCTGGAAAGCGTTCGCAGTCCAGGGAGAACAGGCCGGAGAAGCCGCCGATCTCGCTCAGGACGTGTTTATTGAAGGTGCGGCGGGCCAGGCCTTTGATGCGGTCGTGGGCGAGCATGTGGCGGTCGGTGGGGGCCAGGTCGTGGTCCTCGGGCAGCGCCGCTCGGCTCCGGCTCGGCTCCCGACGGGCCGCAGCGGGAACGCGTGCGGCCGCGGCCCTTGGTTCGCCTGGTTCGCGAAGCTCATGGGCGGCGTCGGGCTCCCGAAGAGCGGGCTCGGCGTTGCCGCATTCTGACTTTGCCACAGAGGCCACCTTCGTTCGGCTGGATGCGATGCAGAGTTCGAGTTTACCAGCCGGTTTTGTGGGTTGTGCTCTTATCGGTCTGCGCGGCAGTGGAGCGGGGCCAGTCGGCCGTCGATCATGGCGAGGCTCGCCTGTCGGCTTCTATACTGGACGTTATGACTATTTCATGGGAACGTTCGGCGCAGCTACAGGCGCGCGCGGAGAGATTTCTGCCCGGTGGCGTGGATTCGCCGGTGCGCGCCTTTCGCGCGGTGGGTGGGCATCCGCCGTTTGTGGACCAGGCGGAAGGCGCTTATCTGCAGGACGCCGACGGGAATCGCTACGTTGATCTCTTCGGCTCCTGGGGGCCGATGCTGCTGGGTCACGCCTATCCTCCGGTGGTGGAGGCGATTCGCGAGGCTGCCGGCCGCAGCCCCTCCTTCGGAGCCAGTACGGCAGCCGAGGCCAACCTGGCGGAGTTGGTGCAGCGCTGTTATCCGTCGATGGAGAAGATGCGGTTTGTCAGTTCCGGCACGGAGGCCTGCATGTCCGCGATTCGGCTGGCGCGTGGGTTCACCGGGCGGCCTTTTGTCATCAAGTTTGAGGGGTGCTATCACGGCCACGCGGATGCGCTGCTGGTGAAGGCGGGCAGCGGCGTGGCGACGTTTGGTATTCCCGGTTCGGCCGGCGTGCCGGAGCAGACCGTGATGCATACCCTGGCGCTGCCCTACAACGATCTCTCTGCGGTGGAAGCGGCCTTTGCGCTGCATCCGGAGCAGATCGCCGCGGTGATTCTGGAGCCGGTGGTGGGCAATGCAGGCGTCATCCTGCCCCAGCCCGGCTACCTGGCCGGATTGCGGCGGCTCACCCGGCAGCATGGAGCCCTGCTGATCTTTGACGAGGTGATGGTCGGCTTTCGCCTGGCGGCAGGAGGCGCTCAGGAGCGCTTTGCCGCGGAGCTCGACGGCCTGCCGGATCTGACCACTCTGGGCAAGATCGTCGGCGGCGGTCTGCCCGTAGGCGTTTTGGGCGGACGCGCGGAGGTGATGGACTGCCTGGCCCCGCTGGGGCCGGTCTACCAGGCGGGCACGCTCAGTGGCAATCCGCTGGCCATGTCCGCTGGCATCGCCATGCTCTCGGCTTTGATCTCCGGCGGGGAGGAGTTGTACCGCCGGCTGGAGAAGACCACGGCGGCCATCGATCAGGGTGTAGCCCTGCTCGCGGCGGAGCAGGGCATTGCGCTCACCAGCAACCGCGTGGGAAGCATGTTCACCTGGTTCTTTACGCCGCAACCGGTGCGGGACTTCTCGTCTGCCTCCACCTCGGATACGGCAGCCTTTGCTCGCTTCCATCGGGCCATGCTGGAGCGCGGCGTCTGGCTGCCGCCCAGCCAGTATGAGGCGGCGTTTGTCAGCGCGGCGCATGGGGAGCGCGAGGTGGAGCTGATCCTGCAGGCAGCGCGCGCGGCGCTGAAGGCGGTGGTGAGCTAACATAGCCGCAGCGGCGCAATTAATGACCCAGAAGCAGCAGCGCCATCGTGTACAGCCGCTGGCTGCTGGAGCCGGTGGAACGTTACACTTGGCGAATCATGGCGCACCCGATCTGGAATGAGAGTTACGCCTCTGGAGATCTTCCCTGGGATACCGGCGAGCCGGAGCCCCTGCTGGTGGACTACGTGCGTTCAGGCCGCATCCGGCCCATGCGAACGCTGGAGGTTGGCGCGGGTACTGGCACCAACTCCCTTTGGCTGGCCGAGCGTGGCTTTGACGTCCTGGGGGTCGATCTGGCTCCACTGGCCGTGGAGAGAGCGATGGCCAAGCTGGATGGTCGCGATCTGCCGTGCCGATTCAGAACGCTGGACTTTCTTGTCGGAAGATTGACGGAGGACTCCTTCGATTTTCTCTTCGACCGGGGCTGCTTCCATGTCTTTGATGAACCGGAGGAGCGCGCCCGATTTGCGGCACGGGTCGCGGAGGCTCTGGCTCCCGGTGGGCTGTGGTTGAGCCTGATCGGCTCGACCGAAGGCGGCCCTCGGGAGGTTGGGCCCCCGCAGCGCTCGGCACGGGAGGTTGTTCAGGCTATCGAGCCGGCGCTGGAGATCATGGAACTGCGCTCAGCGGAGTTCCATGTGCACGGCGCAAAGGCGTGGTTGTGTCTTTCTTGCAGACGAGTTTAAACATCCTCCGAATCGAATAGACACTCCGGACAGGTTTTGGCTGGCGCACCGCTCACTCGGGCCGCGATTTTTGTCTCGTCGCAATGTTGTGGAAGAAGCACATCAATCCACCCAGCCACAAGGAGTTGGCTGAGTCATCGGTGCTCGAGGGAGCTGTTCGAGTGCCTCCCGCTGATCCCGAGGTGGACAGCGCAATGGAGAAAGCCGCCGTCTCATCCGCCGACAGCTCAGATCCGCTATGTCGGCTTTCTGAAACCAAGTGATCTGGTTCGCCATTGCCTGCAAAATCACCTCCTGTACCTTCATCGCCCACTCCGCGGCGGCCCGTGGATGAACCTCCGTGAGGCTTCGCATGGCTCTATCCTCGCCGCCCATGTGTGCGGGTAAACCATGCGCTCGCGACACGCTGTCAGGGCATTGTCTTGAGCCCGCAAATCATTTGTGGCACGCTAGCGAAAGCGCGCCGCAGCCTGAAGCAGCTACGGTACTTTGATCGAAAGGATCCTCCCAATTGCAGGAAATCAAACGAACTATCCTTCCCGGCCTCTGGACACGTCGACAGTTCTCGCTCCTTGCAGGGGCCGCGCTGCTGCGGTTGCGTTTTGCCCGTGCCGTCCATGCCGGTGAGCGGAGCAGCTCTGATTCGCTGCTTCCGCGGTTTCCCCTCACGGCGCGTACCTCCGATCCCGTTGCCGCCTTGCTCGCCTATGAGCCGGCGCAAGATCCCGATGGCGCCTACTTCCGTTCGTTTGTCCTTCGGCAGCCCACCATCCTGCCTTTTGCGCCGACCCAGGCTCAGCCGCGGCTGAGCGCTCAGCCACAGCTTGCCAGCCTCACCGGATGCTACCGCAGCCTGGGCCCGAAGGCAGATGACTCCTACAAGACACAGCGTTATGGAGTGTCTCCGCAGGATGGCGTCTTCATCTCGCGCATGGTCGGGTGTCACGACATCCTGATCAACTGGAGCGGACCCGGCATGATTCCCAATCCCGCCATGACCGACGCCGCGCATCGCAACGGCGCGCTTTGCCTGGGCACCATCTTCCAGCCGGACCACCGCCTCTATGATGCGAGCACGGCGCCGCGCCAGATTGTCGCCGCCAAGCTTGTATCCCTCGCCCTCTACTTCGGCTTCGATGGTTACTTCGTCAACTTCGAGAACGGTACGGCCGCTCAGCACCAGCAGGTGCTCGATCTGATCGGACTCATGCGGGATGAGGCCAAACGTCTCGGCAAGATGGACTTCTACATCCAGTTCTACGATGGATCCTCGGACATGGAACAACTGCTGCCGGTGCGAGATTCAGGCCCAGCGAATCAGCCTGAAGGCTCGTTCGCCAACAGCGCCATGCTGGACCAGGGATGGAGCGGCTATACGATGACTCACGGCTGCTGCTCCGGAGTTCCAGTGTCACCTGCGGCGGTGGCTCAGTATTGCACTGCCCACGGATTCAAGCCGGACTCTTCGGCCTTTTTCGGCTTTCAGCTCTATCCCGGCCCCGGCTATCTGGGCCTGGCCGCACCCTCTGTGATTCAACCCAACGGAGGCTTTGCCTATGGCGGGCTGCAGATCTATAGCTGGGACGATGGTCTCTACGGTCTGGCCGCCTTCCAGGCAGAGGTGGGTGCAGCCCGGCCCGGATCGCCGGAGGAGGCCTTTTATTCGCTGGAACGGCACTTCTTCAGCGGGCAATCAGGAAACCCTGCGCGCGACAACGCCCCTACGGAGGCACAGGCCCAAATTTATGCGACGACAGCGGCGGGCACGCGCCGCTACTCGGAGTACACGCCGGGCTCAACCCGCTCCAGCGACCAGATTCGACTGCCGATCACCTATGGTGTGGCGAACTTCATTACGGAGCGCTCCGTCATCGGCGCTGCGCCCTTCGTCTCGCACTTCAATACCGGAGCGGGTAACGCCTTCTTCCTGGCCGGCGAGAGGGTGAGCAACACTCCCTGGTTCAACATGGGCATCCAGGACATCCTGCCGACGTGGCAGTGGTGGATGGAGCCGAAGAGCGGCTCGTTTGACCGCAAGGCCGCGTACGCTGCGCCGCTCTCGATCAGCTATGACAGAGACCTGGCGTTCGAAGGCGGTTCTTCCCTGCGCGTGCAAGGGCAGATCCCAGCCAAGGGCGGGGTCGCGCTGAGGCTGTACAAGATGAAGGTCGTGCTGGAGGAAGACCTCTCATCGCTGCAACTGGTGTGGCATGGCGCGGCTAGCCTTCGGGATAA
>JAJZDM010000169.1 GCA_021806005.1 Acidobacteriota bacterium | reverse complement strand
ACACGGACTGCGGACAGGCCACCGTTCAGCCTGAAGTGAATGACGTGATCATCGTTCCGCTGTCTCCATCAGCAAACTCGCCTCAAACCTCAACTCCGACCCAGCCACCGACCGCGGGCGGCGCAGCGGGACAATCTTCGCCGAGCTCAGCTCCTTCAAATTCATCTGGTTCTGGCCCCGGTTCTGCTCCCAACCCATAACCAGGTTGCTATATCCCTTGCGCCCCATCCTGAAGTCCGGGATGGGGCGTAGTGGCATTTGGCGACCTCTGACCCTGCTTTCCGCATCCGGCACACTTTGCGAGGTATACCAAGACCGTCTGGCGGCTTCGGTTATCCTGCTGGCTTCTCTCCGCCACCAAGGCCGTTTGTCTCCTTTGAGAAGCAGGATGCTTCGACCGGTACGTGGCTGATGCCAAGAAGAGACGTCGAGGTTGAGGGCGGCGGCAGAGCTCCGCGAATGTAGGGAGCGAAGTTGCCACTGTTCGTCTTCAGGGCTATGCGGTAAAGCCTCACAGGGAGTTCGTCAGGGATCGTATCCATAGTCCACGCTCCCCATCCACGGCCCTGACGCAGGTGATGGATTGCCCGGATGAGAGGGTCTCCTGGGACGCCTTCCCTCTTTTACCGACCAGGACAAAAACCTTTCCGGCGGTCCATACATTCCTCCTCCCACGGTCTACGCGGAGAGAGGGATGGGGCGCTGGGCATGGATCCCGAGGAATTAGACCCACGTTGCAGTGTCGCCATAATTTTCGGCAGCCCTCTTTTCTTCCCTTGACAATCGTTTTCGCACGGTGCTAGTTTTGGCTGCGCAATCAATTTCGCAACCGTTTCGAGCGATGTGCCGGCAGGCATTCCTCGATCCGGTGAGCTTTTCGACCAGGGATTTTCTTTTGGGAGGTTTTATGCCATCAAAGTACACAATCCACTCTTCCTCGCTCCCCCGCGGAGCCACAGCAAGTTCCTATCAGGCGACGAGAGGCCTCCTGTTCCGGAGCGTCTGGCTCCTGGTGATTGGACTGTTCCTGCCCCTTCTGGCCAACGCGCAGTTCAATGCCTCCATTCAGGGTAGGGTGTCAGACCCGACCGGCGCATTGGTACCAGGTGCGACGGTCACTTTGACCGATAACGCCACCAACCACCAACAGACGACTGTGACCTCCTCCGCAGGCATTTATACCTTCAATGCCCTTCCCCCGAATCAGTTCACCCTTACTGTCTCTGCTCCGGGCTTCCAGAAGAAGACCCTGACCAGTATCCAAATCATCCCGGAGCAGGCCAATGCGGTCAACGTTCAGCTTCAACTGGGAGCGACCTCGCAGGCCATTACCGTCAACGCCTCGCAATCCGGGGGCATCGACACCGAGACCGCGACCCTCAGCACGACGATCAACAGCAATGAAATTCAGCATATGCCCTCCTTCAACCGCGACGTCTTCCAACTCCTGCAACTGACGCCAGGAACCTTTGGCGATGGTTCGCAGTCCAGCGGTGGCGGCACTAACAGCCTTCCCGGCACCATGGGGCCGGGTGGATCATCCAACGGCGCAGCCGGAATCTTCCAGACCGAGAATGGCCCGCAAATTAACACCGTCGGCGGACAGTATGAGACCAACGGTATCTCCATCGACGGTATCAGCACTGTAAGCGCGGTCTGGGGCGGAACTTCAGTGATCACCCCGAGCGAGGACTCGGTCCAGGATGTGACCGTCGTCGCCAACAGCTACGACGCGGAGAACGGACGTTTCTCCGGCGCCCAGGTGGAAGTGACCACCAAGGCAGGAACCAACCAACTGCATGGGAGCGCGTTCTTCAAGGCGTCTCGGCCGGGCCTGAACGCCTACCAACGCTGGAACGGCTATGTGCCCGGCATCACCAGCAGCAGCACGGCCGCCGAGAAGGGTGTGAACCGGGACGATGAACGTACCAACAACTTCGGCGGCAGCATCGGTGGCCCCTTCTGGAAGAACAGAGTCTTCGCCTTCTTCAACTGGGAGGGCAGCCCGGAATCGTCCCTGACAACCTCGCAGGGATGGTATGAAACTCCGGAGTTCGATCAGCTTGCGCTTCCAACGGGATCCATCGCCTCAACCTATCTCGCCTACCCCGGAGAAGGCGTCTCCCAAAACGCTCTTATTCCTGAGACCTGCGAGGATATCGGCCTTACTCAGGGCGTAAATTGCGCGGTGGTGCAAGGCGGCGCTCTCAATGTTGGATCGCCCCTCACGAACGGCCTGGGCATGCAGGACCCGACCTATGGCGGCAGCAGCAGTACACCAGGCGTTGGTAACGGCCTGAGCACCACCCCGGACCTGGGCTACTACAACGCGATCGACCCGACAACGACCTCTCAGAATCAGTACAACGGCCGCATCGACGCTTATGCAACCCAGAAGGACCACGCATTTTTCACCATCTACTGGGTGCCCGTAACCAGCACCTTCTACAACGGACCGATCCGTTCGGCCAATCTCTGGCATCACTCTCAGGTCAACGATGCCTTCTCCGGAATCTGGAACCACGTCTTCTCCTCAACGCTGGTGAACCAGGCACGGGCCAATGCCGGCGGCTGGCGCTGGAATGAAGTGCAGTCCAATCCGCAGGAACCGTTCGGACTACCGCAAGACAACATCGCCAATATCGGATCTGCCTCCATCAACTTTTTTGGCGCCCCGGGTCCGAGCAACTTCGACCAGTGGACCTATGACTATAACGACGTGCTGACCAAGACGCTCTCCAAGCAAAACATCAAAGTCGGTGCTGAGCTCACACGACTCTACTACCTCAACAATCCGGTCTATGCGGCGCGGCCCTCGTTCACCTTTGATAACATGTGGGACTTCGCCAACGACGCCCCCTATTTTGAAGGTGGTCAGTTCAACTCCACCTCCGGCGTTCCCTTCGCAAACCGCCAGGACGAACGCATGGACATGTACGCATTCTTCGTTCAGGACGACTACAAGATCCTTCCCAACCTCACCATCAATCTGGGGCTGCGCTGGTCGGACTTCGGCAGTCTGGATTCCAAGGAGAACAACCTCGACGTCGTCAACTTTGGCACCGGGGTCAACACTCTTACGGACTTGAACGTTCGCATCGGCGGTCGCCTGTATAGTCCGCAAAAGTCCAACTTCGGCCCGCAGTTCGGCTTTGCATGGCAGCCGAAGAGCCTCCAGAACAAGATGGTTCTGCGTGGCGGATTTGGCATCAACTACAACCAGAATGAGATTGCCATCCTCGGCAACGGAAGCGGCAACCCGCCTAACGCGTTTCAGGCAAGCTTTACCTGCCCTTACCCCTATTACACCAGCAACCCCAACACCAACAATCCATCCTGTTCGAACACCGGGATTCTCTATGAGACGGCAACGAACGTGAAGTCAATCTTTGGATATGCTCCCAATCCAGCCACCGAAGGGCACTTCGGATCGAACAACCTGCCGGTCAGTGGAAGTCCTGTCTTCCTCACGGCCTTTCAATCCAATCCCAAGACCATCGCTACCTACCACTACTCGCTGCAGGAAGAGTACCAACTGCCGTACAACATGGTGTTCACACTTGGCTACCTCGGTAACCAGATGCGGCACGAGTTCATTCAGGCCAACTACAACGTGATCGCCATGGGCAACGGTATTCCGATCAATCCGGCGTCCAACTACATCGATTACTACGCCAACAACGGCACCGGCAACTACAACGCGATGGTCGTCACCCTTGCCCACAACTTCGCGGATAACTTCAGCCTGCAGGGGCAATATACATGGGCCAAGTCCATGGATGAAGGCTCCGGTCCTTACTACGAAGATCCGTATCCGTTTGATTCGCATGCCGCCTACGGAAGGTCCGACTACGACGTTCAGAATGCTTTCAAGGCATTCGGCCTGTGGCAGCCCGTCTTCTTCCACAAGAACGGTCTGCTTGAAAAGACCCTCGGGGGATGGTCCTTGAGCGGAATCTGGAACTGGCATACCGGCTTCCCGTTCACCCCGGTCTACAACACCACCGTCGCTCCCTACTATCAGGGCGCGGGATACGGCCAACTGCGCCCTGCACAGTATCTGGGCGGAGCCGGCACCAAGACGAGTAACAGCGTCTTCATGGGAGACAACGGCGCCCCAAATCCGAACTACGGAGGGAATGCAACCAAATACTTCCTGGCCCCAACATACGTTGCCGGTCCAACCTTTCCGAATACGGCTCCCGTAATGACCCCCGGCATCCACCGCAACAGCCTGACCGGGCCACACTACAACGATATCGACGGCAGCCTGGTCAAGCAATTTGGACTGCCCAGCAACCGGATACTGGGGAACGCTGCAGTCTTCGAGTTCCGTGCGGATTTTTACAACCTGTTCAACGAGACAAACGTCAATGGATCATCGATTGACACCCTCGTTGGCGCAGCGAATCCAGACGGTACGGTGGCATCCTTCAACCCACACTTTGGAACTGCAACCGGAGCGCTCGGCAGCAGGACCATTCAGCTTCAGGCAAGATTCAGCTTCTAAACCTCCCCTGCCTGAAGTACCTCTGGAGAGGGTGCACAATGTGCACCCTCTCCTTTTCTTCTGGTCAAACCTTCTGCATCCTCACGGGGTCAACGCCAGACTCTCTATTGAATCCCGCGACGGGGCTTCCACTCGATCAGTTCAAGGGAGCACGCTACCGCGTTACGCGCCGCCAGACGCAGATTGTCGGTTGCCAGCCAAAGCCAGAAGCTGCCAGTCCCGCCCGTTCCCTCGCTGCTCAGCCGGAAGAGCACCTCTCCCTTTCCTACCGAGGTCTGGTTGCTGGCTGACTCCTCCTCAACGAATTGACCACCTACTTCCAGGAGCCTCCGGAACTCCTCCACCGAGCGCCGCTGTGACATCTCCACCAACACCGAGGCGGTGTAGCCATGAAAGACCGGAGCCTGCAACAACTGCAACAAGATCGACCCAGCCGCCCTGTCTCCGGCCAGCGCTTCGAGGTGGCGGCGAACCCTCTCGCTGGTTCGGGCAATATCCTCCCTTGCGCCCTCGCCCAGCGACGCCACCAGGTTGAAGGCTACCTGCGCGTCGTAGATCTCCTGCGATAACGGCTTGAAGGAGAGAAGACTCACCGTCTGCTGATGCATCTCATCCACACCCGCACTGCCCATCACCGACGCAGGCTGAAGAACCGTGGCCACGATGCGCGAGAGCCCGGCAGAACCCAACCTGGCCTCCAGCATCGCCAGCAGAATCGCCGCCGGATGGGCCGAGACCTCGGCCAGGGTCATCGCATCCGGCCGGAGCCCCTCAGCGGTCGATCCGGCGTCGCTTCCGGAGGAGCGTTCCACCAGCGGCGAGCGCACCAGAACGTTCGGCTGTCCCTCCAGAGCGCCGGTAAGATCCACCACGACAGCTCCGGCCAGATAGGCTGTCTTCCAGAGTTCCAAAGCCGTGGCACCTTCGCCGACGAAGAAGACGGCATCGACTCCCGTGAACGCCTCTGGAGATACAGGTTGCATCACAACGGCCTCGTCTCCCAGGGAGGTAATGGTCCCCGCGGAGGCCTGCTCATCGAGAAGAACCAGATCCCATACGCCCGATGATGCATGACTCAACTCTTCGGCAAGCTCTTTGCCCATCAGTGTCGATGCGCCGACAACGGCTCCGCGTAGTATCTTTCCCGCCATGTTGGTCCTCTTTTGTAACTTCCTTGCTGCGATCTTTCGCTCGGGATGGAAAGTGTTCTAAACCCCTCTTCTCATTATGAGGCGACCGGTTCCAGTTTGCCGGCGGACGATAATGCCCTGCACCCAGGAACACACGGATAGGGACCGACCGTGACCGGGAGAGCGAGCAGTCTGGAGCAGACTGCTCGCTGATGCACGCCCGCGCTTTCAGCATTGACGGAGCCGCGATGCGGCTTGCAGACATTGGACGGCCGGGGCTGCGATAGGAAGATAGCGGCTGGATTGCACAACTCGGCCGCTGGAGGTCAGGAGGGAGCGGCCACCGGCGCTCAAAATCTTCTAATGTCTTACCCCAAAGACAAAGAGTGTCTCCGAACGCATCGTTTGCCCGGGCCGCAGCAGGGTGGAAGGAAACTTCGGCTCATTGGGCGAATCCGGAAAGTGCTGGGTCTCCAGGCAGAACCCGGAGTACTTCTGATAGGTGACGCCATACTTGCCGTGCTGCGTGCCA
>JAJZDM010000031.1 GCA_021806005.1 Acidobacteriota bacterium | reverse complement strand
CACGCCTGCCGGCGCCACACCCGCACTGCCCGCACCAAAGCCGGGCCCCGCCCCTGTGCAGCATGTCCTGTCGCCCGGACAGGTCCGGGCCGCCGATGATGCGTATCTTGCCGGTGCCAGATACGTCGCGCACCGGGATCTGGCCTCCGCCATCCGGAGCTTTACCCGCGCTACCCGCCTGAATCCAAAGAATCGCGACTATGCTCTCGCACTGATCGTTACCCGTGAAAACTACGTTACGGAACTGGTGGAACGCGCAGCCCAGGCTCGGGCTGCCGGAAACCCCACGCAGGCCGACAAGCTGCTGGCCCAGGCTCGCTCCCTGGATCCGGACAATCCGGTCGTGGCCCAGCACTTCGCCATGGAAGGAACCAGAAACCCGTTGCTCACCGGAGCGGCTGCAGGAGCGCCAAAGTGGCCCGGATTGTTTTATGGCAGTATCGACCCTTCAAAATTTCCCGCGCAGGATATTGCTTCAACCCTTCAGGGTCCGATTGATCTGCTGCCTTTCAAAGGGAAAAAGGACGTGCACCTCCACGGCACCCTCCAGATGGTTGCGAAGAGTCTTTATGGCCTGTACGGCATCAAGGCGAGCCTGCATCCGTCTCTCAATGCACCCGGGCCTCCCATTGACCTGGACATGAACGGTGTGGACTTCGCGGGAGCCACCCGCGCGCTCGACATGGTGGCCAACATCTTCGCCGTCCCCTTGCAGCCCAAAGCAGTGATGCTGGCCAGGGATACAGAGCAGAACCGGCAGGAACTGATGCCTGAGTTTGAGGAAACCGTCTATGTCGAGGGTCACTCCGATAAAGAGATGCAGGAACTCGGCAACGTCGCCCGCACCATCTTCAACGTGAAGGAGGTAACCGCAAGTTCCACTGGTGGATTTATTCTCCTGCGCGGCCAGGAGCAGGTTTTGCGCGAGGTCAACGCGGTCTATGACGACCTGCTCGGCGGCGCCCCGGAACTGCTCTTCGACGTATCCCTCTATGAGATCGACCACAGCATTGAGAACAACATTGGCGCCACGCTTCCGAATTCAGGCGGGGTCTTCAGCGTGGCCTCCGAAGCCGAATCGCTGATAACCTCCAATCAAACCCTTATCGATGAAGCCGTTGCCTCTGGGCTCCTCACCCTGAATGGGACGGCCCTGCAGAATCTCATCAAGGAGGTGGAGTTCCTGGTAGCCTCTGGAACCGTAACCGCCACGCAGTACACCAACCTGCTGGGAATCTTCGGAAACGGATTGGGACTCTCCGGGCTCTATCTCGGCTCCACGCCCACCTTCGAGCTTGCTCTCGATTCAACCGACGTGAGCATTCTCGATTCGACCCGGATCCTGGGCCAGAGTGGCGCACCTTCAGAGTTTCGCGTCGGCTCTCGTTATCCGGTTACGACCGGCACGTACAGCACCGGCGTCGGCAGTTCGCTCTCCTCTTCCCTCTCCGGGCTCACCAACACTGGTTCCAGCATCTCTGCACTCCTGAATCAGTACCTTGGGAGCAGTTCAGTCACCGTACCCGAGATTCAATATGAGGATCTTGGCATCACGCTGAAGCTGACTCCGCAGGTTCTGCACAACAACGAGGTATCGCTCTCCGTGGATCTGAAGGATGAGGCACTGGGCGGGGCCAGCCTGGATGACATTCCCATCCTCAATAACCGGACCCTGAGCTCTTCGGTCATCGTTCCCGAAGGCTACACCGCGATGCTGGCGACACTGGTCAGTACGGAGGAGGTCAAGGACCTTACCGGACTGCCGGGGTTGAGCGAACTGCCGGGTTTTCAGGGAACGGATCAGGATATAAGCAAGCAGTCCACTGAGATTTTGATCACGGTAACCCCCCACGTCGTACGCGAAGGAAGACTGCAGATTGTAAGCCGGAGGCTGGACACGGCGAACAATCACAACAAAGCCAGTGCCGGGATGGGTGAGGAGACGGGCGAGGCGGCTGGCCTGGGAACCCAGAGCACAGTGAGCTCACGACCCGGTGCCGCGGGCCAGAAGGGGAAATAACCCTCGAAACCTACGCGCGCCGACGGGCACATGCCTGCTGTTTCCAGGACGCATTGCAAAAGGGTTTGGGCGTAGCTATACTTACATCTGGCAGGGCGGGAGTAGCTCAGTGGTAGAGTGCTTCCTTGCCAAGGAAGATGTCGCCGGTTCGACCCCGGTCTCCCGCTCCAACAACCTCCATCTCTCAAATTCACGGCCGGAACAAGGGACACTGCAAAGAGGGTATCGAGGGCTTCCTGGTGCCCACCCGATGGTGTGGTTCAGCTGGGTTTTTGAGTGAAGGGCGCGGTACCCAAGTGGTAAGGGAGAGGTCTGCAAAACCTTTATGCGCCGGTTCGATCCCGGCCCGCGCCTCCAATTACTCTCCCGAAAAATTCAAGAAGAGCCGTGCATCGTGCCTGATATCGAAAGGCGCGCGTAGCGTGTGTCTGCTGTAAACCACCGTCTCTCTGCTGCACGCTTCACATCCCTTGTGGGTGAAACCAGCAGCAGCACGAGAGACGACGCAGACCACCTGAACCTCGACGGGCCACTCACCAATCGCTTGCGTCTCGCTCCCGCTCCACAACTTTGATACTCCGGCAGCTCAAGAGACCATGCGGGCGAACGACGGCGACAAATCACCGGCGGTCGTCACGACCGCGACTCCTCAAGAGGCTCGGGACTGCGAGGCAGCCCGAGGGCGGCACGCACCAGACCAGGCAGTATTTTGCCTCTAGATGAGCATCCCTGCCGAAGCGTGCAGCAGTGCTTCTTTCCACCTCTGCAAGCAAGCCCAACGCGGACCCGTCACCCTCTCAGGGAAGATGCTCCAGCGCGCGAAACTCCACAACCATAACGCCTGCCAGCGGCATCAAGCCGGACCTGCAGGTATTCTTTTGGCCGAGATTTGAACAATAGTGCGAAGATCGCATTTCGGTGTGGCTCGGGGTGACATGTATCACAGATTGCGACTATGGCCGGTTCGATACTTGGGAACCGTACAAAGGAGGTTTGTCTGTGAATCGTTTCTGCGCGCGCACGCTCGGTCTCGCCCTGTTCGCTTTTCTCGTTGTGGCCTTTGCCGTTCAACCTGCAATGGCTCAGCAGGATCAAGCCACGATTGTGCACCACCGTCTGATTCCGGCAGGGGACACCTGCGCCACCTGCCACAAGGTGATCTACGACCAATGGAAGGCCAGCCCGCATGCCGCCAACGGCGTTCAATGCACCGTGTGCCATGGCGAAACAACTGCAGATGACTTCGCGGGCATGCCGGCGTTAAGCACCTGTGCAACCTGCCACGCCGACCAGGTAGCCCAACTGAAGTCTGATCCATTCATGAAAGGCAAGACGTGTGTGAGCTGTCATCAGGCACACATCTTTGCAGAACACCAGAAGGCGGCACCCAAGGGCGAATAATTGCCGCCTTTGGGCATCGTTTTCCTGGACCACGGCCTGGCTCTTCCGTGCTCACCGTCTATGGGGATTGATCGCACGCACAACGGAGCATGCGAACGGTTACCTTGCAAACCAGCGGATCGTGAGCCCGGAAGATTTCGCCAGCTGCGCGATGCTTCCGAACTGCTTCCGGGGCACGCAGCGTGCAGCGCCCGGCTCCCCCCCTTGTGGTCGCGTACAACGATCAGCTGTGACTGCTGACCGTCAAGGATAGTCACCCTCTCTCCAGCCCTGGGCGCAGGATGATGACTGGCTTGATGTAACGCATCCCTTTGGCCTTGGAGCTTCCCTCGCTCCTAAATCCTTGACGACTCTCTGCTGCGCATCCTATACGGTGGACGTTGCCCTGCACGGTTTAAGCCCCCTCTTTGCCTCATGCAGCCCCAACTTGAAGTCGTTGCCAACGACGGCAATCTCTACGGAGAAGGCCCGCTCTGGGATGATTGCAGCCAATCCCTTTACTGGACGGGTATCGCAGGCCACCGCTTCTTCCGATACAACTGGCGAAGGCGGCGCCACCAGACGCTGAGCGAGGGATTCGAGGTGGAGGGGTTTTGCCTCGAGCAGGATGGCGGACTCCTGGTGGCGAACACCGTTAGCATCTGGCTCAGGAAGCCGGGAGCGCAGCCTGCCCTGCTGGACGCGCAAGCGAAGGGTCAGAGGGTGTGATGACCGACTGCGAAACGGCGTTCGCGAACAGACGGAGTAACGGTCTAACATCTCTTGAACGTTCTTAAGGCGTCTCATCACGTCGCCTGCGCGCATCGGAGGAGCTATGAAACAGACCTGGCGTTGGTTCGGCCCGGAAGATCCGGTTCCGCTGCCGTACGCCTCCCAGGCGGGAGCAACAGGTATCGTCAGCGCACTGCACCACTTGTACCAGGGTGAGGCATGGCCTGTGGATGAGGTACTGAAGCGGCGGGATCAGATCACCGCCGCCGGTATGGAATGGTCGGTCGTCGAGAGCATCCCGATGCACACCTCCATCAAGTTGCGCACCGGCCCGTGCCGGCGCTACATCGACGCCTGGATCGACTCCTTGGCGGCGATTGCGAAGGCCGGCGTGAAGACCCTCTGCTACAACTTCATGCCGGTGGTCGACTGGGTGCGCACGGACATCGCCTTTCGGCTACCCTCCACCGGTTACGCGGTACGCTTCGATGCGCTGGACTTTGCCGCCTACGATCTGTTCATCCTGCAGCGCCGTGGCGCGGAAGACGGCTACTCGGGCGAGTTCCTTGCTGCTGCACGCAGGCGCTTCGAGAGCATGCGTCCAGACTCCATCGACCGGCTGGAGCGCACGCTGATCGCCGGCCTTTCGGCCTCTGAATCGTCCTACGATCGGGAGTCCCTGCGCACGGCCATCGCCCGGTTCGATGGCGTAACAGCGGAAGACCTGCGAGGAAATCTACTGAGCTTTCTGCATGACGTGGGTCCCGTAGCGCAGGAGTTGGGGATTCGGCTCGCCATCCATCCGGACGATCCGCCGTGGCCGCTGTATGGGCTGCCGCGCATCGTCTCCACGGCACAGGATCTGCGCTGCATCCTCAATGGATACAACTCGCCGGCAAGTGGATTGACGTTCTGCGTGGGCTCCCTGGGGTCGCGGGCAGACAATGACCTTGTGGCCATGGCCCAGGAGTTCGCTTCGCGCATTCACTTTCTGCACCTGCGCCAGGTTCAGCGCCAGGAGGACGGATCGTTCTATGAGTCCGAACACCTCTCGGGCAGCTCTGACATGCTCGGCGTGATCCGTACCATGCTGGAAGAAGAATGCCGCCGCGCGCGCGCCGGGCAGGCTGACTGGGAGATCCCGATGCGACCCGATCACGGCCACCTGCTGGGCGATGAGATTGGGAGACCGGGTAACGCCGGCTACTCCTTTGTGGGCCGGCTCAAAGGGCTGGCGGAGTTGCGCGGCGCCATTCGCGGACTGCAGTCTGCTTTCCCGGAGTTGCGTCCTGTGGCGTGAGAAGGAGATTCAAGATGCGAGAGTTTGAAGGAAAAGCAGCAGTTATAACCGGCACGACAGGAATTGGCCGGGCGATCGCTCTGCGTCTGGCTGAGGGCGGCGCACGCGTCCTTGCCTGCGGCATCGATGTATCGGCCAACCATGCACTGAATGCGGAGGCGGAGCGCCGCGATCTGCCGCTGCGTGCAGAAGCTGCCGACGTATCCGACCCACATTCGGTGCAGAGCTTCGTCGATCTTGCGGTCCGCGAACTCGGCGGCATCGACATCCTCATCAACGCCGCTGCAATTCACCCCTTCGGTTCCGTACTGGAGACGGATCCGGCAACGTGGGACCGCTGCATGAGCGTGAACGTCGGCAGCATCTACCTGATGGCGCGAGGGGTGATTCCCGAGATGAAGAAGCGGGGAGGCGGCAGAATCGTCAATCTCGCCTCCGTGCAGGGCTATGCCTGCCAATCGGGAGTCGCGGCTTACGCCACCTCCAAGGGAGCCATCCTGAGCCTGACCCGGGCTCTCGCACTCGATCATGCCAACGACCACATTACGGTGAACTCCATCAGCCCCGGTTCGATCAGAACACCGATGCTCGCCACCTCTGCCGAACACTTTTCGCCGGAAGTTCCGCTGGAGCAGGTCTTCGCCCGCTTCGGCGCCGCACACCCGCTGGGCAGGATCGGAACACCGGAGGAGGTGGCTGAGCTGGCCGCATTTCTGGTGTCTGACAAAGCCGGGTTCTGCACCGGCAGCGATTTTCTCGTGGATGGAGGGCTGCTGGCAGGCCTGGCCGTCCGCTGATGCGCCTCCTCGCGGAGGCTGGCTTCAAGGTGATCCGGGTGTGACCGCCGCAACGAGTCATCATCCCGCCGCAGAGCGCCCGACTGCATCCACTCTCAGGACGCAGCGCCCAGCCCCACCAGATTCGCCGCAAGGATGATAATCATCATACCCACCCAGAGCAGACGCACAGGTCGGCCTTGCGCCTCCCGCCACTCGCCCAGCGCCAGCCCGATCATTCCTCCGAAGAGCACATACAGGCTCATATGCAGCATCCAGTTGATAAAGGCCAGATGAACCGGGATACTCGCCTCACCCCAGGCGTAGAAGAAAAACTGGAGATACCACATGATGCCGCCGCAGGCTGCCATGCCTCCGTTGCGCAGCAGAATGCGCTGCGGCTCGGCCAGATCGCGGCGTAGCGAAAGCTCTCTACGAAAGGCAAGTCGGAAGAAGCAGTAGCCAAAGTTGACCAGCGCACCTCCGCCCATAATGATCACATAGCTGGGCAGCGCCGCGTACAGCGGCCTCACGCCCGCGTGTTCTGCCGCTGCGGCCATGGGCCGTGCGGCGTCGATGGCAAACGACATACCTGAAGAAAAAATGCCGCAGAGAACGGCCAGCAGAAGACCCTTCCTGAGATTGAACTCTTCCGCCCGGATCCCCATCTTCTGTTCTTTCTGATGACCCGCCCAGGAGACCACTGCGATACCGAGCAGCGCAAGACCGATGCCCGCGATGGTGAAATGACCCGCGCGGCTGGCAAAGAGGTATCCCAGCCGTCCATGCACGATCGGCGGAATCAGGGTGCCCACCACCAGCGTGACGCCGATGGCCACACCAATCCCCAGCGACATGCCGAGATAGCGCATCGTCAGCCCGTAGTTCACGTTCCCAACTCCCCACATGCAGCCGAAGAGGAAGGTAAGAATCAGCACATGGCCGGGGATGCTCGAGTAAAAGTTGAAAATATCCGCAAGCAGCATCCGGCTAACCAGAAGCGGGAGCAGGATCCAGGAGAAGATGCCGGCAACCACCCAGGTGGTCTCCCAGGACCACCGCTTCACCTTTTCGATGGGCGCATAAAAGGACGCCGCCGCGGCCGCGCCCACCATGTGCCATCCGATTCCTGTAAGGGCCGTAGACATTCTTCTTCCTTTCGCTCCGCACACACGTCCAGCCCTGCGTCTGTCAGAACGCAATCCTCCTTTCGAATTCAGGAGTTCCCTGCTGACGGCCCGTTCCAGTCCGCCCTGCACAGTTCAAACGGCTGATGCGAAGGTAATCATACCCTGCTGCCTCCAGTTTCGTATAGTAAATATATTCTCGACTGGATCTCCGGCAATCACGGCTCGGCTCCTACTGCCGCACCCCTACCCCGGTCATCCATCCCCAGGCAGGCCGAGCTGCTCGTCTGCGGCGAAGCTCTCCCTGGACGACCAGACACCTCCATCAGACCGAGGGGGCAGACCCGATGCAGCCTCCCTATATGCGGCAGAGCATGTGGTTATCCAGAAGATCGAAGTCGATCTCAGCGCCCAGGCCGATGCCTTCGGGTGCGCTGACGTACCCCTCCGAGTCGATCCGAATCGGATTCCTGACCCCGAAGCTGAACGGCTCCTGCGGAATGAGGATCTCAAAATATTCGCAGTTCCGAATCGCGCAACTCACATGCAGATTCGCGATGTCCAACAGTGCGTTGGTCGTCGTGTGAATCTCGCAGTTCACACCGAAGGCCTCACATAGCGCCGCGGTCTTCATCAACCCGGTTACCCCGCCCTTCCAGGAAACATCGCTGCGCACGATATCGACGGCGCGCTGCGTAAGATACTGAGTTGTGCCGAAGAGACCGCCGGGGGTGGACTCCACTCCGGCGATGGGAATCTCCAGCGCGCGGCACAGCTCCTGATAGCCGTACAGGTCGTAGTCCGAGAGTGGTTCTTCAAACCAGTAATAGTTCAGCCTCTCCAACTCTCGCCCAATGCGTAACGCCTGTTGCTGGTTGTATCCCGCCACAGGATCCGACATCAGCACGAAGTCGCCGCCCAGTTCCGAACGCAGTGCACGGTAGGCCTCCACGTCGCGCACGGGCTCTCCCCACGGATGAATCTTGTAAGCCGTAAAGCCCTTCGCTCGATACTGCTTCGCCTGCTCCACAAAGCTCTGCGCCGTGGGCAAAATCAGGGAGCTTGCGTAGGCAGGCAGCTTCGTCCGATAGGCGCCGAGGAAGCGGTAGAGCGGAACTCCGGCGGCCTTGGCGCCGATATCCCACAGTGCCACATCGACGGGTCCGTGGGCGTAGATGGGCAGGAACCCCCACCACCGGTCCATCCGTCGAACCTCCTGCCAGAGCCGTTCGCGATCCAGTGGGTCCTGGCCGATGAGCAACGGTCGAATGATACTGGCGATCAGATGAGCGGTGGCCAGGCCGCTGCGGCCGCCCCATGCGAAGGCATGGCCTTCAATCCCCTCGTCCGTTTTGATCTGAAGAAAGACGACATCGTGTGAAGCCTTGCCGCCCTTGACGCCTGAGGTCACCATCTCCGAGTACGGATTGGCGATCACACTGATTGCGATATCGCTGATCTTCACAGAACAACTCCCCGGCTACTGCTTGATCTCCGCCGGATAGCCCCGGCTGGCATAACTGTCAATAATCTTTGCGTAAACCTCTTTCCATCCCCCCTCGGACTCCTCCTGCGGAATTCCACTGGGCCACACGCTGATGTAGAGGTAATGCAGCTCGCGATCCGCCAGGAGATTGGTCACCCAGTGCTCGGTGCGCGGAGGCACAAAAGCGATGGCTGGAGCCGTCACTCGCTGAGACTCCGATCCAATGAAGATCTCCGCTTCCCCGCTCCATATCAGGTAGATCTGCATAAACGTCTCATGACTGTTGGAGGGCGTAGTCCCTCCGGGGCGAACCATCTGCAGCACGGCCTCACACGCGCCCGTGTTGTCCCGCGGCAACAACATCACGAACTCGTTTCCGGCGCAGCGAAATGGCTCCCCTTCACTGAATGACTTTGCGTACATCAATCTCGTCTCCGTTATCAGGAACAGTTTCTCTTTCGTTCGTCACTCTACCACCTCGGATTCGCGGATGTTCATCTGTTTAATCGAACAATTTGATCGACGGATGCCGGGAAACAGGAGATCGATCTTCACAGCTCAGATAACCTGCAATGATCGACGGATACCGCTGCGACGCAATCTGGAGTTCGTGCCAGATGCGTGCCCGATGCGCGCCCGACACGCATCTGGAGCTGCAACGGCTCAGCGAAACTACCGGGGATCCCACGAGCGTCCGCGGGCCGCACCATGCAGCGGGCCGTGCGCGTGGCTAGCAGGCGCCGGGATGCGACTCGCGGAGTTGCTGAACATTCTTCCCGGTAAGCCCCTTGGCAAGGCGGTTGGCGAAGTTGGCAATGGATCGCGGTACATAGGCTGATTTTGGCAGCGCCAGCATGAGCTCTCTTCCCATGCGGTGCTCCCGGAACCTCATCGCTCGCAGAGCAGCCTGGGATCCCTGAACGCTGCATGCCGGCAGAATGGCGCCGCCAAGTCCGGCGCGGACCATCGCCTTGATCGCTTCGATGTTCTCGAACTCCATGGTGACCCGCGGAACGATCTGCAGAGCCTCCAACTCGCGGTCAACATGAGATCTCATCGCCGTCCCCTCATGAAATGAGATAAAGGGAATGTCCTTGACATCATCAGCCTGAAGCGACCGCTTCTCCGTGATCGGATGGGAGGAGCTTACGATAAACACCAGCTCTTCGCGAAAGAGAGGCAGCCATTCGATCGAAAGAGACGGATCCACCGGCTGCATCACCACCGCCATGTCCAGTTTCTGCTGATGTACTGCGAGCGCCAGCATCTCGCTGGACCCCGTGGTAACGACGAGTTCTATCTCTGGATGCCTCTTCTGCTGCGCGCCGAGGATACGCGGCAGAAGATAGGTGAGCGTAGTGGCTCCACTGCCAAGGCGAATGATGCCGCGCTGCTGCTCGGTAAGCTCTCCCAGGGCCATCTCGGCATCGCGCACGGCGCTGAAGATCCTCTCCGCATGCTCCAGCAGCAACCGCCCGGCGTCGTTCAGGTAGACGCGCTTCCTGGCGCGAAGAAACAGAGGGCAGCCGAGTTCTTCTTCAAGACGCTTGATGTGCAGGCTGACGGTTGATTGCGAAAGACGAAGCTCAGCGCTGGCTCGCGTGAACCCTCCTGACTTCGCCGCCTCTCGAAACACCTTGAGCTGCTGCAGATCCATCGTTAAAAACGATTATAGATACAGAATTTATGCATTGTCATAATCACCTGGGGCAGTGATACAGTGGCGTCGGTATGAGTTCCACGTCAGACGACACACTCTTTGCAATCATCCGCGAACAGCTCTTCACACCCGTGGTGGGCGACATCCTGGATCTTGAGCGCCGGTGGCATCAGTTCCTCCCCCAGCCGATCAAGCCGCTGCGCCACGACCATCGGCTGATCGGGCGCGCCATGCCGGTCCAGATCTCTGAGGTGACCGGGCCCCAGGCACGCCCCTTTGGCCTGCTTACAGACGCATTGGATTCGCTTCAACCCGGCGAGATCTACCTCGCCGGCGGAGGAACCATGAACTGTGCCGCCTGGGGAGAGATCATGACCGCTACGGCCAGGACAAGGGGTGCGGCAGGCGCGGTGATCGACGGATTTCACCGTGACACCGTCAAGGTTCTTGAACAGGATTGGCCGGTCTTCAGCCGGGGAAGCTTCGCCCAGGACGCAGGAGTCCGCTCTGTCGTCTCCGCCTTCCGCTGCACCCTTGAGGTCGGAGGCGTGCTCGTGCAGCCGGGCGACTTGATCTTCGGCGATCGAGACGGAGTCGTGGTCATCCCGCAGGAGATTGAACAGCGTGTTATTGAGCGAGCTCTAGACAAGGTTGCCGGCGAGCGGCGCGTCCGCAGGGAGATCGAGGAGGGTGCAACCAGCACCGCCGTCTTCGATCGCTATGGGATCTTATGAGTCACCAGCGTGTCATCTTTCAGATTCATGCGCAGGACAACGTCGCGACGCTGCTCGAGAACGCAAGCCCCGGGGAGGTGCTTACACACCGCGGCGAGGGGCAGGACGTAGTGCTGCGGGCCGCGCAGGAAACGGCCGCAGGGCACAAGGTAGCACTCCGCTTTATCCCTGAAGAAGCTGCGATCATCAAGTATGGCGTGACGATTGGGCTGGCTACGGCACCCATTCGCCCAGGCGATTGGGTGCACCTGCACAACTGCAAAAGCCAATATGACTCCAGATCGTCTCATCTGGATCTCAACTCCGGCGCCCCGACGGAGACTCGCTATGAGTGATCTCGAATGGACCGGCTACCTGCGAGCCGACGGGAGGAAGGGCGTTCGCAACCTGGTGCTCGTCATCTACACCGTGCAATGCGCTGAGTTCGTCGCTCACCAGATAGCGCAGGGCGAACCGGACACCCACGTCATCGGCTTTCCTGGATGTTATGACAATGAATATGCCATCCGGCTCATGCTCGCCCTGGGACGCCACCCCAACGTGGGCGCCGTTCTGGCCGTCGGCCTTGGCTGCGAATATACCCAACCGGGCCGAATCGCCGAGGTCGTGCGGACCTCCGGTCGTCCGGCAAGATCCTTCTTCATCCAGCAGCAAGGGGGCACAACTTCGAGCATTCGCCACGGAAAAGAACTTGTGCACGAACTGAGGCACGAGATCGAAGCAGTCCCCCGTACCCTGATCACGTGGTCCGATCTGGTGATCGGCTGTGAATGTGGCGGATCCGATGGAACCTCCGGCCTGGCTGGAAATCCTGTCGTCGGGCGCTTCTTCGATGGACTGATCGATCAAGGGGGAACGGCTGTTTTTGAAGAGGTGGTGGAGATGATCGGTCTTCGCAGCGAACTGGAGGCGAGAGCCGCAAACGAAGAGGTTCGAACCTCGCTGCGTCATACCTACCAGAAGGCAGAGCAATATTGCAGAGCAGTTCGCCAGTATTCCGTCTCACCCGGGAACTTTGCCGGCGGACTCACCACCATTGAAGAGAAGAGCCTCGGAGCCTTTGCAAAGAGCGGTACCCGCCCGATTCAGGGTGTGATCAAGGTTGCGGAGACACCCTCCCATCCAGGTCTCTGGCTAATGGACTCCGTACCGGACGAGCACTTCATGCAGTTTGGTTATACGAATCCGAATGACACGGAGGGTATCGTCGACCTGATCTCGGCCGGTGCGCAGATCGTTCTGTTTGTTACCGGCAGAGGAAGCGTGATCGGATCACCCATTGCGCCCCTGGTGAAGATCACCGGGAACTCGAAGACGTTCCGACAGATGAACGAGGATATTGACTTCAACGCCGGTGAGGTATTGGACGGAACGTTGACCCTGGAGCAGGCAGCAACTTCCCTGGCAACGCTCGTCCGGAATGTGGCCTCCGGCACATTGACCAAACCGGAGATGCTGGGCCACCGCGAATACTTCATCATGTACAAGCATCAGAACACACCTGGACTGCTCGAGGGCTGCCGTGCATAGCAATGGAAGACTTCCATTCTCGTTAGACAATCAATTGGCCATCGTCACCGGCGGCGGTACCGGACTGGGATTTGCCATCGCATCATGCTTGATAGCAGCCGGGGCTCGCGTCGTCATCACCGGCCGCCGTCTGGACGTTCTGCAGGAGGCTGCAGCGGGCCTGGGACAGAACGCCTTTGCCGAGCCGTTCGACGTAACGGATTCGGCCGGAGCGCAGGAGTTTGTGGAGCATATCCGCGCGAAGCATGGAGCTGTCCGTATCCTGGTGAACAACGCCGGCACTCACGTGAAGAAGACGCTGGAAGAGACCACGCTGGAGGACTTCCGCGGCATCCTGAAGACGCACGTCGATGGGGCCTTCAGCCTGACCCAGGCCGTGGTTCCCGGCATGAAGCAGAATGGCGGCGGCTCGGTACTCTTCACCGCATCCATGAGCGCGCTGATCGGCATGCCGAAGATCGTTGCCTACTCCGCCGCAAAGGCTGCTTACCTGGGGATGGTTCGCTCGCTCGCCAGTGAACTTGGAGCCGACAATATCCGAGTCAATGCCATCGCTCCCGGCTGGATTCAGACACCCATGCTGGATGCAGCCCTGAACGGTGACCCGGAGCGCCGGCAAAAGATCCTCTCGCGGACGCCGCAGCATCGATTCGGGAGACCGGAGGATATCGGCTGGTGCGCCGTCTACCTCTGCTCTCCGGCTGCGGAGTTTGTCAATGGAGCGGTGGTCCCCGTAGACGGCGGCGCGAGCATCGGTTTCTAAGTGCACCACGATCGAGGAAACCAATGACCCGTCAGTGGCGCATAGCGTGGCTTCTTTTCTTTGCAACGCTGCTGAACTATCTCGACCGGCAGATTCTGTCTCTCGTCAGTCCTGTGCTGCGGGTGCAGTTTGGGATGAGCGCGACGCAATACTCCCATCTGCTGAGCTCCTTTCTAGTGGGTTATACGGCCATGCAGATTCTGGCCGGCTGGGTCGTCGATCGTATCGGGATTCGATGGGGGCTCACGCTCGCAATGCTATGGTGGTCAACCGCCGGCGTGCTCTCTGCCTTTGCCGATGGTCCCAAACAATTGGCCGTTTGCCTCTTCCTTTTGGGGATAGGAGAAGCTGCGAACTGGCCAACCGCGGTAAAGGCCGTGCAGGAGTGGTTCCCTCCGGATAAACGTGCTGTCGCCACGGGGTTGTTCAATGCAGGATCTTCTGCGGGCGCGATTCTGGCCCCGGCGATTGTGGAGACAATCACCCTTGCGTTCTCATGGCGTGCCGCATTCGCGCTCTGCGGATCGCTCGGCATGCTCTGGATCTTGCCCTGGAGAATCACCTGCAAGGGCGCAGCCCCGGCTCCAGAGATCTGCGAAACCGCTGCCAGCAGGCACGAATCGCCATGGCGGGATCCTCGGATCGCAGGCGTACTGCTGGCCCGCTTCTTTGCCGACTCGATCTGGTACTTCTACATCTTCTGGCTGCCCGATTATCTCTTCAAGGTTCAGTCGTTCTCCCTTCGGCAGATTGGCGGCATCGCGTGGATTCCGTTTGTAGCAGCCGCAGCCGGGAACTTCTGCGGCGGCGCCATCTCTGGCGCACTGGTAAGAAGGGGATGGAAGCCGGCACGCTCCCGCATCGCAGCGATGGCCGGAAGTGCGGCGGTAATGTTTCTGGGAGCCTTCGTCAAAGGGATGCGCAGCCCCACAGAGGCGGTGGGACTGATCTGCGTCGTCGTCTTCGCCTACAGCTCCTGGGCGGCAAACGTCCTCACCTTACCCGGAGACCTGTTTCCGAGTGAGCTTGTTGCGACCGTCACCGGTGCGGCCGGCACCCTGGCTGGGCTGGGTGGCGTATTGAGTACGCTCGTCGTTGGCCGGGTGGTCGATCGCTACTCCTATGGACCCGTCTTCTGGGGCGTAGCCCTGCTGCCGATAGCCGCGCTCCTCGGCAGTCTGCTCACTCTCAAGGGCGCAAGGAGTTCCCTCACCGTACATCACGGCGTCATCGCTGAGTAAGGCTATCTCCCTGCAGGAGCATGACAGAGCAGCGATCGGGGCCGGCAGAGGGTGCAGTCACCAGCTCCCGCGCTCTCCATACATCTCGATGACGTGCGCCAGTCGGGCACAGCCGTTCTCCCAGTTGGTCTGGAGCGTCTTCTCCACGCGATCAGGGTCTCCGGCCACCACCGCATCGATGATCGCGTCATGTTCGGCCACGGAGAGATGGAGGTCGTTGAGAATGGAGCTTGCATAGAGACGCCAGTAACGCTCCGCCTGGGGTTCGATGGATGCGTGCAGCGCGCGCAAGCGAGGGCCCGCACCGGATTCGATGATCAAGCGATGAAAGTTGTGGTCGGCATCGAAGATCGCTCCGGCTGCCGGTGTCTTGTCCTGCAGGATGGCGCGCAACTGCCGGTTGAGACTCTTCAGTTGACCAGCGATCTCCATCCGCCGCTGCTTCGGCAGCCTGGCGGTTCCACGGCCTGCAAGGCCTTCGACGTGGCCGATGATGGAGTACAACTCCCCAGCATCTTCCCGGGTGAGGGGGGAGACCACCATCCGCGACTTGCGCACGTTCGTATGCTCCAGAACGTACCCTTCGCGCTGCAGCAGGTGCAACGCACTGCGCACCGGGGTGCGGCTCATTGCGAGGCGTCGAGCCAGATCTGCCTCCACAATCCAGGATCCCGGAGAGATCCGGCCGTGAACGATCAGTTCCCGGATCTCGTAGAAGGCCTTGCGCAGGCTGTTGCCGTGTTCGTCGACGGCTTCTCCGGAACGAGCGGACGGCTTGGTACTGGCGACGTTGGTTCGGTTGGCTGCACGAGCTGCTTTCGCTGGCATACGAAACGGATTGTAACCCGGAGGATCCCTCCAGACCCGCGCTTTGAGCTGGGAGCAGAAGAAGGGAGCACTACGATGGTATACATTATTGTCCACAAGATATATACTTGCTCTTGCCAATGCTGCCCATAGAATTTGTCGACTCTCACACCGCCGGCGAACCCACGCGAGTCATACTGAGCGGTGGTCCCAACCTGGGCTCTGGCCCGCTTGCCGAACGCCTGGAGCGACTCGCCACGGAACACGATGCCTTTCGCTCTGCCGTGATCAACGAGCCACGCGGATCCGATGTCCTGGTAGGCGCCCTGCTGCTGGAACCGCCAGACCCGACGTGTGCCGCAGGGGTCATCTTCTTCAACAACGTTGGATACCTTGGGATGTGCGGTCATGGAACCATCGGGGTGATGGCCACTCTGGCGCACCTGGGGCGACTGCAGGCTGGACAGC
Organism: Acidobacteriota bacterium; assembly: GCA_021806005.1. Classification (GTDB taxonomy): domain Bacteria; phylum Acidobacteriota; class Terriglobia; order Terriglobales; family Acidobacteriaceae; genus Granulicella. Next base: position 19,946 of record JAJZDM010000031.1, on the reverse strand, counting down.
ATTGCATTGAAACCCCTGTGGGCTCGGTCCAGGCAACGCTGCACGCCAACGCGGAGGTCAGCATTGAAAACGTTGTCAGCTACCGTTACCGCAGGAACCTGCAAGTACCGGTTCCCGGTGTGGGCACGGTAAACGGCGATATAGCCTGGGGCGGAAACTGGTTTTTTCTGGTCGATGGATCTCCAGTGGAGCTGACCCCGGGTAACAGTGACAAGCTGACCGAGTATGCCTGGGCGATTCGCAGCGCGCTCCAGCAGCAGAAGATCACGGGAGCTGATGCAGCGGAGATCGACCACATCGAGATCTCGACCCCGTCCAGAACTGCGGACAGCCGCAACTTTGTGCTCTGCCCCGGCAAGGCCTACGACCGTTCGCCGTGCGGAACCGGCACCAGTGCAAAGCTGGCCTGCCTGGCTGCGGACGGCAGACTTGCGCCCGGCCAGATCTGGCGCCAGGAGGGGATTCTGGGCACGGCCTTTACGGGCTCCTACCGCATGCAGAACGGCTCAACGGATACCATTGTGCCCAGCATTACGGGTCGTGCCTATATCACCGCGCATGGTCACCTCCTGCTTGAGCCTGAGGACCCGTTTCGAGACGGAATTCGTATATGACGGACCCATATGACGTGATCGTGGTCGGTGCCGGCATCGTTGGCGCGGCCTGTGCCCGGGCCTGTGCCGCCCAGGGGTTGACGACCCTTGTGGTGGATGCCGCCGGAGTCGGTGGAGGGGCGACCGCCGCGGGGATGGGACACATCGTGGTAATGGATGACTCTCCTGCTCAACTGGCGCTCACCCGACGGTCACAGCAGCTTTGGGGCGCCCTCGCCGCAGAGCTGCCCTCGAAAGTTGAGTTTGAACCGAGGGGTACGCTCTGGGTGGCCGCCGACGAGGAAGAGATGCAGGAGGTGCGGCGCAAGCAGGTCGTGTACAGTGCCGCTGGAGTCCGGACGGAGGTTCTGGACGCTCACTCCCTGGCCGCGGCGGAGCCACAGCTTCGCCCTGGTCTGGCAGGTGCCCTGCTGGTGCCGTCCGATGCGGTACTCTATCCCCCGGCCGCCGCGGCCTACCTGATACACCAGGCGATGGACCTGGGCGCAAGGATGCTCCCCTCGCAGCGCGTTGTGGCGGCAGGAAGGGGCCAGGTGCGGATGGAGGATGGCAGCAGCCTCTCCGCGAGTCGGATTGTGAACGCCTGCGGGGCAGGCGCGATCAGCCTTCTGCCCGAACTGCCCATCCGGAAGCGCCGCGGACATCTGCTCATCACCGACCGGTATCCGGGGTTTGTGCATCACCAACTGGTGGAACTTGGGTACCTGAAGAGCGCGCACTCGGTCGCCGGCGCTTCGGTCGCCTTCAATGTACAGCCGCGCCAGACGGGCCAGGTTCTGATCGGCAGTTCGCGCGAGTTTGGCGAGGAGGATGCGGCCATCAACCACACGCTGCTGGCCGCCATGCTGCGGCGGGCGCAGAGCTATCTTCCCCGGATCGGCGCTCTGAAGACGATTCGCGTGTGGACTGGATTTCGGGCAGCGACGCCAGACAAGCTGCCGTTGATTGGACCCTGGCCTGACGATCCGTCGCTGCTGCTGGCCACCGGCCACGAGGGACTGGGGATCACAACCTCCCTGGCCACAGGAGAACTGGTGGCAGCAGAGATCGCAGGCGTGAAGCCGGAGATTCCCGCCCAGCCTTATCTGCCCGCCCGTTTTCTGGATGGAAGCCGCGCGGCGTCGCAACAGGGGCTCTTCGAGGAGGCGGCCCATGACTGAAACCCGGAGCACTGATCTCCCCAGCGACGGCAATAGCATCGTGCTGAGCGTGGACGGAGTCAGCGTGCGAGTGTCCCCCGGCTGCACAGTGGCGGCTGCTGTGCTGATGGCTGGAACGCCAACCCGTACCTCGGTGAGCGGAGAGCCCAGAGCACCGCTGTGTGGGATGGGAATCTGCTTCGAGTGCCGGGTCAGCATCGACGGCGTACCGTATCAGCGAAGCTGCCAGACGCTATGCTTGCCAGGCATGAAGGTAACCACCACTGGAGCACAGCTCTTGCCATGACACAAATCTTTGACACTCTCGTGATCGGTGCAGGGCCGGCGGGCATGGCAGCGGCGATTGCAGCGGCCGAAAGCGGGCAGCGGGTTGGCGTGGTGGATGACAATCCCGCTCCTGGCGGACAGGTATGGCGCCATGGAACTCCGCTGCCCAACGCTGGGCGGCGATGGAAGGGGCAGTTTGAGGCTGCGCCCGCGGTACGCCTTGCAGGCTGGAGGGTGATCGACTGCCTGAGGCTGGCTCCGGACGGAGGAGTCTTGCGGGCAGAGTGCAACACCCCGAGTGTACCGGCGGCCGATCTTCACTTTCGCCACCTGATTCTGGCTACAGGAGCGCGCGAGCGCTTTCTTCCCTTCCCCGGATGGACGCTGCCCAATGTAATGGGCGTTGGCGGTCTGGATGCCATGGTGCGCGGGGGGCTGCCGATTGCAGGCAAGCGTGTGGTGGTCGCCGGAACCGGCCCTTTGCTCCTGGCGGTGGCGGCCCATCTCATCAAGCGCGGAGCCCAGGTTGTGGCCATCTGCGAGCAGGCATCGCTGGCGCAGATGGCTCCGCTGGGCCTGGCTCTTCTCCGCCAGCCCGGCAAGCTGCGCCAGGGCGCGGCCTATCGCTGGGCCACCCGAAAAACTCCTTTTCTTACCCACTGCTGGCCGCTGGCGGCTCTGGCAGAACCCGGCGCCGACGATCACCGCGATCCGGGAACCCAACCACGGCTGCGGACGGTCACCCTGCATCGCAACGAACGGCAGTGGAACGTGGCGTGCGACTACCTGGCCTGCGGATTTCACCTCGTTCCCAACACCGAACTGGCCACTCTGCTCGGCTGCCAGATGCAGGACGGCTTTGTGGTTACCGACCAGCAGATGCGAACCTCGACGCCCGGAGTATGGTGCGCCGGTGAGCCAACCGGTATCGGCGGAGTGGACGCTTCCCTGCTGGAGGGCCGGATCGCCGGACTGTCCGCTGCGGGCAAGAGCGAGGCGGCGCTCTCCCTCAGCCAACGCCGTCCCGCCATCCAGGCGTTTACACAGGCGCTTGAGCACGCCTGCCGCCTGAATCCGCGGCTGCGGGATCTGGCCGCAGAAGAAACCACCGTCTGCCGCTGCGAAGATGTCCATATGGGGGCTCTGCGCGAGCGCTCCAGCGCGCGCGACGCCAGGCTGCATACCCGCTGCGGCATGGGCCCCTGCCAGGGACGGATCTGTGGCGCAGCCACAGAATTTCTCTTCGGCTGGCTCCCCGACCCGGCGCGCCCACCCATCTTTCCCGCGCTGGTTTCAAGCCTTATGGAAGAAGCGGCTGCTGGATCGCCGGCTCAACCGGAGATTGATTCAAGATGATCTCACAGCGTTGCGAACCGAAGCAGCGCGGCGTATCGACCCCGAAAAGATCAATCCGTAACCAACAAGAAGCAGAAGCAAAGGAGACCCTATGCAGTGGTACGGCGTAATGCCAGCCATCACAACCAGCTTCAAACCGGACCTGAGTATTGATGAGATCTTTCTCGCCCGTCACGTACAGTGGCTACTGGCGAACGGATGTACGGGAATCATCGCACTGGGCTCGCTGGGCGAGGCCGCCACGCTGTCCACGGACGAGAAGCTCGCGGTTCTGCGCTGCGCCGTGGCTGCGGCTGGCCAGCCGCCGGTGGTCGCTGCCATCTCCGATCTCTCTACCGCGCAGGCGGTGGCATTGGCAAAGCAGGCCGAACAGGCGGGTTGTTCCGGGCTGATGGTGCTGCCCCCCTACGTCTACCGCGGCGACTGGCGCGAGATGAAGACCCATGTCGCCGCCGTCTTTGCAGCTACCCCGCTCTCCTGCATGCTCTACAACAACCCCGTCTCCTATGGAACCGACTTTCTGCCCGAGCAGATCGCCGAGCTAACCCGGGAGCACCAGAACTTTGTTGCGGTCAAGGAGTCCAGCACAGATGTGCGCCGGGTAACGGCCATACGGGCGCTCATCGGCGACCGGCTGAAGATCTTCATGGGCGTGGATGACGCCATCGTCGAGGGCGTCGGCGCGGGAGCCGTCGGCTGGGTGGCAGGACTGGTCAATGCCTTCCCGGCGGAGTCCGTCGCTCTGTTCCAGGCCGCCATCGAGGGACGGCGCGAGGATGCGTTTGAGCTATATCGATGGTTCCTTCCTCTGCTGCGCATGGATACCGTGCCCAGATTCATTCAACTCATCAAGCAGGTACAGCAGGAGATCGGCATTGGCAATGCCCGGGTTCGACCACCGCGGCTGGAGGTGATCGGGGCAGAGTTGGAAGAGGTTCGCGCCGCAGTGCGGCAAGCACTGACGCATCGGCCCTCTTTGCGAAGCACACCGTTCCCCGCTGCATAGAGGTGCGGTCGGCAAGCCTGGGAAGAGCGTATGGTAAGCCCTGGGATGAATCAGTGAAGCTCCGATGAAGCCTCCACTTCGAAAGGCACGCGATCTGCGGCCCGCACGGCAACTGGAGACCATCGGAGGATAACCAAGACAAAAGCATCGCGAGGAGTATATGGAGATCTCTGGGGTTTCCCTGATTGCAGGCCGGGAAGGTTCGAAAACCGGCTCACCGTTTCATGCCGTCAATCCAGTCTCCGGCGAGGCTGTGGAACCGGCCTTCTTCTCAGCCTCGCAACAGGAGGTGGCGCAGGCGTTGGAGGCAGCGCAGGCTGCCTTCCTGGTCTGGCGAAAGAGTACTGGCACGGAGCGGGCCAGGCTGCTGCGCACCATCGCCGACGGACTCGATGCCGCCACGGCGGAGCTCGTCGCACGAGCGAAGATGGAGACGGCGCTACCCGAGCCTCGGCTGAAGGGAGAGACACAGCGCACCAGCAACCAGCTCCGTCTCTTTGCGCGGGTCGTCGAGGAGGGCTCCTGGGTGGAGGCGCGCATCGATCGAGCGCTTCCGAACCGCACCCCGCTGCCGCGTCCGGACCTGCGCTCCATGCTGCAACCGCTGGGTCCGGTGGTAGTCTTCGGAGCCAGCAACTTTCCCCTGGCCTTCTCCGTGGCCGGCGGCGATACCGCCTCCGCTCTGGCCGCCGGATGCCCGGTGGTGGTCAAGGCTCATCCGGCGCATCCGGGCACCAGCGAACTGGTGGGTCGGATTCTTGCAGACAGCCTGCAAAGCTGCGGCGCGCCTCATGGCCTCTTCTCCCTGCTCTTCGACTCCGGCTTCGCGGTGGGACAGGCGCTGGTTGAGCATCCGCTCACCTGCGCGGTGGCCTTTACCGGATCGCGCCGGGGAGGACAATCTCTGATGTCTCTCGCAGCAGGCCGGCCCAACCCGATCCCCTGCTTCGCGGAGATGGGCAGCACCAATCCGGTCTTCGTCCTGCCCGGTGCGCTTGCGAGCCAGACCAGGGAGATCGCCGCTGGGCTGTTTGGCTCCTTCACCCTGGGAGCGGGCCAGTTCTGCACCAAACCGGGGATGGTCTTTGTACCCAATCTCGAGGAAACAGAACTCCTGCTCGGCGAACTACACCGGCTCACCCGGGACAGCACCGGATTTACGCTGCTGACGCCGGCGATAGCCGCAAACTACCGGAGAGCGATCGAGGAACGGGCCCTGTCCTGCGGCGTGCCGGCAGGGCGGGTAACCCAGACCAGCGGCGCGTGCAGCGCCGCGCCGGTATTGCTGGAGACAGAGATCGATGCCTTTCTTCAACAGCCCGAACTGAGCGAAGAGATCTTTGGGCCCACCTCGCTGGTGATCCGCTGCGCTGGGCGTGAGGCGATGCTGCGCGCGGCGGAGCACTTGGAGGGACACCTGACAGCAACCCTGCTGGGCACAGAGGAGGATCTGGCCGCATACGCGGACCTGGTTGCGGTGCTGGAACGCAAGGCGGGGCGCGTGCTCTTCAACGGCTATCCCACCGGCGTGGAGGTCTGCGATGCGATGGTCCATGGAGGACCATATCCCGCATCCTCGGACAGCCGGTTCACCTCCGTGGGTACACTGGCCATTCTGCGCTTCGCGCGTCCGGTGTGCTACCAGGGATTTCCCCAGGCGGCCCTGCCCGAGGAGTTGCACGATGCGAATCCGCGCGGCATCCTGCGCATCGTCGATGGAATCAGCAATCGGGAGCCGTTCTAGCAGCGGCGGAACAAGAACCAGAAGACCCGATTCCGGAAGACGAGTCTCCGTGCCTGCAGCGCACCCGAAAGACGATTCAGCACAATGCAAAACGGGAAGAACTCACGTTCTTCCCGTTTTCCATGTCTTCAGATCTTTAGATCGCTTCGATCTCTTTAGAGAGGCTGAACGTTCTCTGCCTGCCAGCCCTTGGGTCCCTTGACCACGTTGAACTGAACGGCCTGGCCCTCTTGCAGCGAGCGAAAGCCGTTGCTCTGAATTGCGGAGAAGTGTACGAATACATCCTCACCGTTCGGCCTGCTGAGGAATCCAAAGCCCTTGGCGTCGTTAAACCACTTCACTGTTCCCTGTTCCATATCTGTGCTTCCTTTTGAAAAAATGTATCGCTGAACTCTCGGATGGGACGATTTGCAAGTTTAGCGATGAAGCGGAACAGGCAAGGACACCAGGTCGGATTCGACGATCTAATCTATTCTAGCATCTATTGTCGAGCGGAAGCCATAAGGATTGAGTCCTCCAACCCCAAGGCTTCGATTGGAACCCCGCGAATGCGGCTCAGTCCGCAACCATGGACTCACCGGGCAGGATGGGCCGCGTCCGAGGAAACTTGCCCTGCCGCGCCGCCATGCCCGCCAACGCCAGAACCGCGACGAAGAGAAAAAGCTTCGCCACATCCGAGTCGTGGTTGCGCGGCAGCAGCTTCCAGAGAATCAGCAGAACGGTCTGTGAGATTGTAACGGCCCACACGGAGCCGTAGAAGTATCGCCGTTCCGTTCCCTCCCCCAGGGTCGAGGTTCCCACCCGCGGAAGCTTGCCCAGAGCTCCCAGAAGGAGAATCAGCAGGCAGAGTGGGGGGTAGCCATAGTCGTAGATCTGCTTCAGGTGCCAACTGCCGGTCAAAGCCGCCATCATTAGGCCGCTCAGATTCAGCAAGGCAAAACTGAGCACCGCGTTCCAGGCAAAGGTGTAGCAGACCCTGCGATACAGGGGGTTTGGTCTGTCCTCGTCAAAACGCAGGATGTAAGGACAAGGCTCAGCACCGGGAAGGCTCCCGCGAAGAGCCGCAACACCAGTACCGGCCAGCACCAGCGCCAGCCAGATTAAATTGCCGCGGTGCATACCGCTGGCAAAGAGACTGAAGGTCAATGGTCCAGGAGCGAGAAAGAAGACCCAGATCCACAGGGGCCAGTGTGCGGCGCGGTAGAGGCGCGTGTTGCTGTTGCGCAGCTTACGATCCCTTGCTAGTTCAACTCTTCCCGTATATGCCATGTTTTGAGTCTCGCAGAGGCTCACCAAAGGCGTCAATCAATCGGCACGGCTGCGACCCAACTAGCAGCTCGGGCGTCAACTTCCAACCCTTCAGCGGTCTTTGCTGAAAGCCCCGGCATGCTGGTATTCGGCTTGGTATACCATGTCCTCCGAATTGGCCGGAGCGATACATTCGAAGCCTCATCACCGATGAACTTCTTCCCCAACCGAGAAGCTGCCGCACCCGGGCGAGAGCCAACTTTCACCTGCAACAGAGTTATCATCGTCTTGATTGCTTAGGAGGCAAGACATGCGAATCGGGATGTTGACAGGCGGAGGGGATTGCCCCGGATTGAATGCGGTGATTCGGGCCGTAGTGCGCAAGGGCATTAGCCACTACGGAGATGAGTTTGTAGGATTTCTGGAGGGCTGGCGCGGAGTGATCGACGACCGCACCATGCCCCTCGACCTGCAGACCACCAGCGGCATTCTGCACCGCGGAGGAACCATTCTGCGCTCTTCACGGACCAATGTGAAGAAGATCGAGGGAGGTTTCGAAAGCTGCCTGGCCACAATCAAGCGGCACAATCTGGATGCGTTGATCGCCATGGGCGGAGACGACACGCAGTCGATCTCCGTGGAGTTGGTCAAGCGCGGCGTACAGTGTATCGGGGTTCCCAAGACCATTGATAACGATCTGAGCGGAACCGATGTCTGCTTTGGATTCGATACCGCGGTGACCATTGCAACCGAGGCAGTGGACCGGCTGCACTCCACCACTGAAGCGCACAGCCGCGTCCAGGTTGTAGAGGTCATGGGCCGCGACGCAGGATGGATCGCCGTCACCGCGGGAATTGCAGGCGGAGCCGATGTGATCCTTGCGCCGGAGAAGCCTATCGACATGGACGAAGTGGTGCGCCTCCTGCGCGCGCGCTGGGAGAGCGGCAAGCGCTTTGCCCTGGTGGTGGTCGCCGAAGGGGCCAAGCTTTCAGAGACCGCCGGACAGGCAACCCTCGGCGCCAAACTGGACTCCTTTGGCCATGCCCGGCTGAGCGGCATTGGGCAGGCGCTGGCTGAGGAGATTGAAAAGCGCACCGGCTATGAGACCCGCAGCGTGAACCTGGGACACACCCAGCGCGGTGGAACTCCGACAGCCTTTGATCGTATGCTGGCCACCCGCTATGGAGTCGCCGCCATCGACCTGATGCATCAGGGCAAGAACGGGCGCCTGGTCGTGCTGCAAGGCAACAAGATTACAGATATCCCTCTGGAAGATGCGATCGCCAAGAACAGAACCGTCGGCGAAGATCTCTTTGAGGTAATCAAGGGACTGCAACCGAAGGCCTGAACCTCTTTTCGAAATTTCTGTTGACGAACCTCATCTGAACGATCTCTTGGCTTTGGGGGATCTTGGCTTTGGGAAAGAAGGGGGAGCGCTGGGTGGAGGATAATCCTCCAGACCTGCTCCCCTTTTTCCCTTGCAGGAAGCTTCGAACAACCGGCTCTGGATCTCTGAATGGAATCCGGCAGCGGATGCGGGTGCCGTGTTTCGTCCTCGACGAGGGGATCGGCCAAGGGTAGCGAGCCAGACGACACAGCCGGTCGGAAGGAACTCCTCGCGCGGGTCCGGTTCGTTCAAATTATGGTAATTGATTGATTTTGGTAGCGTTACCGGGGCTCGAACCCGGACTCTTCGCCTTGAGAGGGCGACGTGTTAACCAGTTACACCATAACGCCATACACGGATGGGGAATCCGTTGCGACCTTCTGAGTATAGCAAAAGCGGGTCGCCTGGAGAAGGGCGGTGGAGTGTACCCTTCGGCTCTCCACGACCCACCCGGGCTAGAGACCCAGCTTTTTGACCTCATCGTTATAGTACTTGCGGTAGAGGATATCCCACTCCTGGGAGCCCTCCGGGATGATGCGCCGCTGGGAGGCAATCTTCTGGCGCGCCGCGGCGTCGATCTTCACCTCTTCCAGCAGAAGCTTCGTAAGCGCCTTTCGAGCCTCCTGGCGGATCGTGTTGCGGTCTTCCAGAAAGTCGACCTCGTCAATCATGGCCAGAGTGTCGGCAACCGTATGAGCCAGCTTGTTCAGCTTGTCGTCAGAGATGCGGGTGGTGTACGTAGGTTTGAGATCGGGAGCTCCGCGCATGGCGCTCATAGTACCGCCTTGTATTTCCGGGTCAGTTCTTGCTTCACCTTCTTGAACATCTCGGGATAGCTGGCCCCGGATTTCAGCATATCGTCCTGAAAGGCTTCGAGTATGACGCGAACTTCTTCGTTGATGCGATCTTCAAGGGAGAGTTCTTCAATCAGAGCGTTCGCCAGCCGTTCATCGACCAGGGCCGGTTTATCGGTCTTGATCATCCTGGTGGCTACCAGGTGTTTGCTGGTCTGGCGGGCAAGGTAGCTTACGTAATCCTTGGAAAAGATCATGGGCAATCATAGGTTAGCACGCACACAATGGATCGGCAGGCAGACATCACTTCTGCGAGAATAGGTCTATGGCCTTTGATGATTTATCCACAGTGAAGGACGACATGGTTGCGTTCATCGCCGGGCATGGCATGCGGCGCATGAAGAGTTTCGTACAGGAGAACGTGCCTACCGTTGTCTTTGAAGAAGACGACGTGGACGGCTGGAAGGACTTTGTGGAGCATGCCAAGGCCGCACAGGCTCCATTCCTCACCATGAGCGAGGTCATTCTGGAGCCGGAGGACCTCTCCGCACTGATCAGCCAGTTACGCAGCCAGGCCTATCCGGATGGGGATGCCGCAGAGTTGGAAGAGGCCCAGGGCCTGCAGCAGCACGTAGGCAAGACCGGCTACCTTCAGCTTGGATTCGCCCACGGAGGCGTCATCTTTCTCTATGAGACGGCCACCGAATGGTACGACGTATTTCAGGATCTGATGGACTCCGCGGCGGATCATATGGGGCAGATTCTTCTGGACGACCGCGACGACGAATAGAGACAACAGAAGCGGAGGGTAGAGCCTTGGACCCTTCGTTCTGCCGCCTGCCGGCGTCCTGCCAGGCCGGAATATCCGGCCAACAACATCGGGGTCATGACATCAACGGATATCTTCCCCGCGGAGTGCGCTCCGGCGCCCCCAGAGACAGATCCACAGAACAATAGCCCAGGCATCGACCAGCGCCGGGCTGAACTCTCCCTTCCCGGCGGAGAGAACCGCGACGGCTGGCGGAGGTCGATTCCGACAAGGTCGCAGGCATGGGAGCTGTATTGCAAAACCAGCGGATTCAGGATCGGTGGATCGTAGCCGCGCAGAAGGGTGAGGCGGCCGCGGAACTGGCCCGGGTGCTGGGGGTTCCCGAACCGATCACCCGGATCCTGATCGCCCGCGGAGTGGAGACGGCCGAGGCAGCCCGAGCCTTTCTGCAGCCGGGGATGGGACAACTGCATGATCCCTGCAAGATGCTCGGCATGCAGGCGGCTGTGACCCGACTGCGAACGGCGATCGAACGCCAGGAACCGGTGCTGATCTACGGGGACTACGACGTGGACGGCACCGTGGCGACAGTCCTGCTCAAGACCGGGCTGGAGCGCGCCGCTGCCTGGCTGGGACGGACGGCTGACGTCCGCTATCACATCCCCCACCGCGTCCGCGAAGGCTATGGGATGCAGGATGCCCGCATCGAGGCGGCAGCCGCCGAGGGTGTGCGCCTGGTCGTGAGCGTAGATACCGGCATACGCGCCTTTGCCGCCGCCGCCCAGGCCCGGCGACTGGGACTCGACCTCATCGTTACCGACCATCATCTGCCCGAAGTCACGGAGGAGCAGGCTCCCGTGCCGGAGGCCATCGCCGTACTCAATCCGAACCAGCTCGGCTGCCCGTATCCGTACAAGGATCTCTGCGGGGCTGCGGTAGCGTTCAAACTCGTGCAGGCGCTGCTGGAGAGCAGCGCAGCCGATGCGGGGCAACAGGCCAGAGTGCGGGAGAAGATGCTTCCCTCCTTTCTCAAGCTGGTGGCGGTTGCCACCATCGCTGACGCGGTGCCCCTGACCGGTGAGAACCGGACGCTGGCCCGCCTGGGGCTGCTGGAGCTTCGTCAACCGGCCCAGCCAGGACTCTGCGCCCTGATGGAGTTGGCGCAGATCGATACTGGACGGCCGATCTCCGCCATGGACGTGGCCTTCCGCCTGGCGCCGCGCATCAATGCGGCGGGACGGATGGACATCGCCTCCGATGTGGTGGAGATGTTCCTCACCCGGGATGCCACCACGGCCCGGACGTTGGCGGAGAAGCTGCATCGCCTCAATGACGAGCGCAGGAACCGCGAGGCCGAGGCGCTGCGCACGATCGAAGCCCAGATCGAAGCCCAGACAGGAGCCCCGTCCGAAGCTGCCACCCAACCCCCTCCCCACGCCGTCGCCACTCCACCCTGTTATGTCCTTGACGATGCATCCCTCCAGACCGCGCCGGGAACTCAGCCAGAAACGTTCCCTTCCAGCCCCTGCTCTGGAGCCTGGCACCGCGGCGTGATTGGGATTCTAGCCTCCAGAGTCGTGGACCGGACCGCCCGGCCGGCCCTGGTAATCACCCACGAGGATGGCGAAGCGTACGGCTCCGGGCGTTCGGTAGCCGGGTTCCATCTGCTCGATGCGTTAACAGCCGTGAATGGTCAGGGCGAGGCGAGGTTGTTTACCCGGTTTGGCGGGCATGCCCACGCCGTGGGCTTCTCGCTGCCCTCAGAGCGGGTAGGTCAGCTGCGGCAGCGAATGCTGTCCTACGCCGCGGATCGGCTCACGCCGGAGGACCTGGAGCAGAGCCTGCTCTGTGATGCGGAGGTGCGCCTGGGGGATCTGACCGCGGAGTTCTTCGCGCAGTTGGAGCAGATGGGGCCATTTGGCCGGGGAAATGAGGAACCCGTGTTCCTGAGCCGGGGTGTCCGGCTGGCTGCGGATCCGCGTGTGGTCAACCATCGCCATCTTCGCCTGACGGTGGAGGATGCGGATCGCGGCGCAAAGTTCTCAGGGGTCGCGTGGAGCCGGAGGGAAGACTGGTCCCAAGTTGCCCTGAAGCAGGGATGGAGGCGGGGAGATCTTCTGGACCTGGCCTTCCGGCTCCACAGAAACTTCCATCCCACTTATGGAGGATGGGAACTGGGAGTCGTCGGGATCCGGACTCACAGCGCCAACGGATGAGCCAGACTTTCTCCAGGGTTGAAAAAGATGCAGCGGCCGCAAAAATTTTGACACCTCAGGCCGGGAAGGCAAGTCTTATATACTGACATTTTGCTTATGGCTCAACAGGTTTCGTATCGATCGCGGAGAGGAGTGTGGGCACTGGTCGCGGTCGCGGCGGGTCTTCTCCTGGTTTTTTATCTTCATACCAATCACCAGGTGGTCGAAGTCACAGCGGCCCGGGCAGAGTTGCAGACGCTCACCCAGACCAAGTCCACCAATGGAAAGGTCGACCCCGTGGATGCCTTTGAGGCCCACGCTCCGCTCTCCGGTGAAGTGAAGTACATCGATGTACACGTGGGAGAGCGGGTATCGGCCGGTCAGGAACTGGTGCGGATGGATGACACCGAGGCACGCAAGGACCTGGCGGCGGCAGAGGCCGCCTTGGCCGTAAATCTCGCCACTCTGCAGATGATGGAACAAGGCGGGACCCGGGCGGAGCGCCTGACGGCCCGCAGTGCCGTCGACACGGCGCAGTTGCAGGTGCAGCAGGACGGCAAACGCCTCGCGTCCCTGCAGAGTCTTGCTGCCAAAGGCGCGGCCTCCGCCAATGAGATAAACCAGGCTCAGGAGCAGCTGCATGCCGCGGAGGCACAGCTCAGCCAGGCCCAGGCGCAAGCGCAGAATGGTGTTCGCTACTCGGCTCAGGACATCCGGGCGCAGAAGGCGCAGGTAGCGGAGGCGCAGGCAGCCGTGGACGCCGCCGAGGCGCTCTGTGCAGCGGTGGATATTCATGCACCCTTTGCCGGAACGGTGTACTCCGTGCCCGTGGCCCCTTACCAGTTTGTGCAAAGCGGAGACGCGCTGGTCTACATGGCAGATCTGAAAAAGATGGAGATTCGGGCCTACTTCGACGAGCCGGAGATCGGCATGCTTCAGGCCGGGCAGCCGGTATCCATCGTCTGGCCGGCCAAACCCGGTGAGGTGTGGCACGGACATATCCTTGAGGCGCCCAAGACGATCATCACCTACGCCGGAACACGCAACGTCGGCGAGTGTCTCATCAGTGTGGATGACGCCAATGGCGTCCTGCTGCCCAATACGAATGTGACCGTCACTGTAACCGAATTGACGGTCAAGGACGTGCTGAGCCTTCCGCGCGAGGCCCTGCACACTGATGGCGTCGATTATGTCTTCAGGATCGTCGGAGACCGCCTGGTCATGACGCCCGTCAAAGTAGGACTGGTCAACCTCCAGAGATTTCAGGTAATCAGCGGCCTGCAGCCGGGAGACGAGGTGGCTCTCGGAGCAAAATCAGAAGTGGACATGACGGACGGCCTGCACGTAAAGGTGCGCCAGTAGGTGAGATCTTCTGTGACCGGAGGATGCAACGAACGACCGGATCGGGGCCTGATCGATGCGAGGAAGCTCCAGTTTTCTTCTACCCCGCTGCTGCCGGTCTTCCTGCTGCTGGTTCTTTTCACGCTGCCCTTGTACGCAAGCATTGGCGTGAATGTGGGCCCACAGAGTGCAACCGACGCAGCCGTGCAGGAATCTGCCGCAGAAAGAGCCCTGCTCACCGGCAACCTGGATGAGTCTCTGGCCATGGCTCAAAAGATTACAGCGTCCAATCCCGACGATGGAGCAGCGTACCTGGTGATGTGCCGCAGCTACTATGCCGAACAGCACGCCCATGAGGCCATGAACGCCTGCGCCATGGCCGTGCGGATGATGCCGCGGAGCAGTACGGCGGAGGACTGGCTGGGTAGAGCCGACGGATTGGCTGCTGAAGCTGCAGGACCCGTCTCGGGCCTCACGCTGGCGCTGAAGGTGAAGGCCGCGTTCGTGGCGGCTGTAGCCCTGGACCCGGAGAACGGAGCCGCCGTCAACGACCTGAGTGAGTTTTATATTGACGCCCCGTCGTTGCTTGGAGGAGGCCTGGACAAGGCCCTGGCGCTCGCTCAGCGAGTGCAGAGCAGCCTTCCCCAGCAGGCAGACAGGATTCGAGCGCTGGTTGCAGAGAATCAAAAGAATTATACGAAGGCGGAGCAGGAGTTTCAGGCCGCCACGGCCGTTGCCAACCATCCGGACGCATGGGTTGACCTGGGAGCCTTTTATCGTCAGCGCGGCGAGTATGACAAGGCCGTGGATGCCCTCAAGCGTGCTCTGGCCGTGGACCGCGACCGGGACGCCAGCGTCGTCGATGTAGCCAGCCTGCTGGGTGAGATGCATCGCGAGCCGGAACTGGAACAGAGCGCGTTGCGGGAGTATCTGCAGGGTAGTGCCAGGAGCGACGCCGCGCCGGCCGTGAAGGTATTCGTGATGCTGGGAAAGATACTGCTCCGCCAGGGAGACAAGGCGGGCGCTAAGATCGAGTTTGAAAAGGCTTTGGCGTTGGCGTCCGGTTATGTGCCGGCACAAAGGGCGTTGCGCCAGTTGTAAGGCGGATGGGTAACGCCCCCAAAAGGGGCTTCTGTCTGCACCGGGAAACGGTTCAGGAAGTCCAAAGGAATTAAAGATGGGTCTGCGAGTTGGATGGGCGATCGGTTGGGTGACGCTGGCGACGTGTGCCGCTGGAGCCTCGGCGCAGATTTCTCTGGGCTCGGCGGTAGATCTGGCGCTGAAGAACGATGCCCGGGTCCGGATGTGGGAGGCGTCAGTACGCAAGGCGCAGGCGGCGCTCAACGAAACGCGCGACGTATATATTCCAACCGCGGGCGCCAGTGTTGGATATGGAGAGGGATTTGGCGTCCCGACCGCTTTGCCTACAGTGGTCAGCCTGACCGGCCAGTCACTGGTCTTCAATTTTTCTCAGCGCGATAACATCCGCGCGGCAGCCTCCGGGTTGCGGGCTGCGAAGCTTTCGTTGGAGGATATGCGCAGCCAGGTAGAACAGGATGTTTCTGTAACCTACCTGAATCTCAACAGCGATGAACGCAAGCTGGAGGTGCTGAACCAGGAATCCAGTGATGCTACGCAGTTGGTTACGATCGCACAGGAGCGTCTGGATGCGGGTGAGAATACCCGGATGGATCTGCTCAAGGCACAGCGGACCGCAGCCCAGATTCAACTGGACAGGATGGACCTGCAGGATGATGCCGCCTTACTGAGCAATCATCTCTCCAGGCTGATTGGGCTGCCCGATGATCAGATCATTACGGTTCAAAGCTCCATACCGTCCGTGCCCGCCGTGGAGGCTTCCACCACCGTGGAAGACCAGACCAATAGCGACGGAGTGCAGGCTGCCCTGGAAAATGCCCGGAGTCAGCAGGAACTGGCATTTGGAAAGAGCCGTTACCTGCTGCGGCCCGAGATGAGCTTTGGAATCAATTACACGCGCATTGACACCAGCCAGAACTCCTATACAACCTACTATCCAGCCTTTTTAGGTAAGAGCGAGAATGCCGTGAGCTTCTATCTCGCCATGAACCTTCCCATCTATGACCGCCACCATCAGGATGAGGCAGCCGAGGCCATGGCAGAGGCTCATCGGGCCTACTTCGAATCAGAGGCCCAGCGCGAACAGTTTCTGCAGGGACGTAAGAAGCTCCGCCGAAGCGCGGCAGAACTGGCCGCGCGCAGCAAGGTCGCCGAGCTTGATCAGGCGATTGCGCAGGAACAGGTGAGCGTCATCGAATCCGAGCTTAACTCCAGCAGCAGCAACCCGAACGAGGCTCCGATGACCCCCGAAGATAAGCAGAGGGCCCTGCTGGATGCTGGAGCGCGAACCCTCGATCTACTGGATTCTCAGTACCAACTGCAGCAGGCACGGGTGAATCTGCTCGAACAGACCGGCCGTCTGGAGGAGTGGCTCAAAGGTGCGGAAGCCCTCGCCGAGGGCCTGCCGGCCGGCGCCATAAGCCATTGATTCCAGACCAGCACAAAACACACCCGGCTCCCTCGTCTACGGCTCATCCTGATAACCAGGAACCCCGCGAACTCGGAGTTTCATGAGCCGAGAGTGGTAAAATCAAATGGGATCTTATGCCACTGAAAACACTTCTCCTAAACCCGCCGTCCTTTGAAAACTTCGATGGTGGCGCCAGTTCGCGCTGGCCCGCGACTCGAGAGATCGAGTCCTATTGGTACCCTGTCTGGCTGACCTATCCGGCCGGAATGCTCGAGGGTTCCCGACTGCTCGATGCTCCTCCTCATCATGTGAGCGCCCAGGAGACCATTGAGATCGCCAAAGAGTACGAGTTTTTGGTGCTTTTCACCTCCACTGTGGGCTGGTCTGGCGATCATGCGCTTGCCCGGGCCATCAAAAAGGCCAACCCCGGCTTGAAGATCTGCTTCGTCGGGCCGCCCGTAACCACAGACCCGGACCGCGCCCTGAACGAGTGTGAGGTCATCGACTTCATCTGCCGCCGCGAGTTCGACTTCTCGGTGGTGGAGTTTGCCAACGGCAAGCCTCTCCAGGAGATCCTGGGCATCAGCTACAAGGACGCCGACGGCGTGATTCAGCACAACCCGGATCGCCCGCAGGTGGAAGACCTGGACGCGATGCCCTGGGCAACCAAGATCTACAAGCGCGATATCGACGTCACACGTTACAACGTGCCGTTTCTTCTGCATCCGTACATCGCCCTCTACTCCACGCGCGGATGTCCGGCCCAGTGCACCTTCTGTCTATGGCCACAGACCCTGAGCGGACACGCCTGGCGCAAGCGCTCCACCGATGACGTTGCCGCGGAGATGAAGTGGGCCAAGGAAAACTTTCCCTTTGTGAAGGAATTCTTCTTCGATGACGATACCTTCAACATCCAGAAGGCCCGCACCATCGAGTTGTGCGAGAAACTCAAGCCGCTGGGCCTCACCTGGAGCTGCACCAGCCGCGTCACCACGGATCGCGATACCTTGAAGGCGATGAAGGAGGCTGGTTGCCGCCTGCTGATCGTAGGCTTCGAATCCGGCGATCCGCAGATCCTGAAGAACATCAAGAAGGGCGCCACCGTGGAACGGGCGCGGGAGTTCGTCAAGGACTGCCACGACCTGGGGCTCGTCATCCATGCGGACTTCATTCTTGGCCTGCCCGGTGAGACCAAGGACTCGATCCGCAACACCATCAACTTCGCCAAGACGCTGGACTGCGAGACCATCCAGGTGAGCGTGGCGCACGCCTACCCGGGCACGGAGTTCTACGACTTTGCCAAGCGCAATCACTTCATCACCAACGAGAAGATGGAGGACGGCGGCGGACACCAGATGGCCCACATCGAGTATCCCGGCCTGCCCACCGAGTACGTGATGGAGATGGTCCACAAGTTCTACGACGAGTACTACTTCCGTCCCAAAGCCGCGGCCCGGGTGGTATGGAAGGCAATTGTAAACCGCGATGTGCCCCGTCTCTACGTCGAGGCAAAGAGCTTCATGAAGCTGCGCTCGCAGCGCAACAAGGCTGCTCGTGAAAAACGGGAGCAGAATGCGCTGAAGGCTCGCAAGGGCGTCGGACAGAATGCATAGAGGCCTCTGAAGGCAAGGGCGGCTGGCGATCCACGCCGGCCGCCCTTCCTTTTTGATTGGCCCGCCAGGCGGCGATCTCCCGCCGGCAACAATGAAGGGATGCACGTGAAACACGTTCTGCGGCCATCGCAGTATGCCATTCTGCTGGGCGTCATGCTCTCGGCTTCCATCGGTGACTCCTTCCTCAAACGAGGCATGGAGCAGATCGGAGCGGTCAACCTGCATCACCTGGGGCTGCTCTGGCACGCCCTCTTCAATCCCTATGTGGACATCGGGATTGTGTTGCTCATCGGCTTCTTCTCCCTCTACACCACCGCCCTGAGCTGGGCAGACCTGACCTTCGTCATGCCGGCGACGGCCTTTGGCTATGTCGTAATCGCTCTGATGGGGCGTTTCTGGCTGCACGAACATCTCTCGCTGTGGCGCTGGATAGGAGTTCTGCTGATTGTGACCGCGGTCGGGTTTGTAGCCGGGGGGCCCTCGCGAACTGAGCACCCGGAACTGGATCACATGGACGCCGGAGTGGGCCGATGACGGCTTCTCCACTGCTGCATGTCTGGTCAGCTATCCTGTTTGTCGCCACTCTGGCCGTGATGGGCGAGGTGATGATCGCCGCCGGCATGCGACAACTGGGCGACCTGGATGATCTGCGCTCCCGTCGCGGGTTGGGCGGGACCATCGCCGCCGTGCTGACCAACGCTCGGTTTGTGACAGGTGCGCTGTGCATGGCGCTGAACTTCTTCTCCATGCTCTTCGCTCTCAGCATCGCCAACCTCTCGCTGGCGGGGCCGGCGATCGCCGCCCTGACCTACGTCGGCAATGCCGTGGCGGCAAAACTCTTCCTGCATGAGCACGTGGATCGGCGGCGCTGGATGGCCACCCTTTGCGTAGTTCTGGGCGTGATCCTCCTGTCGCACTAGTCTTCGCGCCCTGATTTACTCGCTCGCGACTCGTTTAAAACAGCGCGATTGAGGGCTTCGGCGACCTCCCGCTGTTGATCCGCAGCAATTCGGTTGAAGAAGGGCAGTGCCAGCATACGGGGTGCAACCGCCTCCGTCACCTGCAGCGAGTATCCGGATCTCGCCTGGCCACGCCAACTCGGCTGCAAGTGAATGGGCGGGAAGTAGCGCCCGGTCGCAATGCCCTTACCGGCAAGTTCAGATTGCACCTGCCTCCGGCTTACGTCTCCTGGAAGACGAACCGCATAAACAAACCAACTGATCACCCGCTTCGGAAGCTCGATCGCCGGCCGCTCCAGGCCTGGAATCTCCGCGAGGAGCTCGTTATACCTTTTGGCAGCGGCTTCACGCATCGCCAGCATCTCGTCAAGCCGACTCAACTGCACCCGGCCAAGGGCGCATGCCATCTCGGAGAGCCGGTAGTTATAGCCCACCTCCCTGTGATCCAGCCAGCCAGGGGAGTGCGGGCTTCCCTCCTCCGCATCACCGGACGGATCTCGATCTGAGTTCCGTCCCTGGTTTCTCAAGCTCCGCAGTCTTCTGGCATAGGTGGCGTCACGGCAAAGCACAGCGCCACCTTCGCCCGTTGTGAGCTGCTTGTTCGGGTAAAAGCCGAGCACCGCGAGATCCCCGAAACTGCCGACCCTGCGGTCTGCCTGCGGCTCTCCGAAACGGGCGCCAGGAGCCTCGCATGCGTCCTCCAGGATCGCCAACCCATGCCGGCGAGCGATCGCCCCCAGCGCATCCATATCCGCCGGGACACCAAATGTGTGAACCACCAGAATGGCCCGCGTCTTCGCAGTAATCACCTGCTCCACAGATGCCGGATCCAGATTGAGGCTCACCGGATCGATCTCCGCAAACACCGGCGTGGCATTTACCTGAATCACGGCATTGGCAACCGCTATGAATGCGAAGGAAGGAACAATCACCTCGTCGCCCTTGCCCACCCCCAGAACCAGCAGCGCCAGATGCAAGAGATCG
>JAJZDM010000030.1 GCA_021806005.1 Acidobacteriota bacterium | reverse complement strand
GTAGCCGGTTCCAACGGGCTGGTCCTTCGCGGCGAAGCCCTGCCGGTAAACGACAATCCCGGGCTGCAGGACAAGGAGCGTCAGGTCGGCGTCCGATTCTTCTCCTGTCTGCGCGTGCATGCCCAGGGAGGTGAGGTGAGCACGGCTCCGGGCCAGGGAATGCAGCCGGCGCAACTGCATGTTACCGGCGCCGATTCGATCACCCTGCTGCTGGACTGCGCCACCAGCTTCCGCTATCCGGCTGGAGAAGCCGCGATGTCCGCGGCCGTGGAGCGGAATCTGCAGGCTGCCGGCCTGCACAGCTATGCCGATCTGCGCAGCCGTCATATCGCGGACCACCGCGCCATCTTCCGCCGTTGTTCCCTGCATCTGGATGCAGGGGAGGCAACTGCGGCCAATGCTCTCTCCGCTCTGCCGACGGACCAGCGCATCCGGAGGGTCAAGGATGGCGCTGATGATGAGGGCCTGTTCCCCGTCCTGTTTCAGTTTGGCCGGTATCTGCTCATCTCCAGTTCGCGTCCGGGAACGCTTGCGGCGAACCTGCAGGGCATCTGGAACCAGTCCGTCGATCCTCCGTGGGGTTCCAAGTACACCGTCAACATCAATGCGGAGATGAACTATTGGAGCGCGGAGCGCACCGGCATGGGCGATATTGCCATGCCCTTCTTTGATCTGCTGGATAGCACCCGCACGGCCGGCGCGAGGGTGGCCGGCAGCTACTACAAGGCGCGCGGCTTCGTGGTCCATCACAACACCGATATCTGGGGCGATGCAGCCCCCATCGATGGGCTCGGCGGAGGCATCTGGGCGATGGGCGCTGCCTGGATGTCCACACATCTGTGGGAGCACTATCTCTTCTCTGGGGATACGGAGTTCCTGCGCCAACGCGCCTATCCGCGCCTGCGCGAGATTGCCTGCTTTCTTCTCGATTATCTGACTCCTTCTCCGGAGGGATACCTGGTGACCGGTCCCTCCTGCTCTCCGGAGAACGCCTACCGCCTGCCCGACGGCAGCGCCGCTCACCTGTGCATGGCGCCGACCATGGATATCGAGATCACGCGCGCCATCTTTCACAAGACCTCGCTGGCGGCGAAGCTTCTGGATGTGGACGCCGATCTCTGCCAGCAGATGGCGGCGGCCACCGCCCGCCTTCCGCCCTTCAAGATCGGCCGTTATGGCAACCTGCAGGAGTGGCAGCAGGACTATGTGGAGGTCGAGCCTGGGCATCGGCACATCTCGCACCTGTGGGCGCTCTATCCCGATGACCAGATCACGCTGCGCGGCACGCCGGAACTGGCCCAGGCCTGCCGTGTCTCGCTGGATCGCAGGTTGCAGTATGGCGGCGGCAGTACCGGATGGAGCCGTTCCTGGATTGTGAACTGCTTCGCTCGCCTGGAGGATGGCGAGCGCTGCCATGAGCAACTGCTGGAGTTGCTGCGCCGGTCGACGCTGGGCAACTTTTTTGATGTCTGTGGTGAAAAGCCAAACTCCTACTTCCAGGTAGACGGCAGTCTGGGCGTACCCGCCGCGATCGCGGAGATGCTGTTGCAGAGTCACGGCGGCGTTGTTCGTCTGCTGCCTGCGCTGCCCAGCGCATGGCCCAGGGGGCGGATGGCAGGACTGCAGGCGCGCGACGGACTGGAAGTGGACCTTTCATGGGAGGGCGGCAAGGCACTGCGGACGACGCTCTATGCCGGGCTGGATCGCACCATTACGCTTGCACTGCCTGGTGGCCAAAGGATCAGGTCGATCAATGGTCGTCCACCCGGGCCGGAGCAAACCGGTTCTGTGCGTGGAGAGTACCATCTGAAGGTGCGCAAGGGTCGCAGATATTCACTGCTCATGGCGTGAGCTGCGGGGCTTCCTGTGGCAGCCTCAGCGGCCATCTGTGAATTGACCGCGCCTGCTCGGTCAATTCACAGAGGGATATTTATGACCTACCATGGGATCTTGCAGAGTGTGGAGCAGGGTAGGGAAGGCCTGGTCCGGGCCCAGGCTCTGGAAAAGGGGATTCACATGGCGCAATCCGACAAGATCCGGCTGATGACCAAGATCGCCCGCATGTACTATGCCCAGGGCATCAGTCAGACCGAGATCACCGATCGGCTCAATGTTCATCAGTCCACGGTCTCGCGGCTTCTCAAAAGAGCTCTTGAAACCGGAATCGTTCGCATCAGCGTCACCGCACCGGGCGGTGTTCATGCGGATCTGGAGGAGGCGATCGAGTCCCGCTTCGGTCTGCGCGAGGCGGTTGTGGTGGATTCGGTCTCCAACAACGAGGCGCAGATCGTGCGCGATATCGGCAGCGCCGGCGCATCCTTTATGGAGTTGGCGGTAAGGCCGGGCCAGACCATAGGAATCTCCTCCTGGAGTCTGTCGCTGCTGGAGATGACCAACGCCATGCACCCTGCCAAGATCGGCAGCGGGAGCAAGGTGGTGCAGATTCTGGGCGGCCTCGGGAATCCTGCGGCGCAGATCCACGCCACTCACCTCACCCAGCGCCTGGCGCACCTCATCGGCGGAGAGGCGATCCTGCTCCCCGTGCCGGGGGTGACGTCTTCGGCGGAGGCAAAGAAAGTGCTGCTGCAGGAGAGCTATGTGCGCGCGGCCACCAAACTCTTTGACGCCATGGACCTGGTGCTGGTCGGCATCGGGGCGGTTGAGCCTTCGCGGTTGCTGGCCAGCAGCGGAAATGTCTTTTCGTCGCAGGAGTTGAACCAGTTACGGAAGCAGGGGGCAGCCGGCGACCTCTGCCTTCAGTTCTTTGACCCCGAAGGAGCTCCGGTGCACACAGAGCTTGCCGGACGGGTGATCGGCATGTCGCTCCAGCAGATCAAGAAGGCCCGGCGGGTGGTAGCGCTGGCCGGTGGGAAGCGCAAAGTGGAGGCCATTCGCGGCGCGCTCCTTGGCCAATGGATCGATGTGCTCATCACCGATTGCTGGACGGCCAGGGCCATCGTGAAATGAAGGAAGGATGGGCGGAGATGGGGAAACGGCGGCGCTGCGGAAGGGAGCCGTTTCAATATTCGGAACCGGACCATCGTACCGGATATGCTCGCAAAACAGTCATGTGTTTGGGGATGTGACTGGTTTCGCCCATTTCTCACAGAATTTCGGAGGCGCAAACCCCATGCCTTGACGCATAATTATGCGACAGTGAATTGCAGTGTCGTCCCCGGATTCGCTCCCATGTAAAAATGACTTCCATCGACTGCGTTGGCTATGCAGCGCGGAGACCATGGGTTGTGACGATGCCTGAGACAACAGCGACGGAGGATCTGCAGTATCGGCTGCGGGAGACGGCTCAATGGGTCCGGATGCAGGCTCTGCAGATGGTGCATCACGCCCGAATCGGTCACCCCGGCGGCGACTTGTCCGCGACCGATATTCTGGTCACCCTGTATCTGGGAGTGCTGCAAATTCGACCTGCCGATCCAGCCTGGCCGGAGCGCGACCGTTTCATCCTGAGCAAAGGACACTGTTCCGCCGCGCTCTACGCCACCCTGGCCGCGACCGGCTTCATTGCGGAGCATGTGCTGGGAACCTTCATGGACCCGCTCTCCATCCTGAACGGCCACCCCGATCGCAACAAGGTGCCAGGTGTGGAGGCCAATACCGGTCCGCTCGGGCACGGTCTTCCGCTGGCCACCGGAACCGCGCTCGCAGCTCGGATGCGCAAGGAGGCGTGGCGCACCTTTGTCCTTACCGGTGATGGGGAGTTGCAGGAGGGAAGCAACTGGGAGGCCGCTCTTTGCGCCGCCCAGTATGGGCTGGACAACCTCGTCCTGATCGTGGACCGTAACCGCATTCAGCAAGGTGACTTCGTGGACAAGATCATCCGCATGGATCCGCTGGCAGACAAGTGGCGCGCCTTCGGCTGGCAGGTGGCTGAGGTGGATGGGCATGACTACGGCGAACTTCTTCACGCCCTCGGATCCACTCCCAGTGTCTCGGGCAAACCCACCTGCATCCTTGCGAATACAGTGAAGGGCCGCGGCGTCTCGTTCATGCAGAACAATCCGAAGTGGCACCATCACATCCCGTCTGACAGTGAACTGGAGCAGGCACTGGCAGAGCTGAAAGGTGCTGCGGTATGAAGGAGTCCATGGCCAGCGAGAGGGAGACCTTTGACTGCCGCGACATCTTTGCCTCCACCCTGGAGGAGATGGCGGCGGAAGACCCACGCATCTGCGCGGTGGTGAATGATGCGGTGGGGTCCACCAAGCTGGGCGGCTTTCGTCGCCGCTTTCCAGAGCGTTTTGTCAACGTCGGGATCGCGGAGCAGAATATGGTGGGCGCCAGCGCCGGCCTGGCCTCCGGGGGCATGATTCCGTTCTGCTGTGGTGCATCGTGCTTCCTTACGGCGCGCGCCATGGAACAGGTCAAGGTTGACCTGGGGTATGCCAGGAACAACGTCAAGCTGTGCGGCATGTCCAGCGGGCTGGCCTATGGAGAGCTTGGGCCCACCCACCACTCCATCGAGGATCTGGCCTGGACCCGGGTGATTCCAAATCTCAGCGTGATCGTACCGGCTGATCCGGTGGAGACGCGCTCGGCGTTGCTGTGGGCGAGAGAGCATGACGGCCCGGTGTTTCTGCGCCTCAGTCGCATGCCGGTGCCGCGGCTGTTTCCCGAAGATCATCGCTTCATCCCCGGCCAGGCGCCGGTGCTGCGTGAAGGCGGCGACCTGACCATCTTTGTCAACGGCGTGCTGGTGGTCCGCGCTCTGCAGGCGGCGGAACGGCTCAGCCAGCGCGGCATGGAGGCACGGGTAGTCAACATGTCCAGCATCACGCCCCTGGACCGCGAGGCCGTACTGCGAGCCGCGCGCGAGACCGGGGCGATCCTTACCGTGGAAGAGGCATCGATCTACGGTGGTCTGGGTGGGGCGGTGTGCGAGATCGTCGCCGAGGAGCATCCGGTGCGTGTGCGCCGGATGGGTGTTCCGGGCGTCTTTGCTCCCACCGGCAGCGAGGCGTTTCTGCTCAAGCACTTTGGTCTAACGGCGGAGGGCATTGAGACTGCTGCTGTCGACCTGCTGCGCTCGAGGCGGGCTCCGTGAGAAGACGCTGCATTCTGGCCATCGATCAGGGCACCACCAACACCAAGGCCCTGCTTCTGGACCAGGAGGGCAGAGTTCTGTTCCGTACGGCTGCGCCGGTGGAACTGCTCCAGCCGGAGGCCGGCTTCGTCGAGCAGGACCCGCTGTACCTGTGGCAATCGGTGTGCCGGGTCGCAGAGGATTGTGCCCGGTTTCCCGAGGTTTCCATCGCCGGCATCGCGATCAGCAATCAGCGCGAGACGGCACTGGCATGGATGAGAGCCCAGCCGGTGTCCCCGCCGCACATCCAGACGCAGGGCACGGCGCAGGGTTCTACCGGATGCCCGCCTGCCGGCACGCCCATCGGCAACGCCATCTCCTGGCAGTGTCGCCGCTCCCAACCGGTGTGTGAGCGCATTGGAGAACAAGCATCTCTTCTGCAAGAGAGATCCGGCCTGCCGCTGGATCCTCTGCTGACCGCAACCAAGTGGGCGTGGATGTTCTCCCGGCAGCCCGAGTTGCTGCGTGCGCGGGCCGAGGCCGGCGAACTCTGCCTGGGCACCGTGGACAGTTGGCTGCTCTACAACCTGACCGGAGGCCGCGTTCATGCCACCGACCACACCAACGCCTCGCGCACCGCCCTGCTGGGGCTCTCCTCGTTGCAGTGGGAGGATGATCTGCTGGGTCTGTTCGGGATTCCCCGCGCCGCCCTGGCGGAGCTTCGCCCCTCGGCGAGCCTCTTCGGCGAGTGCACCGCGATAGAATCCCTGCGGGGAGTTCCGGTGGTGGCCATGATCGGTGACTCGCACGCCGCCCTGGTGGGGCATGGGAGCCTTACTGCGGGCATGGTCAAGGCGACGTATGGAACAGGATCTTCGCTGATGATGCTCACCGCGGCGCTACCTGCGCCCACCGTTTCGCTGGCGCGGACGGTCGCCTGGACCGCGCAGGATTCGGTGCACTACGCCCTGGAAGGGAACATCGCCATGAGCGGTGCGGCGTTGCAGTGGGTGGGTGAGTTTCTGGGACTGCCCCACCCGACGGAAGATGCGGCGAAGCTGGCAGCCACGGTTCCTGATGCGGCCGGCGTGGTGCTGGTGCCCGCCATGGTGGGCCTGGGAGCGCCGCACTGGGCCAGTGCGGCCCGCGGCCTTATCGCCAACCTGGAGCGCTCGCACACCTCCGCGCATCTGGCCCGCGCGGCTCTGGATGCCATCGCTGCCCAGGTGGCCGACGTGCTGGAGGCCATGCAGGCCAGCAGCGGCAGCCGGGCGACCGCGCTGCTGGCCGACGGCGGAGCCACCTGCAACGACCGCCTGATGCAGATGCAGGCTGACTTGATCGGCTGCGCGGTTGTGCGCTCGGCGGAGGCGGAGCTCTCCGCACGCGGCGCGGCCATGCTGGGCGGCCAGACGCTGGGCTGGTGGAGCGCCGCCAGCCAGCCTGCTCCGTCGCAATCCTCAGCCCGGAGGTTTGAGCCGCAGATGAGCGCCGACGAGCGTCACCGTCTGCGCTCCGCCTGGCGGCTGGCCATCGAGCGTACCTTGTATCCGCAGAGGGAATCCTGAGCATGATCTCCGTTCATAGCTACGCGGTGGCCGTCCTTCTCTGTGTTCTCACCATGATCTGCTGGGGATCGTGGGCCAATACGCAGAAGCTCGCGGAGCGCTCCTGGCGCTTCGAGTTGTTCTACTGGGACTTCGTCGCCGGCCTGTTGCTGGCCTCGCTGCTGGCTGCATTCACGCTCGGTTCCATGGGATCCATCGGCCGTCCGTTTCTCGCTGATCTGGCCCAGGCGAGCCCGTCCAGCATCGGGTGGGCTCTGCTGGGCGGGGCGGTGTGGAACCTCGGCAACCTGCTGCTGGTAGCGGCTATCGCCGTCGCCGGGATGGCTGTAGGGTTTCCCATCGGCGGGGGCATCGCCTGGGTGCTGGGCATCGTTCTCAGCTTTGCCCTGGTTGTTCTGGAGGGCCGCCATAACCCCGGGAACTCCCGGCTGCTGTTCGCGGGCGTCGCGGTCATCGCGCTGGCCATCCTGCTCAGCATGCGAGCCTATGGACGCCTGGCCAGCGCAGCAAGGAAGCCGGGAGCCAAGGGGATCCTCCTGTCAGTCTTCGCCGGAGTATTGATCGCCTTCTTTTACAGCCTGGTGGTCAAGTCCATCGATCCCCGCTTTGTCTCCGGAGGATCGGGCAACCTGATGCCGCTCAGCGCGGCGCTCTTCTTCTCGCTGGGAGCGTTTCTCAGCACCTTCCTCTTCAATCCCTTCTTCATGCGCCATCCCGTGGAGGGCTCCGCAGTGCGTCTCTCCGAGTACCTGCGCGGCAGCGTCACCACCCACGCCACCGGTATCCTGGGAGGCGTAATCTGGGCGGCGGGCATCACGGCCAGCTTTCTTGCCGTGGGCGCGGCCGGACCGGCGATCTCCTATGCGCTCTCCAATGCCGCTCCCGTGGTAGCTATTGTTTGGGGCGTGCTGGTATGGAAGGAGTTTGCCCAGGCTCCGCACGGCACCGGTAGAGTGCTGGCGGCGATGTTCCTCTGCTATCTGGCTGGATTGGCGCTGATTACCGGCTCGCGGCTCACGCACTGACCGCGCCACGACGAACAACCGGACCTTGAATTCGGCGCTCAAATCCGACTTCCAGATTCGAATTGAAAGACACTCAGGAGAAAGAGATGAACACAAAGCTCGGCGTCATTCTCGGCAACCGCGACTTCTTTCCCGACGTGCTGATCTCTGAGGCGCGGCGTGATCTTACCCGCTTGTTTGCCGAGATGGCCATCGAACCTGTCTGGCTTTCACCAGAACAGAGCAAACTGGGTGCGGTCGAGACCTGGGAGGATGCTCGCCGCTGCGGCGATTTATTCCGCAGCCAGCGCGATCAGATTGCGGGAATCCTGATCTGCCTGCCCAACTTCGGGGATGAGAAGGGAATCGCCGACGCCATTCGCATCGCCGATGTGCGTCTGCCGATTCTGGTGCAGGCCTATCCGGATGACCTGGACCAGTTCGGCCTGAGCCGTCGTCGCGATGCCTTCTGCGGCAAGATCTCGGTGTGCAACAATCTGCGTCAGTATGACCTGCCCTACACGCTCACCCGCGATCACACGGTGCGGGTTCTGGATCCGCGCTTTCGGCAGGATCTGGAGCAGTTCCTCGGCACCTGCAAGGTGGTGCGCGGCCTGCGCGGAGCGCGTATCGGCGCGGTAGGCGCCCGCCCCAACGCCTTCAATACCACGCGCTACAGTGAGAAGCTGCTGGAGGCCGCGGGGATCTCGGTCAACACCATCGATATGTCAGAGATCTTCGGCAACGCCGCCAAAATCGCCGCCACGGATCCGCGCGTCAGGCAGCGCATCGACCAGATTCGCTCCTACGCGGACGCCTCTTCGGTCCCCGACGAGGCCATGCAGCGCATGGCCAAACTGGCGCTGGTGGTGGATGAGTGGATGCAATCGCTGGGGCTGACGGCAACCGCTCTGCAGTGCTGGAGTTCTCTGCAGAAGAACTACGGCGTCAACGTCTGCACCCTGATGTCGATGATGAGCGAGCAGATGCTGCCCTCGGCCTGCGAGGTGGATATAGCGGGAGTTGTTGGCATGTACGCTCTGCAACTGGCCAGCGGCCGTCCCAGTGCGCTGGTGGACTGGAACAACAACTACGGAGGCGATCCCGACAAGTGTGTCTTCTTCCACTGCGGCAACTGGGCCAAGGAGTTCCTGCCCGACATCCGCATCTCCACAGCGCCGATTCTTGGGACGACGCTGGGGGAAGAGAACACCTTTGGCGCGCTGGACGGACGCACCGACACCGGGCCCATGACCTTCGGCCGGGTGAGTACCAACGACCGCGCCGGCAAGATCATCGCATACGTCGGTGAAGGCGAGTTCACTGCCGATCCGCTGGAGACCTTCGGCACCCGCGCAGTGGTCAAAGTTCCGGATCTGCCGCGCCTGATGCACATCATCTGCTCCAACGGCTTTGAGCATCACGCCGCCATGAATCGCAGCCACTGCGCCGCATCGGTGGCGGAGGCGCTGGGCCGCTATATGGGCTGGGAGGTCTACCACCACCACCGTCAGCCGGAGCTTCCCCCCATCGGCTCTACGAGTATGGTGATTGGATGAACCTCTGGCCCGGATCGCAAGCGACGCCCCTCACCCCAGCGCACCTTTGCGCCAGACTACACCTTCCGCGGAGAGCTGCGGAGATGCGGCGCAACCGGACTCTCCGGTTTGCTCTTCTTCTGTTTGCCGTCTCCCTGCCTGCCCGCGCAGCTTCGCTGCTGCAGCCCCCGGATCAACTGGTCTGCGAGCTGCAGAACGATCCCGTGGCCATCGCCTCCCAGCACCCACATTTAGGCTGGCATCTAACGGCCAGCCAGGCACAGGCTCGGGGGGTAGGGCAGAGCGGCTACCGCGTGCTGGTCGCCTCTTCGGCGACGCTGCTTGCCAGCGGCCAGGCGGATCTGTGGGACAGCGGGAAGATCCTCTCCGGCAGCACTGCGGACGTCGCCTATCAGGGGAAGCCGCTCGCGCCAGAGCAAAGGGTTTACTGGCAGGTGGAGGTGTGGGACCAGAGCGGCGAGCCCAGCGGATGGAGCCGGGCAGCGCAGTTCACCACAGCACCTGCGCATTGGAGCGCGCCATGGATCGCTGCCGCCACGGGTGCCGCGGGCAAAGCAGAAGGTGTGACGGCTCCCATGCCGGTCTTCCGCACCACCCTTACCCTGCGCAAGCCGGTAGCCAGCGCTCTTCTTTATGTTGCCGGTCTCGGCCAGTATCAGGTGCATCTCAACGGCGCCAGGGTGGGCCACCGGGAGCTGACGCCTGCCTGGACGGACTACCGCCAGCGCATTCTTTACGATACCTATGATGTGACGGCCATGTTGAAGCCGGGAGCGAACGCCATCGGCGTCCTGCTGGGCAACGGTATGTTCAACGTCGCCCGCGTCCCTGGCCGCTACAGCAAGTTCGTCGGCTCCTTTGGCCCTCCGCAGCTCACCGCAGAGCTGCACCTTCGCTTTCGCGACGGAACCCGGCAGACCCTCTTGACCGGCTCCAACTGGCAGACAACCTCCGGCCCGATCGTCTTCTCCTCCACCTACGGTGGAGAGGACTACGACGCGCGCCGGCAGCCGAAGCGTTGGGACCGGCCGGGCCGGATCGCATCGCATGACTGGAGCGATGCCGTGGTTGTCTCTGGCCCCGGTGGAGTGCTTCGTCCGGACCCGATTCCGCCGATCCGGGTCGAGCACGTGTATCACCCTGTCTCGAGCAAGGTGCTTCCCTCCGGAGCGCAGGTCTTTGATCTGGGCCAGAACTTTGCCGGATGGCCGGAGATCGTGGTCCACGGCAGGTCCGGGGCGCAGGTCAAGCTCATCTGCGGCGAACTGCAGAACGCCGACGGCAGCGTCTCACAGAAGAGCGCCCACGCCGGCCCTGGCCGGGCGCAGTGGTTCAGCTATACGCTTCGCGGCCACGGCGCGGAGCGCTGGCACCCGCGGTTCTCCTACTACGGTTTCCGCTACGTGCAGGTGGAGATCACCGGCCATGCGCGTCTGCTCTCGCTCGCCGGCGACGCGGTGCACTCCTCGGCTGCTGCCAGCGGAGAGTTCGTCTCCTCCAATACGCTGCTGAATCAGATTCACCGCCTGATCCTGTTTGCGGAAGAGAACAACATGGTGAGCATCCTCACCGACTGCCCGCATCGCGAGAAACTCGGCTGGCTGGAGCAGAGCCACCTGATGGGGTCGGCGCTCAACTACGACTTTGATCTCCAGAGCCTCTACGCCAAGATCGAGACCGACATCGCCGATGAGCAGAAGCCGGATGGCGAAGTGCCCACCATCGCGCCGGAGTACGTCATCTTCCCCCCTCGGCTGGGCAACGCCTTCAACGACTCTCCGGAGTGGGGCAGCGCGGCAGTCCTTGATCCCTGGATCGCGTATCAACGTTACGGCGATCTGGATACCCTGCGCGCCCAGTATCCGGTGATGCGCCGTTACGTGGACTACCTGACGAGCCGCAGTCAGAACCATATCGTCGGCTACGGTCTCGGCGACTGGTATGACATCGGCCCGCACGGCCCCGGACTGCCGCAGCTCACCTCGCCGGCGCTCACCGGAACCGCCATCTACTATCAGGACGTCGTGACCCTCGCCGCTGCCGCGCACCAACTCGGGTACAGCGAGGAGGAGGCACGGCTGCAGCCCTTGAGCGATGCTGTGGCCAAGGCGTTTCAGCAGCGCTTCTATCACCCGGAGACCCACCAGTACGAGAAGGGAAGCCAGACCGCCGACGCCATGCCGCTGGTGGTGGGCCTGGTGCCCACTGCTGACCGAGCAGCGGTTCTGGCCAGCCTGGTGGCGGATATCCGCGCCCATGGCAATCATGTCACAGCCGGCGACATCGGCTTCCATTACGTGGTGGATGCGCTGATGGACAACGGCGCATCGGACGTGATGCTGGACATGCTGCTGCGCACGGATAGTCCCAGCTACGGTTACCAACTGGCGCAGGGAGCCACCGCTCTCACTGAGGCCTGGAACGCGCGCCACGGCAGCTCACAGGATCACCTGATGCTGGGCGATGCTGAAGAGTGGTTCTACGCCGGTCTGCCTGGCCTGCATGTGGATCTCTCCCAGCCGGCGCCACGGCAGATTGTGATAGCCCCGGCGATGCTGCAGCGGATCGACTCCGCACAGGTTGACTACCAATCGGTGAAGGGAACGATTCGCGTGGCCTGGAAGCATCTGCCGGGCCAGACGCGGCTGGAGGTGACCATCCCACCCAACGCCAGCGCCATGGTGAGGCTGCCCCAGGCCGCCGGATCAACGCTGCTGGAGAGCGGGCAGCCTGTGGCGCAGGCCGCCGGCGTCACGCTGCTCAAGAGCGAGCCGGGCGCTGTCGATCTCGAGATTGGATCGGGTCAGTACCACTTCTCCATCGTGCCGGGGCAGTAGGTGTGCCTTCGGAGGAGTGTACGAGCCGTGCGCGGCAGAGCATCGTGCCCGCCAGAAGCACCGCAGGGCACGCGGAGCAGTGATGGGGAGCGTTCCATTCCGCAGATCGGATTGCGGGCCCCAGCCCATTGAACGCCGGCCTGGCGCCGGCGCAGGCGGAAGGTCGAGATGCAGGAAGGTTTTGACAGGATTCATCCCAACATCGGGGCGGCTGGATCTGCGTTGCACAGCCTGACCGGCGAACAGGCTACCCGCGCGGAGGATCACAGCCTATTCTGTCAGTGCTGCGCAGGCAACGGAGGCCTGTGCCGCGGAACTCACGGACCGGGAGACGACTAGACGTGAATCGACGCACCTTTCTCTGCTGCGCCAGCGCGGCAGCCCTCAGCGCCGGCGCGGCATCCAGTGACGCCAGCGCGGCAGCTCTCAGCGCCCTCGCCGCCTCTCCGGGCGCGGTAAACGCCGGCCCACCCGCGCCCCATGCCTTGCTGACGCCCTACAAGCTCAATCGGCTGGTGCTGGCCGGCAGCGGCGTCGCCGGCGACTTCGACGAGAAGTTTGTGGATTGCCCCTTCGTCTTTCGCTACCAGGATGAGTTTCGCCTCACCTACATCGGCTTCGATGGCACCGGCTACCAGACTGGAATGGCGCGCTCCACCAATCTGCAGGACTGGACCCGTATGGGCTGTATCCTGCGGCGTGATCCAAACTCGCTGATCTTCCGCTACAACATCGCCATGATGTGGATCGTGCGGGAGAACGAGGCGCTGAGCCCCGGACGGCTCAAAAAGGTGAACGGCCGTTACCTGGGTGCATGGCACGCCTATCCAAACCCCGGCATGGAGGCTGGTCCGGCCGTCATCGGACTTTGCTGGAGCGACGATCTGCTGCACTGGGAGCTTGAACCGCCCTGCCTGCGTCCCGATGATCCGGGGGCAGCCGCCTGGGAGCAGGGAGGGCTCTACAAGCCGTGCCTGGTGGAGGAGCACGGCACGTTCTATCTCTTCTACAACGCGAAGACACACAACCTGCCCAAACGTGAGGGCGGCGGATGGCGAGAGCAGATCGGGCTGGCGACCTCACGTGACCTGAAGCACTGGACCCGCTCTCCGCTGAATCCCATTATCCCCAACGGACCCCCGGGAAGCTGGGATGACCGCTTCGCCAGCGATCCCTGCGTCGTGCGCTGGCGTCACCAGTGGGCGATCTTCTACTACGGCCTGAGCAGCCGCGACCGCAAGGCGCGCGATCTGCTCGCCATGGGCCACACCCCCGATCATCCGCAAAAGACTGGCACCATCCTGGTCGACGCGGGCCCGCCCGGCTCCGTGGATGACGATTTTGCCCACAAGCCATCGGTCATCGCGTGGCAGGGTGACTTCTACCACTTCTACACCGCCGTCTCCGGCAGGTACCCGCACGATGTGCGCGGCATCTCGGTCGCCCGCTCGCAGCCCTGGAGTTGAGCGCGCCCCGCGGTGAACCCGGTACGCTGGAGAGCCAGTGCCACGCGGGTATGTGCTCCGTTTGCGGTCTCACACACTCTCTCTGCGCAGCAGGAGTTCTCTTATGCAGCCGTACCTCCTTCGCCGTCTGCCGGTTCTATGCCTTCTCTTCGCCGGATGCCTTCCGGCCCAGCAGCGGGAATCGACGATTCCAGCAGGACAACTCGACCCCACCCGATCCGTCGCCCAGCCACAGTTGTTCTCTGCGCTGCATACACCCCTGCCGGAGCAGTACATCTGGACCCGTGAAGACTCGGTCGTGGGCAAAAGCGCTCCCATCCACTACCGCTCTCCGGGCCTTTACCACAAGACCGCTCCGCACTACTTCCGCGTCGTGTTCCATCTCGATCAGGCGCCGGCGCAGGCCACGCTCTATCTCGCCGGCCCGTGTTCGGTCACGCTCTACGTCAACGGCGTGCTCGCCGAGCAGATCTCCAGCGACCTTCTCAATCCGCTGGATATGCACGTCTTCCCTGTGAATGTCGCGAGGCTGCTCCGGCCCGGACGCAATGTGCTCGCCATGGAAGTGGTGCGCGGCCGCGGCGTTCCCGGCTTTGTGAACAGCCCGCTGGCCATGCAGCAGATCTTCGGAGAGGTGCTCCTGGCCAAGCTGATCCCTGCGCCGGACGGCGTGGACGCCCCGGCCATACTGCTCTCCGGTCCGCAGTGGAAGGGTACGCTGCACGCCGCCGCAGGTTGGGAGCAACCATCCTTCGACGACGCGGCGTGGCCGGCCGTTACCGCGCTCAGCCCCATTGAAGGCTCCATCGATCTGTTGCAGTGGAACGCAGACGCCGGGCTCTACGATTGGCCCGGCTATCAGGGAGGCTCGCCCTTTCTTGCCCGGATGTATCTTCCTGCCAGCAAGGTGGAGGACGTTACACCCGGACGCAGCAGCTTTGCGAACCTCCCGGCGCTCACCCAGCCGGCGCTCACCCAGACCGAGCAGAGATCCGAAAAAGAGTTCTCCGTCGCGCTCAAGAGCACCGCTCCAGGTGAGCAGTATGCCCCCGCGCTCACCCTGGACTTCGGCCGCGAGGTCTCCGGCCGCATCCAGCTAGTCTCCGATACGGACTCACCCGCCACGGTCTCCATCAAGTACGGAGAGTCTCAGGGAGAACTGAATCACGATCCCTACCTGGGAGAAAACGTGCTGCGCCTGGCGGCGCACCAGGCTGGACACGGACCCAAGTCGGCCTTTCGCTACGTGCGGATCCGCTTTCTCTCCGGCGGCCCGGAGCTGAAGTTCAAGGCCATTCGTCTGGAAGACATCTACTACCCCGTCGACTATCAGGGCTCCTTCGCATCCTCTGACCCGTTGCTGAACCGCATCTGGGAGACGGCCGCCTACACCGTGCACCTCTGCATGCAGGACGACATCTGGGATGCGCCCAAGCGCGACCGTGGCCGCTGGATGGGAGACGTTGACGTGAGCGGACGCGTCAGTGACAGCATCTTCTTCGATCGCTTCCTGCTCAAAGACACGCTCTCCCGGCTTATCGGCCCCGCTCCCGTTCAGCAGCACATCAATGGCATCCCCGGCTACTCCGCCTTCTGGCCGACTTCGCTGGAGGCGTACATACAGCACACCGGCGATCTTGAGTACCTGCGCCAGGTTCACCCTCAGCTCCTGCAGTTGCTGCAGTTCATGGACCAGGAGTTCGACGCGCAAGACGAGTTTCTGAACCGCACCGGCGCGTGGCAGTTCGTGGACTGGGCGCCGGATCTTTACGGCGACACGGCGGAGACGCGCCAGGCTACAAGCCTGGAGTACGTCCGTTCCTATCTGGCCGGCGCTGACCTGCTGGGTCAGCTCGGTGATACAGCCAACGCGCAGCACTTCCAGGCGCGGGCGGCTCAGTTGAAGCAGAGCCTGCAGTCCAGCCTGTGGTCAG
Organism: Acidobacteriota bacterium; assembly: GCA_021806005.1. GTDB lineage: Bacteria > Acidobacteriota > Terriglobia > Terriglobales > Acidobacteriaceae > Granulicella. Next base: position 21,308 of record JAJZDM010000030.1, on the reverse strand, counting down.
CTTCCTCAGGCGACTTCGGCCCCCGCTGGCAGACCAACGCCATGGCGGTTCTCTCCGGGGTCGCCGATCCCGGTCAGTTCAACTCCATCTGGAACAACGTCCTGGCGCAGGTAGGGCAGCCCACCTTCCGGCCCAATCTCATCACCCCCTACTACGGAGCCTATGTGCTGGACGCCATGGCCCGCATGAATCACCGCCAGGCTGCGCTGGGTTGGATTCGCCAGTACTGGGGCGGCATGATTGCAGAGGGAGCCACCAGCTTCTGGGAGGCCTACGATCCCTCCTGGCCCAAAGACGATCCCCACGCCGACCTGCAGGCCGACGGCCGCACCGGCTACTTTGCCAGCCTGGCCCACGGATGGTCCACGGCGCCCGCCTACTGGCTCATGGAGCAGGTCCTCGGCATCCAGCCAGTAGCCCCCGGCTTCAGCCGCACCATCCTGCGCCCCGACCTTCTGGACCTGCAATGGGCCAGCGGCCAGGAACCCACACCCCACGGACTGCTCAAGGTGGACCTGCGCCGTCAGAATGGCCTCCATGCAACCATTCAACTGCCCGCCGGTGTCCATGCCACCGTGCTTTTTCCTGTCTCTGCTGGCGTCACGCGGATCCTGGTGAACGGCGCACCGCGCGCCGGCCAACCGGCGGAGGATGGCGCCCGCCTGGCGATTGCACTCGACGCGCCGGGAATCTATGACCTCCGCACCCGGTAAGGGGGCTGCCAGAAGTTGCAGCCCCGAAATTTGGAATTGCCAATTCCGCAATACAGAATATATGGTGTTTCCTCGGAATTACAGATCTCATCTTTCCGTAATCTGCGGGAGTACCCATGCCTCAACATCCACAAGACAAATACGACCCCAACGACGAACTCTGCCTTGAGCCGGCGGCGCGCACAGGGGAGCGAAACGGGGACCGCAACGAGTCACAGACCGTGCTGCGGGCCTGCGAGGTGCTCAAGGCCTTTCGGCATCTCGGTGAAGAGCTGCCGTTGACCGAGGTGATGGAGCGCACCCGCCTGCCCAAGACCACCAGCTTCCGTCTGCTGCGAACCCTCATTCACGGCGGCCTCATCGAGCGGGTAAGCGCGGGGGTGTATCGCAACAGCTTTGGCCCGGTCTCCGCGCGGCCGTTTCGTATCGGCTTTGCCACTCAGGGCGATACCGAGTTTGCCCGCGAGGTGACGCGCGGCGTGGTCACCGCCGCCGCCCGCGAGCACGTCCAGTTGGTCACCTTCAACAACCGCTACAGCGCACGCGAGGCGCTGCGCAACGCCGACGCCATGATTCGGGAACAGGTGGATCTGGTCCTCGAGTTTCAGACCTACGATCGCGTCGCCCCGGTCATCGCCTCAAAGTTTCTCGCCGCCGATACGCCTGTCATTGCCATTGAGGTTCCACACCCGGGTGCAACCTACTTCGGGGCGGACAACTACAAGGCCGGACTCATGGGTGGCCGGGCGCTGGGCCGTTGGGCGCGCGATCACTGGGATGGCCGCGTCGATCAACTGGTGCTGCTGGATCTGCCCATTGCCGGCTCGTTGCTGGAGCTGCGCAGCGCCGGCCTGGTGGATGGCCTGCGCGCGGAGTTGCCGGAGATCGCCAACACACCCCTGGTCCGCCTCAACGGCCGCGGCACCTTTGAGCAGGTGCTGGAGGTGCTGCGCAAGTTTCTGCGCCGCCGCGGCGCGCGCCAGACTCTGGTCGGCGCGGTCAATGACGTCTGCGCGCTGGCCGCGCTCCGTGCCTTTGAAGAGGCCGGCGCAGCACAACTCTGCGCCATCATGGGCCAGAATGCGCTGCGCGGCGCGCGCGCCGAGCTGCGCCGGCCGGGCACGCGGCTGGTCGGGTCCGTAGCCTACTTCCCGGAGCGGTACGGCGATGAGCTGATCGCGCTGGCCCTCAACATCCTCCAGCACAAGCCCGTTCCCGCCACCGTCTTCGTCAAGCACCAGCTTCTCACTCCCCGCAACGTCAACCTGATCTATCCGCTGGACGAGTCCTCCGAGTCCACGCTCAGGCGGGTTGCGCTACCGGGACGATCGGATTCCGCAGCGCGGAACCAGCGCCGGGCACATGCATGAGGCTTTTCCAACCATCCTCCCGCCTCTACCCTGAGGATCAGGAGCAGGAGCAGCCGATGCATCGCCCCCCAACGCGACCCCAGCCGGGAGATCTGCCTGGCAACGAACCCGGTGACCAGCCATGCGGCCCGGCGCAGTGCGCGCGCCGGCGTCTCACGCGCAGAGAGTTTGTCTCGGCCGTGGCCGCAGCCGCGGCCCTCGCCTCTGGGGCAGGAGTTCCGCTGGCTGTCGCTACGCCGCTGGAGCACGCACCGGCGCCGGCTGTCCCGCAGGAGTTGGAAGAGTTCGACTTCGGCGCGGTCGAACTCACCGGCGGACCCCTCAAGGAGCAGTACGACCGCATCCATGCCTCCTATCTCGCTCTGGAGAACGATCGCCTGCTGCGCGTCTACCGCCAGGGCGCGGGGCTGCCGGATCCCGGCGCTCCCATGGGCGGGTGGTACGGACGCAACGGCTTCGTCCCCGGACACTCTCTCGGCCAGTACATCTCCGGGCTGGCGCGCATCGGCCGCACCACGGGCGATCCGGCGTGCCATGCCAAGGTGCAGGCGCTGGTGGAGGGCTTCGCCCTCACGCTGGGCGCCAGCAACCGGGTCTTCGCCGCGCCCAACGCGGAGAAGCTCTGGCCCTGCTACATCCTGGACAAGCATCTCATCGGCCTCATCGATGCCCTGCGCCTCAGCGGCCTGGAGCAGGCACGAGCGATGATCCCCCGAGTCTACGCTGGGGCGCTGCCGTATATTCCGGCTCGTGGCCGCGATCGCATCGGCAGAAAAGATCCCCCCTATGACGAGACCTTCGTCCTTCCGGAGAACCTGTTTACGGCTTATGAACTCACCGGGGATCAGACTCTTCTCGAGCGCGCCAGGGCTTATCTGCTGGACCGGGAGTTCTTTGATCCGCTTGCCCAAGGGATGGATGTTCTGCCTGGGCGTCATGCCTACAGCCACGTCATCGCGCTCAGTTCAGCCGGCAAGGCCCGGCTGGTGCTGGGCGAAGAGAGGTACCTGGGCACCATGCGCAACGCCTGGGATCTCCTGCGCAGCGAGCAGCAGTACGCCACCGGCGGCTGGGGACCGGATGAGCTGTTCATCGAACCCGGCAAAGGACAGCTCTACGCCAGCCTCTCCGCCACCCAGAATCACTTTGAGACTCCTTGTGGCAGTTACGCCGCCATCAAGCTGGCGCGCTACCTGCTCTGCGCCACCGGTGACGGCCGTTACGGCGACGGCCTGGAGCGGGTAGCCTACAACGGTCTTCTCGCTGCCAAAGATCCCGATGGCCAGGGTGACTACTTCTACTACTCCAGCTACAACGCTCAAGCCCGCAAAGGCTTCTACCCGAAGCGCTGGCCCTGCTGCTCCGGCACGCTGGTGCAGGGTGTTGCAGACTACGTGAAGGATGTCTACTTCCGCTCGGCCGGCGGCGTTGCGGTAAACCTCTACACCCCCTCGCGGGTGCGCTGGCAGCAGGGCGAGACAGCGGTGGTGCTGGAGCAGCAGACGCTTTATCCGCTGCAGGGCGCCGTCCGGCTCATGCTGGCCTGTGCGCACCCGGTCGCCTTCACCCTGCAGTTGCGCATTCCATCCTGGGTGCAGACTTCTCCGCAGGTTCGGGTGAACGGCAAGTGGGCCAGCAGCGATGTGCGCCGCGGCTTCGCCACGCTCACCCGCACCTGGAAGAACGGCGATCGCGTCGAGCTGGAGTGGCCTCTGCCCCTGCGCAGCGAGCCGATCGATGCAGCGCACCCGCACACGGCGGCCGTGCTGCGCGGCCCGCTGGTCTATGTGGAGCGCAGTGTCGGATCCGGCCTCGCATCCAGCCCTTCACCGAGCCACGAATCCAGCTACGAACCCGGCCCGGCCGCCGTCTCCATGCCGCTCGACATCGGCAAGCTGCAGCCGGTGGCAGGCTCGCCCGCGCTCCTCTCGCTGGGATCGCGCAGCTTCGCGCCTTTTTATCAGGTGCGGGATGAAACCTACACCATGTACTTTGATCAGGCCTAAGGCAGTTTCGGTGCAGGTGCAAAGGGCGACTCGACTTCGATGGGCGTTTTCCTCCAATGAAAACGCCACTGCAAGCCCGCTTCGGGGTACCCATCAGCAGCGAAAGTGCCATAAGCTGACCCCTGCGGCGGAGATCAAGAGACTGAACGGAGAATCATGAAGCCGCGGGTACAAGCCAGATACTGGATCGAGACCGCCTATCCACTGCAGGATGCCGCCGCCATCATGGCGGGCGAGCAATCCACCGGCACCTTTGTCCGCGTCCCCGGTGAGACCGACGAACTCCGCGAACTGTATGCCGCGCGGGTCGAGCAGATCGTCGAGACCGGCGTCGTGGAGAGTCCGTCGCTGGCCGGCTCGGGCCTGCCCAGGGCGCACTCCGGCCCCTTCACTCGCCGTACCGCGGAGGTCACGCTCTCCTGGCCGCTGGAGAATATGGGGCCGTCGCTGCCTAATCTGCTGGCCACTGTGGCCGGCAACCTCTTCGAGCTCAAACCGTTCTCCGGCCTCAAGCTGCTGGACGTCACGCTTCCGCCGGCCTTTCTCAGCCGCTATCAGGGGCCGCAGTTCGGCGTCAGCGGAACCCGGCAGCTTACCGGCGTCTACGGCCGGCCCGTCATCGGCACCATCCTCAAACCCAGCGTGGGCATGACCCCGGAGCAGACCGCCGCCCAGGTAAAGAGTCTCGCTGAGGCCGGTGTCGACTTCATCAAGGACGACGAACTGCAGGCCGACGGACCCCACTGCCCCTTTGACCAGCGTGTGCCCGCGGTTCTGCGTGTACTGGAAGAGTTTGCGCAGAAGACCGGCAAGCGGCCCATGTACGCCGCCAACATCACCGGCGAGATCGACCAGATGCTCCAGCGCCACGATCTGGTGCTGGCCGAGGGCGGTACGTGCGTGATGGTGAGCCTCAACAGCATCGGTCTGCCGGCTCTTACCGCGCTGCGCCGCCACGCGCAGCTTGCCATCCACGGCCACCGCAACGGCTGGGGCATGTTCAGCCGTTCGCACGCCACCGGGATGAGCTTCATCGCCTATCAAAAGTTCTGGCGTCTGGCCGGTATCGACCACGTCCACGTCAACGGCCTGCGCAACAAGTTCTGCGAGGAGGACTCCAGCGTCATCGCCTCGGCGCGTGAGTGTCTCACGCCCATGTTCCCGGCCCCGCACGCTGGTTGTGAAGTGATGCCGGTCTTCTCCTCGGGTCAGTCGGCGCGTCAGGTTCCCGATACCTTTCGCGCCCTCGGCAATGGCTCGTCCGGATGCGTGGACCTCATCTACGCCTGCGGTGGCGGAATCCTCGCTCATCCCCAGGGAGCCTCGGCAGGAGTCCGCAGCCTGCACCAGGCCTGGGAGGCGGCCGCGGCCGGCATCCCGCTGCCGGAGTACGCCCTGCAGCACGCCGAGCTGCGGACGGCGCTCGAGGCCTTCATCTCGTGAGTCCCACCGCTCTGGAACCGCTCCTCTACGCCTGGTACGGCGACGACTTTACCGGTTCCACGGACGTGCTGGAGGCGCTGGCGGTACACGGCGTCCCGGCCGTGCTCTTCACCCGCACGCCCAGCAGCCAGGACCGTGCCGGCTTCGCCCACTGCCGCGCCATCGGCATCGCCGGGGAGAGTCGCAGCCGCTCGCCGCAGTGGATGGACGAACATCTGCCCTCGGTCTTGGCCGCCATGCGAGCTCTGGGCGCGCCGGTCCATCACTACAAGGTCTGCTCCACCTTTGACAGCTCGCCCCACAGGGGCAGCATCGGCCGCGCCATGGAACTGGGCGCTGAAGCCTTCCCGGCACGGTGGATTCCGGTGGTCGCCGCCGCTCCGCATCTGGGCCGCTTTGTCCTCTTCGCCAACCTCTTCGCTCAGGCGCAGGATGCGATCTACCGTATCGACCGCCATCCCACCATGAGCCGCCATCCCGTCACGCCGATGGATGAGGCCGATCTGCGTCTGCATCTGGCCCGGCAGACCAGCCTGCCGATAGGCAGCGTCGATCTGCTGACGCTGCGCTCCGGCGGGGGCGCGGCTCGACTGCTTGCGGAGCTGCAGGCCGGCGCGCGCGCCATCGTCTTCGACGGCATGGATACAGAGACACTGCAGCAGGCCGCCGCGCTGCTCTGGGCAGAGTCCTCCCGCCAGCCGGTCTTTGCCGTGGGCTCTTCCGGCCTCACCTATGGCCTGCTGAGCCTGTGGCGGAGCATCGACCGCATCGGTCCTCCACCGGAGCTGCCATCGCCCGGCGCAGCAGACCGTCTGCTGGTCCTGAGCGGAAGCTGCTCGCCCGTCACGGCGCGGCAGATTCAAGCCGCGCAGCAGCAGGGCTTCTCCGCCTGGCGCGTCCATCCTGAAACCACAATGGCCGCGGACGTCGCCAGAGCCGTGCGCGAACTCTCTGGCGGCAGCAGCGTGGTGCTCTACACCGCGCTCGGCACGCCGGACGGTGTCGATCCCTACGGCATCGAACAGAGTCATGCCCTGGGCGAGATGCTGCGCGAGGTGCTGCTGCTCTCCGGGGTGCGCCGACTGGTCATCGCCGGCGGCGATACCGCTACGCACACCATCAGCCGTCTGGAAGCCACCGCGCTCACCTTTGCCGCGCCCCTCACCCCTGGCGCGCCACTCTGCCGCCTTCACATACCCGGCTCAACCCTCGACGGGTTGGAGGTGGTGCTGAAGGGCGGTCAGATCGGACCGGAGGATTTCTTTGCCCGCGTGCGCGACGGAGCCTGATGCCCCGTCGCATCTGCCTTGATGGAGCGGGCCGGCTCAACAGCCAGTGGATTCAACAGCGGGCCGCTTCAGCCGGTGGCAAACCTGCCTCTTCCTCCACGCCCTGCGTCGCATCCACGCGAGAGAAGAGGATCGCTGCGATGGCCACCATTCCGGCGATGACAAACAGCGGCGCGTTGTAGCTGCCGGTAGCATGAACCACATACCCAAAGCCCACGGTGGCCACAAACCCACCGGCCTGTCCCGCGGTGTTCATCATGCCGGTGGCCGTTCCGCTCCACTGCCGTCCAATCGCAATGCACATCGCCCATGCGGAGGGCAGCATCAGGTCCATCATGCCAAACCCCAGGCTGGAGAGCACTACGGTCGCCACCTTGCCGTGAATCGTGGCCATGGCGCATAACAGCCCTGCGGTCAGCATCAGGCAGACTGCCGGAATCGCGCGCAGCGCTGCTTTGGCGCCCCAACGCTGCGCCAGCCAGTCGCCCAGTTCGCCGCCCGCAAGGTTGCCCACAACGCCCATGGCAAAGGGCAGGGAGGCCAGCAGCACGCCGTCCAGCGAGAACCCCGCGCTGTGCACCATCCACACCGGAAACCAGGAGAAGTAGAACCAGCTCCCGCACCCATAGCAGCCGTAGGCCAGCACCAGCAGCCAAAGCTGCCGCGACTCCAGTAGTCGCCGCCAGGGAATCGGGCCCGCGCCATGTGTCTGGAACGCTCCAATCTCCTCCAGCTCTTCCGCAAGGATCCCCGGCTGCTCCGCGGGATGGTTGCGAAAGCGTGCGTACCACACCGCTGCCCACGCCACGCCCATCGTGCCGAGCAGCTTGAACACCGCCCGCCAGCCCCAGTACCTCTCCACCGGCACAATCAGCAGCGGCGCCAGCACGCCACCCAGCCGGCTCGCCGCCCACACCACGCCCTGGCAGCGTGCCCGCTCCCGGGGTGGGAACCAGCGAGCAATCACCCCGGCGGCGTTGGGATAGGCTCCAGCCGCGCCCATCCCAAAGAGAAACCGTACGCTTAGCAGTTGCCAGAATCCGCGACACCAGCCCGTCAGCGCGGTAAAGCCTGACCACCAGGTGACGATCCGGGTCAACTCGCCGCGCTGTCCGTTCCGGTCGCCCATCGCACCGGAGGGCATCTCGAACAATCCGTTCGCCAGCACATACGCGCTCAGAATCCAACCCCAGGCCTGCGGAGCAATGTGCAGCTCTCGCTGGATGCCTGGAGCGGCTACCGCAATCGCAAGACGGTCAAGGAAGGTAAGGACAGAGAGCAGCCCTAGAAGCGTCAGAACCCAGTGCCGCTGCCTCCAGTGCCGCTGTTGCTCGCGCTGCTGCTTCAATCGCCGGCCTCTGCCTGCTCCAGCGACTGCAGCGCCTGCCTCGCGCGCAGAACCGCCAACTCCGGGCTGGTGAGAACCGGGACATGTAACGCCCCCGCCGGAAGACCCTCAACCACACGCGCCATGGAGGCTTGAGCCAGTACGATCAGATCCACTCCTTGAAGCTCTTCGAGCAATGCTTTGGACACCAGTGCATCGTGTTTCGCCGTGTCACCCGCAAGAACGGCGGGGAAGGCGTCTTCACAGAGACACTCTATCAGCTTCACCTCTCGGCCGGCCTCCTGCGCCTTCTCGCGGAGCAGCGCCAGCGTGGGGTCCAGCGTGGTGCGCACCGTGGCGGCTACCCCAACCACCCCGGCCTGGCGTACCGCGGCTTCGGCCATCGCCTCATCCACGCGCAGGACGGGCAGATCGAAGAGCTGCTGCGCCAGGCTTGTGGCCTGTCCAATGGAAGAACAGGTCACCAGCACCGCATCGGCTCCGGCTTCTACAGCAGAAGTGATATGGCCCACCACCCGCCGGGCAGTCGTTCTGCGCAGCCTTCCGGCGCGTATCGTCTCCTGGATCAGGCTCTCGTCCACCATGTGAAAGATCCTGACGTCCGGAAGATGCTTCTGGCAGAGCCCGGTAAAGACTGGCACAACGGAAGGGCTGGTATGGATAAGGGCGAGCGTAGGTTTGGAATCGATCGGCAAGGTGCGCATCCTTTCCCACTCATTGCGCACATCTGGCTCATGGGAGCTCTGCCGGTGCAGCCGCAGTGGATTCAGTTTCAGCATAGGCAGTGCGGCGCTCCGTCGGAACGGTATTTCATCCATCCTTCCGCCATTCCGTGCAGCGGAATTGCCTGCGCGCCGATGTACAGGGCCGCAGCTCTTCCCCTGCCTCTGGTAAGGTCTTGCCATGGATGCTGATTCTCCACGCCCCGGCATGTTTCGTTTTCTCTTAACCTCCGCCGCCTCTCTCTCTTTCCTTGTTGGTGCTTCGGGCGCTAGCGGCCAGTCCAACCCGGCTGTCCAGCGGGAGTTGAAACATGTCCAGGCGGCCACCCAGGCCGGCCCCTTTCGTCCGGACTGGAACTCGCTGGGCGCCTACCGCGTGCCGCAGTGGTTTCGCGACGCCAAGTTCGGCATCTTCATCCACTGGGGCGTCTACTCGGTTCCGGCCTTCGGCAACGAGTGGTACTCCCGGAATATGTATCAGCCCGGCACGCCGGCCTTCCAGCACCAGGTTGCCACCTACGGTCCGCAGTCGAAGTTTGGATACAAGGACTTCATTCCCATGTTCCGCGGGGAGAAGTTCAACCCCGCGGAGTGGGTGGACCTCTTCGTTCGTTCGGGCGCCCGCTACATCGTTCCCGTGGCGGAGCACTGTGACGGCTTCGCCATGTACCACTCCAGCATCAGTCCCTGGAACGCTGCAGAGATGGGCCCCCATCGCGACGTTGTCGCCGAGCTTGCCGCCGCCACGCGCGCCCGCGGCCTGCACTTCGGGGTCTCCTCGCACCGCGCCGAGCACTGGTGGTGGTACGACGGCGGCATGAGCTTTGACTCCGATGTTCGCAGCCTCCGTTACGCCTCGCTCTACGGCCCCGCTCAGCCCATGGCGCTGCCCGGCTCGGTCAGCAAAAAGGAGCCCAATCCCAATCATCTGGAGCAGTGGCTTCCCCCCAACACAGCCTTCCTCGACGATTGGCTGGCGCGCAGCGGCGAACTCGTTGAAAAATACCACCCTGACTTCGTGTACTTCGACTGGTGGATCGGCCAGCCCGCCTTCCGCCCCTATCTGAAGAGCTTCGCGGCGTACTACTACGATCAGGCCGCGCGCCGCGGCCAGCCCGTCGTGCTCACCTACAAGGAGCAGGCTATGCCCGCCCATACCGCGGTGCTGGATATCGAGCGTGGCAAGATGCAGACCACCCGGCTGCTGCCCTGGGAGACGGATACTTCGGTGAGCATCCACTCCTGGGGCTACGTCGCCAACGATGCGTATCGCGACGCCGGCTCCCTGATCGACGAACTGGTGGATGTCGTAAGCAAGAACGGCAACCTGCTGCTCAACGTGGGCCCGCGCGCGGACGGAACCATCCCGGAACCGGTGCAGAGCGTCCTGCTGCAGATTGGAGCGTGGCTGCGCGTCAACGGAGAGGCCATCTACGGCTCCCGTCCCTGGTTTGTCTTCGGAGAGGGGCCGCATCTGGACGCCTCCTCGGCGATGAACACGGACCGCCAGCAGTTCAGTGCCGCTGATATCCGTTACACCACGCGCTCCGGCAGCCTCTACGCGATCGCCCTCGGCTGGCCGTCCAACGGCGAGTTGCGCCTGCAATCGCTCTTCCAGGGAACGCCCTATCTGCCGGGTCCCGTCAGCAGCGTAGAGATGCTGGGCTCCGCGGCCCATCTCGTCTGGAAGCAGCAGAGCGATGGTCTGCACGTCCAGATGCCCCCGGCCCGGCCGGACGAACCGGCCTACGTGCTTCGCATTCGCACCGCTGCGGCCGTGCAGGGTGCAAGTCTCGCTACCTCCGGGCGAGGACAGTAGCTCCGGCGCGGCGCATGGGGAGCCATGAAGCGCTGCGCACCGCGGGTTGCGATGCCCTTAGAAATGGCAAGAATTCCGATAGCCGGAATATACTATCCCTTCACCAAGGAGAGAACGATGAAGATGGCCCGATGGGCAGCGATCGCAGGACTGGCAGCGGCACTTACCGGCGCACTGGCGCAGACGGGGAGTGGCTTTATCTTTCAGCCGGTCTCCAGCGGCCATGCGCTCCCTGGTACGCAGCCCGATAACCACGCCTCCACGGTCGTCGAGTTGAAAGGCGGCGACGTGATGGCGGCCTGGTTCGGCGGAACCCGGGAGGGTGCGCCGGATGTTGCCATCTACGGCGCCCATCTGCACCAGGGCGTATGGTCCCGGCCTGTCGAACTGGCTCGCGCCTCGGGTGTTGCGTGCTGGAACCCGGTGCTCTTTCACACTCGCGACGGCCGCCTCTGGCTCTACTACAAGTACGGCACCCACCCCAGCAACTGGAAGGGCGCGCGCAAGTGGAGCAGCGATGAGGGGCTCACCTGGAGCGCCGCGGAAGATCTGCCCAATGGGATTCTGGGCCCCATCAAGGACAAGCCTCTCGTGCTGCATGACGGAACCATCGTCAGCGGTTCCTCGGTGGAGAACGGCAAGTGGGCAGCCTGGATCGAGAGATCCACCAACGATGGCGCCACCTGGACCAGCTTTGGCCCCATTACGGTTCCGGACAGTCTGGATATCCCCAATGCCGCTGCGTTGGCGGCCGCGGCAGCGGCCATCGCAGCCCAGAAAGCTCCGCCCACCCCCTCGGAACCGGACGATGCAGGGCCGCACACCAAGCTCTACCCGCCGTCCAAGACCACGGTGGGCATCATCCAGCCGACCGTCGTCTCCATGGGAGGCCGGCATCTTCGCTTCTATGCCCGCAGCCGCACGCGAGCGGCCCGCATCGCCGTGGCGGACTCCATGGACGCTGGAGTTACCTGGACCCAGGCGCACTTCATCGACCTGCCCAACCCCAACTCCGGCATCGATGGTGTCCGTCTGCGCGACGGCCGCATCGTTCTGATCTTCAACAATAGCTACGATATGCGCACCCCGCTCAACCTTGCGGTCAGCCGTGATGGCGAGCACTTTACCGTCGTCAAGACGCTCGAGGATGGGCCGGGCCAGTACTCCTATCCAGCCATCATCCAGGCAGCCAACGGCGATCTGCTGATGGTCTACTCGTGGCGTCGCGAGACCATCAAGTTCGTGCGTATGCCCCTGAGTGATCTTCCCTGATCCTGAGCGCTCTTCCCTGATTGTGCTCAAGCCTCGCACCCGGCCTCGTGCCACCCAGGGGAAACATCCTTCCCCGGGTGAGCGCGAGGCCTCTTCGCTGGCTCCGTGTTTCGCTAAGGCAGTTCCGGTGCAGGTGTAGAGGGCGACTCGACGTCGATGGGCGTTTTCCCTCAAGGAAAACGCCACTGCAAGCCCGCTTCGGGATACGCATCAACACCGAAAATGCCATAGACGTGGGCTTTAATGCGCGGGAGCGGCCAGGGATGCGGCGGCGTTGTGCCGATTGGCGTCGGCGATGGCGTCGCGCGCCCAGGAGCTGTAGACAAACTCGGCCTTCTGCTTCTCCCACTCCGCCAGGGGCAGAACGTTGAGTTGTTCCAGTGTCAGCCGGGGCACTCCCACATTCACGGTCAGCAGGCCGGCATCGCGGTCCAATCGCATCGCGCTCTTGTTCAGGTGTACCTGGTTCTCCGCGGCCCAGGCTCCGATGCGGATCGTGGGCAATCCTGGAATGCTCTTCACACTCCAGTTCGCGAAGTGAAGGTTGGCTGCCAGCCACTCGGCGGCGCGGGGCGTCACCCAGGCAGGGCGATGGCTTGCGCCGGGATCGAAGTAGGTGGTGAAGACGTTCTTGGCAGAGCCGTTCAGCGCGATCACCCGGCGGCGCAGGTCCGCAAAGAAATCGGGGCCGTGCTGCGGAATTGCGACGACCGTGTCGCTGGTTCCGTTCCAGATGAACGTTGGCCCGCGCCGCGCCTGCAGGGTGAAGATCACCGCGGGACGGTCACCAAGAAACGCCAGGGAGCGGTACGGGCCGCTCTGGCACATCACCATCCGGCTCGAATCCCAATACCCCCCCGGGCCGTCCAGATCCCCGCCGCCGGTGAGAAATACCGCATGAATTTCGGGATCAACCGCTCCGGCCAGCGAGACCACAAAGGAGCCCATCGAGAATCCAAGCACGCCGATGTGATGCCGGTCCACATCCGAACGGCTGTCAAGGTAAGAGACAGCCTGCATCACATCCATCACCATCGCTCCGCCCATGCGCTGGGGTACACCGGCAACATCGATCACTTTGTCATGCTCCCCGGTTCCATCGCGGTGCTCATCGTTGCGCTCGCCTTCCCCGATCGGATCGTAGGTGAGCACCACGGCCCCGGCCCGGGCGTACATCACCCCCGTATACCAGGAGTACCAACTGGTCTTGTCCGCCCCGTGCCCGTTGACCACCACCATGCCCGGAAGCCTTCCTTCCGCCTCTGCAGGTCGGTATACGATGGCCGGAACGCGCAGACCGTACTCGGTCACATAGGTCACCCGGTCAGCCACCACCCCGGGCGCTGGCGAAAAGCTGCCGTAGCTCTTCGCATCCAGGGACGGCATCCGCCGGGGAAGAAAGAGCGCCGCGCGGATCTGTGAGCGCCAGGCCTTGACCTGCCGTTGGGAGACCTGCGCCAGCGCAGGGAAGGCTGCGAACACGGAGAAGACCGTGACCAGAACAGCCCAGTGAGCGCGGAGACGGGCACGGGGACGCCGAACGGAACTGTCGGAAACAGGGAAGGCCATCGCGCCACGATCATATAAGACCGCTGACCTCCGTCCAAGCTGGTCCGTCTACTCCTTTGCCGGAGAGTTGCGACGGCTGACTTTGATTCCAGCGGCAGCAGCTACCGCTGTCTCCCACAGATCGAGTGCTGTGCATCATGCTTTGCCCCTCTGGCGGAGGACCCTGCTCGCCGGCAGGCCGGCTTCGGCGGAGGATGAAGGAGGCAAATTCATGTCTTCGGCTTAAGATCCAGATTCCGCCATCCGGATTTTCCTGCTTGCCCACGAGAGACAAAATAGGAAATAAATGTATACTCTCGAAAATAAAAGGATCTCTTCCTGCATGACATCTGTATCGGCCACTCCAGATTCCACTCGTTCCGTGCCGAAGTCGCCGCCTGAGCATGTACAGTTGCTTGCGGACGATCTCACCGGGGCATGCGACGCTGCGGTGGCCTTTCTCGGCAAAGGGAGGGGGGTGCGTGTCTGGCTCCATGATCGAGCGATCTTTGAGGCTCCGGAGACCGTACAGGCCGTGGTCACCGCATCGCGCCACCTCGAGCCGGAGCAGGCCGCCAAAGCCGTCCTCCGGGCGTCCGCTGCGCTCCGAAAAAACCATGGAACCCTGCTCTTCAAGAAGATTGACTCCACCCTGCGCGGACCTCTGGCTGCGGAGTTGCTGGCGGCTCAGCAGGGCATGCGCTGCCGCGCCATCCTGCTTGCCCCTGCCTTTCCATCCAATGGGCGCACCGTGCAGGACGGCATCCTCCGGGTACAGGACGCGAGCGAATCCATTCAACGGATCTCCATCTTTGCCTGCTTCCCGGACCATCTCCACCAGCAGATGACGCTCATAGCGCGCGCGGAGGAGATCGCTGCGGCGCTGCACTCCGGCAAGACGATTCTGGTCTGCGACAGCACGACCCAGCGGGATCTTGAGGCGCTGGCCTCGGCCGCCCTACAGGTAGAAGGGATGCTGTACGCAGGGTCCTCCGGGTTGGCCAGGGCCTTGGCTGCCGTGTCGGCGTTGCCCACAGACTCGGAAGAGCTTCCCGTGGCCCCACGCACCCTGGTCATCTCTGGAACGGCGCATCCTGTCACCGAGTTGCAACTCCGCCAGATCGATCTCGGGCCTCTTCCCGGGACCACCCTGCTGCGTGTCCGCTGCGAACCCGGGGATCAGGAGCAGATCCGCGCCGCATGTTCCGCCCGGGACCCGCAGGCCCTGGTGCTCACCGGCGGTGAGACCGCGCTGTTCGTCCTGCGGGCCTTGGGCGCCGACTCCCTGCTGCTGCGCGGCGAGTTCGCTCCCGGCATTCCCTGGGCGGTAGCACAGGGCGGGTTGGCTTCGGGCAGGATCGTTGTTACCAAATCGGGCGGTTTCGGAGCCGCTTTCACTCTCAACCATCTCCTTCACAGACTGTCGGGACAGGCATGACCGTAACTCCTCGTATCGCCATCAGTATCGGAGACCCGGCCGGCGTAGGCGCCGAGGTTGCGCTGAAAGCCCTCGCCGACCCGACGCTTGCTCGGCTCGCCCACTGGTATCTCATCTCCGACCGTTGCGCCCTCAGCGCTGCCGGACGCAGCGCCGACATTGACCCGGACAGCCTGTCCTGCGAGATCGTCGAGACCGGGGACCTCGTTGGAGATCATCCCATCGCCTTCGGTCAACTGCGTGCGGAGTACGGGCTGGCCGCCATCGGCTACGTCCGTCGCGCCGTAACGATGTGCCTCAGCGGCGAGGCGGATGCGATGGTTACCGCGCCTCTCAATAAAGAGGCGGTGACGCTCTCTGGCCGCTCCTTCTCCGGTCACACGGAGTACATTGCAGAACTCTCCGGCGCTACCGAATCGCGCATGCTGCTGGTCTCCGAAAAACTCTCTACCGTCCACGTCAGCACCCACATCCCGTTGCAGCAGGCTTGCCGGCTGGAGCTTCCGCGTATCCTCCGCACCATCGAACTCGGCCATCAGGCGCTCACCCTCATGCTGCAGCGGCCGCCCCGCATCGGCGTATGCGGGCTGAACCCGCACGCCGGCGAGCATGGCCTCTTCGGCGTCGAAGATCAGCAGATCATCGCTCCTGCCATCGCCCAGGCGTGTTCTCTGGGTATGGAGTGCTCCGGTCCCTGGCCTCCGGACACCATCTTCGTGCGCGGCCTGCGCGGCGAGTTCGATCTCATCGTGGCCATGTATCACGACCAGGGACACATTCCGATGAAGCTCATCGACTTTGCCGGCACGGTGAATGTCTCTCTGGGAACTCCCATCCTGCGCACCTCCGTGGATCACGGTACCGCATTCGACATCGCCGGTCGCAACCTGGCCGACGCCACCAATATGAAGGCCGCCATGCGCCTGGCCGCACGCATGGCCAGCGGCAAGCTGTCCATGGCCGCTCGATCGGCCGCGTCCGTTGCCGGCTCTGGAGGCGATCGCTGAGATGCATCCTGTTGTCGTACTCCTGATCACCGCCTATATTGTCACGCTGGTCGGCATCGGCCTGCGCTTCTCCGGCCGGCAGCGGACCACCGATGCCTACTTTGTCGCCGGCCGCTCGGTGCCGGGATGGGCCGCGGGGCTTTCGCTGCTGGCCACCACCATCACCAGCGTCACCTTCATCGCCTATCCTGGCGCCGCCTATGCCGGGAACTGGACCCTGCTTGGTCCCGGCGTCCTCTTTCTCGCCGTCATCCTGGTCGTCGGCCCCATCGTTGTTCCATTCTTCCGGCACTCGGTCGTCATGTCGGTCTACGAGTACTTCGGCCAGCGTTTCGGTCGACTCGTTCGAATGTATGCCGCCCTCACCTTTGCTCTGGGCAGCTTCGTCAAGATGGGCTTCGTATTTTATCTCCTGGCTCTTACTGCGGCCAGTTGTACCGGCGTGGGTATGGGCTGGCTCATCGCTGTACTCGGCGTCATCACGGTCTTTTACACTCTGGTGGGTGGCTTCTCCGCAGTCATCTGGACCGACGTTGTTCAGGGATTTCTCCTGTGGGCCGGCATGGCCGTTACGCTGGTGATCCTGCTCTTCTTCTCCGGCGCCCGGCCCACGGCCATGCTTCATCTCATCGCAGCCAGCCACAAGATGAGCCTCGGCTCCATGCGGTTTGATCTCTCCCAGCCCACCTTCTGGACGCTGGCCATCTATGGCGTCTTCTTCTACCTGCAGCGCTACACCGCTGACCAGAGCGTCGTACAGCGCTACCTTGCGGCCAGATCGGATCGTGGCGCTCTGCGCGGCATGGCCCTGGGAGCATCCCTCTGCCTGCCGGTGTGGACCGCCTTCATGCTTATCGGCTCTCTCTTGTGGGCGCTCTACCATCTCACCGGCCAGGCGCTGCCGCCCGGCGTGACACGCGCCGACCAGATCTTTCCGCTTTACATGATCTCGCACATGCCATCCTGGGTCAGCGGCGCCTTTCTGGCCGCTCTCTTCGGCGCAGCCATGTCCATGCTGGCGTCCGATCTCAACTGCGTCGGGCTCATCCTGATGCAGGACGTTTACTCCCAGTTCTATCCCCGCCGCACCGATGCGCAACGGTTGCGCTTCGGCAAGCGGGTGATCGCGTTCTGCGGTCTGCTGGCCATCGCTGTCGCACTGGGGCTTACCCGCACGCACGGTTCGGCTCTGGCTCTCTATTACGCAGCCACGGCGATCCTCGCCGGTGGACTGGCAGGGCTCTTTCTGCTTGCGTTTCTCTTCCGGCGTGCCAGTCGCACAGGCGCTCTCCTTGGCATCTTCTCCAACCTGATCTTCACTGCCTACGCCGTCCTCACCCTCGACGGCGGAAAGATCGTCAACCTCCACGGTTTCAACTACCCGTGGAGCGAGTACACCATCGGCGCCTGCGGCAACGTTCTGTTTCTGGCCGCCGGCCTGCTCGGCACGATCCTCTTTCCGGCCCAGGCCGACTCCTCCCTCCGTTTCACGCTCTGGGATTGGCTCGCCAATCGCAAGCAGAGACCCCTCACCCCCCTTCAATTAGGAGATCCATCATGAATCGCTTGCAGCAGGCTGTCCATAACAACGGTGGTAGAACGCTCTTCGGTGCGGCGCTTTATTTTTACGATCCCCTCTTCCTTGAAATCGCCGCCGAACTCGGTTATCAGGCTATCTGGATCGAGATGGAACACGGTCACATCTCGTTTGCAGAGGCCGCCGACCTCTGTCGCATGGCCGCAGGCACCGGTATGCTCACGATGATCCGAATCCCCGATACCCAGCGGGCCAATGTGCTCAAGGCAGCCGAGTGTGGGCCGGACATTCTGGATGTACCCATGATCGAGCGGCCGGAGCAGATCCACGAACTGCAGAAGTATGCCCGGTTCGCCCCGGAGGGTGCTCGTGGCATCTTCTCGGTCTCTCGAGCCTACCGCTACGGTGTGCCCAGCGATATGGTCGCGACGCAGAAGCAGATCAATGCCGATCTGTGCCTCATGGCGCAGATCGAAACTGGCAGCGGCCTGGAGCGCGTGGAGGAGTTAGCCGCCATTCCCGGCGCCGATCTATTCATCGGACCGGCGGATCTGGCCGCCAGCCTTGGGCACACCTCCCAAACCAGCCATCCGGAGGTGAAGGCGGCTGTGGAGAGGATCGTCCGTGCCGCGCGAGCCCACAAGAAGAGCGTCGCTACGGCCTGCGCCCCTGCCGACTACGCCTTCTGGATCGAACAGGGTGTGGATCTGCTCTTCTGCTCCAATGACATCTCCTGCCTCAAGCAGGCAGCCGGCGACAATCTGAGCCGGGTGCAGGAGCTTCTCAGCCACAGGACCTCGCCGGCTCTCCACAACTCGGGCGGCAAGCATTGAGTTCCAGTCTCCAGTCGCGTCTGCCGTTGGCCCTGCAGCAGGTCCCACGGCTGGTCTTCGGCGGCGGCGCTCTGGCTGCCGCCGCGGACTACCTACGCGTCCTCGGCTCCGTGCGCCCCTTTGTCGTGGCAACGCGCAGCAGCCGGAACCACGCCGCAAGTCTCCACCCCGATGCTCACATCGACGCCAGCATCAGCCGTGAGCCCACCGTGGAAGACCTCCATCGCCTCCTGGCCCAGGTAAGCTCCGTCGCTCCGGATGCCATCGTCGGTATCGGCGGCGGCAGCGCCCTGGACGTAGCCAAACTCCTTGCCGCGCTCGCAACGGGCAGCCAATCCCTCGCCGAAGTCTGGGGCATCGGCAACCTGACCGCGCGCACGCTGCCCCTGCTCTGCATCCCTACCACCAGCGGAACCGGCAGTGAAGTCTCTCCCAACTCCATCCTGCTGGATGAGGCGGCGACAGCCAAACGGGCGGTGATCAGTCCCCACCTGGTTCCCGACGCCTGTTTCATCGATCCGGAGTTGACCCTCACCGTCCCTCCGCATATCACCGCCGCCACCGGCCTCGATGCGATCACCCACTGCATGGAGGCCTACGCCAACAACTTTGCCCATCCGCTGGTCGATACCTGGGCTCTCGATGGCATACGCCACATCGCCGGCCATCTCGCCACCGCGGTGCGTGAGCCGGACAACCTGGACGCCCGCACCCATCTAGCCCTTGGCAGCCTCTACGGTGGCCTCTGCCTGGGCCCGGTCAACACCGCGGCCGTGCATGCGCTCAGCTACCCGCTGGGCAGCCGCCATCATCTGGCGCACGGCCACGCCAACGCCATTCTGCTGCCCCATGTGCTGCGATTCAACCTCTCGGCTGCGCCGCAGCGCTACGCCGCCATCGCTCTGGCGCTGGGAGCCGCCGAATGCGGCCCCCCCGCGGATACGGCTCTGGCGGGCATCCATCGGCTCTGGCGGATCATTGAAGCAACCGGCCTTGAGATGCGGCTCTCCGCTCTTGGCATCGCGGAGTCGGAGGTTCCATCGCTGGCCGCCGAGGGCCTGGCGATCACCCGGCTCATGCGCAATAACCCCCGCCCCATCACCCAGCATGAAGCTGAATCCATCTACCGCGCTGCCTTCCAGGGCAGAGAAGTGGAGTTGTAACAACCTTGCGAATCATCCGCCGAATCTCTTTCGACCTCCGCCGTCCTCTTTCGTCGTTGGCCGCCCTCAGTCTGCTCTGCGCATCGTTGGCCGCCGTTCCGCCCAATGCGCTGCGCGCTCAGACGCACACCGCCGCGGGTGTCTTCACCCTGCTGCAGCCCGGGGACTATCAACACTACGTCTCTCAGTTTGCCCTTGATGAGCACGCCGCCACCGGCAAGACGCCGGACGACGAGTGGCCGTGGATGGCGGCCAATATCCCGCTCTTCTCCAGCTCCAACAAGCAGTTTGAGGAGATGTACTACTTCCGCTGGTACGCATGGGAGAAGCATCTGGTGCATACCCCCAGCGGCTACGTCATCACGGAGTGGCTGCCCAAACCGGCCAGCCCCTACGAGGGCGCGCTGCCGGATGCTGCGCCGTTCCATCTGCGTGAGGCCCGCTGGCTGCGCAATCCAAGCATCGCCGCCGATGACGCGCGTCTGTGGGCCCAGCCGGATGCGGGTGCGCGCAAGTACAGCTTTCCCTGGGCAGACAGCGTGCGCGACGTGACCCTGGCCACAGGCGACCCCCGGCTGGGAACCGCTCTGCTGCCGGCTTTCATCGCCAACTACACCGCCTGGGCAGACCACCTCGATCCATCGGTCGGGCTCTACTGGCAGATCGATACCCGCGACGCCATGGAGAAGTCGATCGGCGGTGACGGCTATCGTACCCCGCTCAACAGTTACATGGTCGCTGACGGAGAAGCCATCGCAGCCTTTGCCCGTGACCTTGGGCAGAACACGCTCGCGCAGCAGTACGCGGCCAGATCCGCTGCCCTCCGTCAGCTCATTGAGACCAGGCTCTGGAACCCGAAGGATGAGTTCTATGAGGATCTCTCGCCCGCATCCAACTCAGGGATCCGGGCGCAAAAGAAGTTCATGGACCCCGGCTCGGTGCTCAAGTTCGCCGGTGTGCGCGAGCTCATCGGTTACATCCCATGGGAGTTCTATACTCCCACCCCCAGCCATGATGTGGCCTGGAAGCAGCTCTTCGATCCCAAAGGATTTGCCGGAAAGTTCGGACCCACCACCGCCGAGCGGCGCAGCCCACGCTTCCGCTTTGCCTCCAGCGATCAATGCACCTGGAACGGCCCCTCCTGGCCCTTTGCCACCACCCAGACGCTCCTGGCCCTGGCCAATCAGCTCGACCAGCCGCAGTCCAGCCATCCTGCTATCGGTAAGCAGAGCTACTATCGTCTCTTCTCCAACTACGTGCTCTCCCAGCACATCACGCTGCCTGGCGGACGCACCATCGACTGGCTCGACGAGGATCTGGACGCCGATACCGACGAATGGCTGGCCAAAGACATCCTCATCCAGAAGCACTCCTGGCAGGTGGGCCGCGGCAACTACTACAACCACTCCGGCTTTGCCGATCCGCTGATCACGGGCCTCATCGGTCTGCGCCCCCGTGCCGATAACAAGATCGTCCTCTCCCCGCTGCTCCCGTCTGGCGAGTGGAGTTACTTCGTCATCGATGGCCTGCCCTATCACGGCCACCTGCTGACGATCCTCTATGACCAGACCGGCGCCCAATATCATCGCGGCCGCGGCCTCACCCTTTTTGTGGACGGAAGGCGCACCGCCAGCCGGGGCGATCTTGGCCGGCTGGAGGCCAACCTGCCCTCGCCGTCTTCACCAGGAGCCAAGGATTGATCTCTGCTATGTGCAGAAGGCCAGCGGTTACCGGGAAGGGGCGGCTCGCAGTTCGCCTTCCGCACAGCCGGCGACATCCACTGGCGTCTTCTGCATGCAG
>JAJZDM010000029.1 GCA_021806005.1 Acidobacteriota bacterium | reverse complement strand
GGCGCCGAGCGCGAAGTTGGGCGTGCGGGTGGTTCCATCGATCTGGACGCGATCCAGAACTCCCTTGAAGTCACCCGTGGAAAAAAGGGTTCCGCTGATGCCCCGGATGCTGCCAAGATCCGCGTTGCTGAAGGTGTAGTGGCCATCGACCGGGGTGGAGCGGGGATCGCTGCGATTCCAGGGACCAAAGCGCCCTGTGGCGTGGATGGCGCCGACGGGTTTGGGGTTGATCAGCAGAGCGTCATAGAGCAGAGCCGGGACGGAGTTGGCCGTGATGGGCGCTGAAGCGTCAGAGTCCGCAGGGGCGGGAGCTGGCGCGCCGGAGTCAGGCACGGTAAGTTTCAGGTCCTGGATGCGGAAGGTCAGTGGCCGCCTTCCGGGCTGGGAGGAGGCGATGTACAGGTTGGCGTTCTGGCACTCAATCCTGTGCAGGGTGATGCGGATGGGCGCCTGGGGCGCGACGAAGCTGGCCGGACCAACCGGGCCGACCGGCGGGCGGTGCGGAGGAAGGTGCAGTTCCAATCCGTCGATGCTGACCCAGGCCAGATCGAGGTGACGGTGCAGCAGCGAGGCCAGCGATGCGCGGAAGCGGAAGCTCTCCAGGCTGAGCAGAGGCGGAACTGGGCCGGGGGTTGTAGCCGGAGCCGGTGCGGCCAGAGCAGCGGGAGACAGGACACGCAGGTCGCGACCCTCAACCTCGATACCCCCCAGCCCCTTCAACACCGAAACCTGCAGAGAACCCAGCGAGACCGGCGCGTGGAACCGCTGGCTGAGCGTGGCGACCACGCTGGAGCGAAGCAGCGGGCCGAGATGACGGGCCGCATACTCGGCGGCTGCCAGAAAGAGGAGTACAAGAAGAACCAGGGTGAGACCGACGGCGCGGAGCAAGCGCCGGCCGCGAGAAGATCGCCCACGGCGGGAGGACTCATCTGGGCCGATCGGCTCGTCTGGGCTCATCTGCTGCTCCGGACCGGAAAGCCGGTCGCCGCCGTCAGGCTGTCCGAGTCCGGCTGCACCGTCGCTACCGATCGCGCTTCTCTCAGGCAAGTTGCTTGCTCCACTCTTCCGCCGCCAGGGCTCCCCCCCTCAGTTTCGCACGGGAACCCGATGCGCCCCTGCAGCTTTCGATGCGCTGCGGCAGGGCGGCGCATCGGCGTGCTGCAACTGAGGATGAGAGAATGGAAGGGATGCTTCAACTCTCCGGGGCCGGCAAACGCTACGGCCACAAGCTCCTCTTCGAAGACGTGAACTGGCTGATCACGCCCAATGAACGCACCGGCCTGGTGGGCGGCAACGGCACGGGCAAATCGACGCTGCTGAAGATTCTGGCGGGCTTGGAGACGCTGGACTACGGGCAGCGAACACACATCAAGGGAATGACCCTGGGCTATCTCCCCCAGGACGGGCTGGCGCTGACCGGCCGCACGGTCTTTGAAGAGTGCCTGTCCGTCTTCGACGAACTGCGCTCCATGGAGAGCGAGCAGGAGCGGCTCACCCATGTACTGAGTGACGCCGACCCCAAATCGCGCGAGTATGCGGATGCGGCCGACCGCTACTCCGAGATCGCCGATCTGCTGCTGCACCATGACATCTATACGCTGGACGCCCAGGTGGGTGCCGTCCTGGGCGGGCTGGGATTCGGCAAAGAAGACTGGGTGCGGCGCACGGAGGAGTTCTCGGGCGGATGGCAGATGCGCATCGCGCTGGCCAAGCTGCTGCTGCAGAAGCCCTCGCTGCTGCTGCTGGACGAGCCGACCAACCATCTGGATCTGGAGAGCCGGAACTGGCTCGAGGAGTATCTGCACAACTACGAGAACGCCTACGTGCTCATCTCCCACGACCGCTACTTTCTGGATGTCACCGTGAACAAAACGGTAGAGGTGTGGAACAAGCGCATGCACGTCTATCACGGCAACTATGAAAAGTACCAGCAGTTGAAGGAAGAGCGGCGCACGTTGCTGATGAACGCCTACAAGAACCAGCGCGAGCGGATTGAGGCCCTGGAGACCTTTATCAGCCGCTTCCGCTACCAGGCAACCAAGGCCAAGCAGGTGCAGTCGCGCATCAAGGAACTGGAGAAGATCGAACGGATCGAGGTGCCGGAGGAAGAGGCCACCATTCACTTCACCTTCCCCCAGCCGCCGGCCAGCGGGAGAACGGTGATCGAGGTAAACAATCTGACCAAGATCTATCCGACGCCCACCGGCGGAGAGAAGGTGGTGTTGGAGGATGTAAGCTTCACCATCGAGCGCGGTGACCGGATCGCCCTGGTAGGAGCCAATGGCGCTGGAAAGTCCACCCTGATCCGCATGCTCAGCGGCCAGGAAGGGCCCACTCGCGGAAGCATCCGACCAGGCCACAATGTCCTGGCCGATTACTTTGCTCAGGACCAGTACAAGGTGCTCGATGGGTCCGCGCAGATGCTGGACGATATCTCCGGCAGCAACCCCAGGGTGGATGTGGTAACGCTGCGCTCCCTGCTGGGGTGCTTCATGTTCTCGGGTGACGACGTGTTCAAGAAGCTGGGTGTGCTGAGCGGCGGCGAACGCAACCGCTACGCCATGGCCAGGATGTTGGTGAGCCCAGCCAACTTTCTGCTGCTCGATGAGCCCACCAACCACCTGGATCTGCGCGCAAAGGACGTGCTGCTGGATGCGATCCGGGAGTTTACCGGCACCGTGATCTTCGTCTCGCACGACCGGTACTTTATCGATGGGCTGGCTACCCGGGTCTTCGAGGTCGAAGACCGCAGGGTTCATATCTACCCCGGCAACTACGAGGACTACATCTTCCGCAAACAGGGCGGCGTGCCCACTGACAGCGCCGCCGCAGAGAAGATGCTGACCCACGATGCGGTCACCAACGCCCGGGTCGATGCGGCGACGGGAATGTTCAAGGCGGTGAAGCAGGTAGCCGTCGCTGAGGCGCCGGTGACCGTGGCGGGAAGCGAGCCGGCGAGCGACGAGGCCCCCGGGTCTGGCTCCGGTGCCGGCACAACCGCGAAGTCCAGCGCGAAGCGGCTGAACCCCATCAAGCTGAAGCAGATCGAGGACCGCCTGGCCGCGATCGAGGTGGAGTTGCAGGAGATGCAGACCAGGATCCAGGCTGGCGAGCAGCGCCAGGCGGTCTTCACCACCGCCGAGGCTGCGCAGGAACTGGCCCGCGAGTTGGAGGCGCTGCGGGTGGGACACGAAGCGCGCACGGCGGAGTGGGAGAGCCTGGCGACGCAACTGGAAGAACAGACGATCGCCCAGAGCTGATCCGGCGGAGGCTTGCTCTTCCATCAAACAGCGTCCCGTTCACGGAAGCACCACCTGTACCGTTCCTGAGGCGCGGAGCAGGTTTACCTTGGCATGTACGTCTACTGGGAGTGGCTCCGGGTAGACTCAGCCTGTTCATGGGCGTGGTAGCTGCTGCGCACCAGCGGGCCGGACTCCACGTGGCGGAAGCCCATCTGCAGCGCCTCGTGCTTGAGGAAGGCAAACTCCTCCGGCGTGTAGAAACGGGACATCGGCAGGTGGTCACGGCTGGGACGGAGGTACTGGCCGATGGTGAGGATATCCACCCTCCGGTCGGCAAGGTCGCGGAAGACGCTGAGCAACTCGTGCATCTCCTCGCCAAGACCGACGATGATCCCGGTCTTGGTCACCAGAGACGGCGCACCGGAGATGTCGTCGGCCTCGCGCCTGGCCTCTGCCAGAAACTCCAGGCTGCGCTGGTAGCGGCCGCCCGATTTGGCGATGGGGTAGAGGCGCGGCACCGTCTCGATGTTGTGATTCAGGATCTCCGGGCGAGCGGCCACCACCATGCGGCGGGCCTCCGGAACGCCTTGGAAGTCCGGGGTGAGAACCTCCACCTGGGTTCCGGGAGAGAGGCGGCGAATCTCCTCGATAACCTTCACGAAGGCCTGCGCGGCGCCCAGATTGTCATCGTCGCGATTGACGCTGGTAACCACGGCATAGGCCAGGCCAAGGGTGGCCACGGCCTCGGCCACGCGGGTGGGCTCGGCCTGGTCGATCGGTTCCGGCTTGCCCTTGGGCACGGCGCAGAAGCCGCAGCGACGGGTGCAAAGATTGCCCAGCATCATGAAGGTAGCCGTCTTGTGGTTCCAGCACTCGCCGATGTTCGGGCAGTGGGCGCTCTCACAGACCGTGTGCAGGTTGAGGTTGCGAGCCAGAACCTTGAGGTTGTGAAAGGTCTCGCCCATCGGGGCGCGGGCCTTCAACCACTCCGGCTTGGGGGCCGGTTTGCGGGGGGCCAGATCGATCTGAATCAGGCTGTCGGATTGGACGAGAGGGGCCACGGCTGAGTCTGGTTCCACCTGTTGCAGGACTTCTCTCTGGGACACGGATTTGATCTACGGATACAGCCTGAAGATTCCGTCTGCGCCCAAAGAGGCTGCTTTAAGGATTGTAGATGGTTTCGGGCCCGAGCCCAATCCTGGCGGTGGGGGCGAGCGGTACCGCGACCGGTTGTGGCGTCTCACCCCGCATGTCCTGTTTTGAGACGACCCAAGGCCGGACTAATGCGCTACTGACGATTTGTCGATAGGGCCGATATGTTCTACGACTTCGTTCTCGCGCT
Source organism: Acidobacteriota bacterium (assembly GCA_021806005.1). GTDB lineage: Bacteria > Acidobacteriota > Terriglobia > Terriglobales > Acidobacteriaceae > Granulicella. Next base: position 32,288 of record JAJZDM010000029.1, on the reverse strand, counting down.
TGCAGCTACCAGTCTTGTGCTCTCGCCGCTGATGATCGACACCTATCCCAGCCGCGCGTTGCGCCGCCGGATACGCGCCCTGCCGCATCAGGAGAACCTGCGGCAGGAAGCTCTGCAAGGAGAGGCGTTGCCGCTCGCCACGGAGGCTCCTGTCTTCCCCACCGTTCCTGCTCGGGTGCGTGTGACGCCGAGAAACGTCCTCAAGTGGCTCTTCCTGCAGCAGGAAGCCGTCCAGCCACGGTCCAGCGGCAAGTCCGCTTAACCCTCGCCCATCACGCATCGGCGGGTGAGCGCCTCCTCCCCCGGAAGGCGCGCACCCGCCCCTTCTATTGCAGGCGCTCGCGGACCTCGGTGCGGCTCAGGTAGAGAAAGAAGACGATGCTGAAGAGGGCTCGGATGAGCAGAAATCCGATGTGCTTTCGGGAGTAATAGTAAAAATCGCCGGCGGCCAGCAGAAGAAAGCCCGCCGTCACCAGAGCCCATCCCCAGCGGCGCAGGCGCAGGAAGCCAAAGACACCGATCAGCATCAGCGTGCAGAGAAGGAAGATGCCATAACGGGCCACCCCGACGCCGTACACTCCATGCAGCGCCGCCACGGCATTGAGCGCAGCCAGAAGCAGAAGATAGAGCGCGATGAAGACCATGCCCGGCAGCATGCCCCGGAGTTCACCGGCCGGTGTGCCGGGAAGGTGGCGCGAGGTGAAGCCGGCGTCCTGTGCCGCAGGCTGCGCGGCTGGCTCCCCACTGGCGGGCTCCCGATCCGTAGGATGGGAGGCTGAGGCGGCGGAGTGAGGGTCGGCTGGGTTCATGAGGGTGGGTCTGGAGATTGGTCCGGGGACGAAGGCCAATTTACAGCAAGTGTAACCTGATGCCGGTCCCCTCGTGGGCGTCACTCAAGGCGCGGGATCCCGGCAGCCCTGTTGCAGATTGGGAACCGAATACCCCGGCGCTCCGGATCCAGAGGATCCTTCCGCCCTGAAGCTGGCCGATGCGGTTCTGCAGAGGTTATCAGCAGCTCTGGCCTTACAGTGTGTGCAGGTAGGCGAGCAGATCCTGCGTCTGCTGGGAGGTGATGTTGATGGGAGGCATCAGGCCGTGACCCTCCTGGAGGGTCACGCGCATGCGCTCATCGTTGGCCGGGGCTCCACTGGGGAAGTAGGGCTGCTTGAAGACCCCCAGCAGAGGCGGACCGTGCAGAGAATCCGAGTCGCGATCGTCGTGGCACTGGGCGCAGTAACCCTGGAAGACCCGGTAACCGCTCCGCTGCTGCGCGTTCAGTTGGTTGAGCGGGGTAGGTGGGGGCAGCGCAGGGCGGCAGCCGGAGAACAGGGGGCAGAGAACGATCAGGCCGCAGATACGTCGCAAGCTTTGGCCGGTTGAGTTCATGAGCGGTTTCTCCTGTGGCCTGTTGAGAGGGCGCTGAGGCCTGAGCCTCTTTCAGCGGATACAACCCGGTAACAGAGACGACGCTCTACTGAGCATCCCGTTTGAAGACCTCTTCGGCGAAGAAGTTCTCTACCTTGGTCTGATCGGTGAGGATCTCAAAGTAGGCGGACTTGAGAAGCTGGGCGCGGCTGTCATGGAGTTGTTGGCGGATGCTCTGCTGCACACGTGGATCGTTGAGATCGCGCTGGCCCGCGGAGTCTTTGCTGATGAGCTTGAAGATGAAGTACGCCACAGGCTTGTGGGTGGTGGCATCGATCTGGGGGATAATATCCGTGGTCTGCCCCGGATTGAGCCGGACGATGGAGTCGTAGATCGTAGGGTTGGTCTTGAGCTGCGATTCGGTGATGAAGCCCATATCCCCGCCGTTGGGTGCAGTCTGGGGATTCTCAGAGAAGTTGGCGGCTAGCTCGCCGAAATCCTCTCCGGAGTCGATACGGTTCTTGATCGCCTGGATCTTCTTGCGCGCGTCGGCGTCGTTGGCTGCCTTGTTGTTCTGCAGGTTACCGGCCTGTCCGGATCCCTGGTCAGTCACCTCGATCTGGGCCAGATGATAGGCCGGCTCGATCAGGTTGAAGTCCGCCTTGTGGCTGTTGTAGTAGTTGGTGACGTCGGCGTCGCTGACGTTGATGCGGGAGTTGATCTCCTTGTTCAGCAGCTTGTCTTCCGTGATGCTGCGGCGAACATCGCGCCGAAGTTCATCCAGGGTCAGGTTGGAGGCCTTCAGCTTGGCCTGGAACTGCTCTTCCGTATACGGGGCCTTCATCTCCGCCAGTTTGGCGTCCACCTCGGCGTCCGTAGCCGTCAGGCCCTGCTTGCCGGCGCGTTGATCGATGATAGCCTCAACGATCAACGTGTGCAGGATGTTCAGCTTGAGCGAGTCCTCCTGATCCTGCGTGGGGGTCCGCTGCTGAGCGTTGGAGGCCAGTTGGGCCTGATAGGCTTTGTCGACCTCGGTCTGGAAGATGGGGTTGCCGTTCACGGTGGCGACAACACCCTGCTGCGGACCTTTGTGACATCCCGCGAGAAAGACGAGCGCAATGGCAAGAGAAGACGCGAGACGGGTACGGATCGAGCGAAAAGACTTAGGCATCGGGGAGGATTCCTGGGTTTTGGGCTGCGGAGTAAACGCCGCAGCCCTATAAGTTTACAACTTACCGAGGTCTACTGTGCGAACGCTGGTAATCGCCCCCACCTGGCGAAGGGCCGCCACGGCATGTTGCAGGGCGTCCTGGATCGGCGCCGAGGCGCTGTCGGTCGGGACGTCCAGTTGCACAAAGGCCAGAGCGTGACCGGGGGTGGACCCAGAAGTAGCCGTGTCAGATCTCTCACCGCGCACCTCCCGGCCCAGAGCAAAGCTGGCGATATTCAGCCCGGACTCACCCAGGATGGTGCCGATGCGGCCGATCACGCCGGGAACGTCCTGGTTGCGGAAGATCATCAAGGTGCCGGCCAGTTCGGCCTCAATGTCGATATTGTCGTAGCGGAGCAGGCGCGGGGAGCGGCCGTGGAGGACCGTGGCCACGCCGGTCCAGAGGCCATCCTGCACTCCCTGCTGGCCGCTGCCGGCCTGGCGTGTCCAGTGCAGGGTCAGCGTCAGCGTCGAGCCGGTGCCGCCGGTGACCTGCTCCTGCTTCTGTTCCTGGATGCGGATGCCTCGCTCTGCTGCGGCAGCCATTGCGTTGATGCGGTTGACGCCGTCCGCTCCATAAAGCACACCGGCGATGGCGGCGTTGCGGATCATATCCGTCTTCAGCACAGCCAGCCGTCCGTTGTAGGTGAGTGAGATGCCATCAACCGAACCCCGGGAGGCGGCAGTGTCGCCGGAGCCGCCGGCGTGGCTGAGCAACTGGCCCAGGCGGGAGGCCATCTCCACATACGGCGAAACCTCCGCGTACTCCTCTTCACTCAGAGAGGCCGCGTTGACGGCGTTCTGCACCACACCCAGCTTGAGATAGTCACGAACCTGGTTGGCGAGCTGGATGCCAATCGCCTCCTGGGCCTCGTCCGTGGACCCGGCGATGTGCGGGCTGAGCAGCACCTGCTCCAGGCCAAAGTACGGCGACTCCTTGAGCGGCTCCTGGCGAAAGACGTCCAGGGCGGCTCCTGCGACGTGGCCGGAGTGAATGGCCTCCGCCAGTGCCTGGTCGACAATCAGCTCGCCCCGCGCGCAGTTGACGATGCGGATTCCCTTCTTCATCCCGGCGATGGAGCGTTGATTGATCAGACCCTCGGTCTGGGGGGTGAGGCCGACGTGCAGGGAGAGAAAGTCCGAACTGGAGAAGACCTCCTCCAGGGTGAGCAGAGCAACGTGATTCTCCCGGGCGATGACCGGGGCGATGAAGGGGTCATAACCGATGACGTTCATACCGAAGGCCTGGGCGCGCCGGGCGACCTCCAGACCAACGCGGCCGAGGCCAACGATACCCAGCGTCTTGCCCCGCAGTTCGGAGCCCTGCAGGGACTTCTTCTCCCAGCGCGCAGCGTGCATGCCGGCGTTGGCACGGATGATACCGCGGCACATGGCGATCATCAGGCCAAGCGTGAGCTCTGCGACGGCAACGGCGTTGGCGCCGGGGGTGTTCATCACCACGATGCCGCGGCGGGTGGCCTCCTCGGCGTCGATGTTGTCCACACCCACGCCGGCACGGCCGATGATGCGCAGTTTCGGAGCGGCCGCCAGCAGGGCGGCATCGGCCTGAACCGCGGAACGCACCACCAGGGCGTCGGCATCGGCGAGCTCAGTGGCCAGACCACCGGGTGCGATCTGGTCTGCGGTGACAACCTTCCAGTCCGGTTCCTTTTGAAAGATGGCGAGAGTGGCGGGAGAGACTTTTTCTGCGAGAACGATCTTCAACGACGGCTCCAGGATGTAGATTCAGGCATGCGAAAGGCAGGTTTCGCGTATCAACTTCAGTGTACTTCGGGAGAGTGCTCCGGTGCGATGATCGGCCCAACCGCGGACCCCGGAATGGATCAAATCGGCGGCGAATAATCCCTTTAACAACAGAAAGATAGAAAGGATCCGTCCTCCCATCTCCCGGGGACCACGCCAACAGCATCCGCTCTGGCCCGCAAAGGGACTGCGGGTGGCACGCCAAAACGACGCAGCAAGACACTGGCCTCGACAGATCTGATTTCAGAAACCCAGGTCTATTGGACGGGCCCGGAGGTGGACGGCGCTTTGGGCGTTGCCGCGGCGGGGATACCCGCCGGAGGAGGAGCGACCCCCTCGGCCCGCAGGGCTGCGTCGATCTGGGAGAAGATGTAATCCAGCGGCAGCGCCCCCTCATACTTTGCGCCGTTGATGTAGTAGGTGGGCGTGGAATCGATATTCAGGGAGGCTCCTTCGCGGAGTTCGGCGTTGATCGCGGAGGTGTCCTGTTTTTTGACACAGGCATCGAGCGCGGCTGCATCCACCTTCTGAAAGGCTCCCTGCTCGCGGGTAAGTTGGTCCAGTTGCGCGTAGCTGCGTTCCAGGGTGTGCTGGGGCGTTCCGGCAGGGGGTGTGCCGGCGGTGGCCTTCGCGTTCGCGTCAGATGAATCGGTCAAACTGGCGGTCCCGATCTCGTCGTGGTGATGGTGAATGTAATCCACCAGGTTCCAGTAGCCGGTCTGGGACTGCTGGGCCAGGCAGTTGACGTCCACGGCGGCGTGCATGGCCCAGGGGTGCTGGTCAAGTGGAAAGTCTACGTAGGCGATGTGCACCTTGTCCCCGTAGCGCTGGGTGATGGCAGGAAACAGGCTGTCATGAAAACGGGCGCAGAACGGGCACTCAAGATCGTCGAAGTTGACCATAACCACAGGAGCCGATGCCGGGCCGCCGCGAAAGGGACGGCCGGCGTCCGGGATCATGGTGCGGGGGTCGGCGGAGATGTCGTAGCGGACGAACTGGGCCAGGGTCTTCCCGTCATTGGCGATGAGAAAGCTGATCGGCCGCGAGGTCTTGCCCTCCGCCGTAAAGGTGACGAAGACGGTTTCGTAACCGGGCACCGTGGCGGGCTGCGGAGTCGTGACGCTGATGGTCGCACCGGGGGGCAGCTCCGCCTTGCTGCGCAGCAGAACCTCGATGCGATGTTCCATCGCCGGCGATAGCGGAACACCCGTCCTGACCCCTTCGGGGGATGAACTCACCGCGGAAACCCCGCTCCCGTTCCCGGCGGGGGACTGGGCGTAGCAACCAAACGAAGCCACCAGCGTGGCAAAGACAACTGACGTCAAGCGATGAATGATCCGCACAATCCTTCCATTAGAGCATCTTCCCCGGCACTGGTATACCCGGGCGGAGAGCACTCGGAAGATTCTTTGCTGGCCGGCAGGACAAGGCTATGCCCCCGGCCGTATACTCCGTTGCCTCCGCACAATCCGGGAGACAGGCGATCGCCAGAACACCCCTGGACGATAGCCTTCAGGAGGACCTCATGAAGATGACCGGCACAGTAAATCAGGTACTCAAGCACAAAATTTTCAACAAGGTTCTGCTCATCGAGCCCGACCAGATGGTTCGCGACGCGCTGTTTCTCATGGCGGAGTACGACATCGGAGCGCTCATGGTGATCGCTGGAGACAGGCTGGTGGGCATCTTCTCCGAGCGCGACTACGCGCGCAAGGGAATCCTGCGCGGTCACGCCTCCAGCGACACCAAAGTCTCCGAGATCATGACCCGCCATGTGGTCTCCGTCACCCCGCAGCACACCGTCGGGGATTGCATGAACCTGATGACCGAGGGACGCTTCCGCCACCTGCCCGTGCTGGATGGAGACAAGGTGGTTGGCATCGTCTCCATCGGCGATCTCGTGAAGTGGGTCATCAGCGACCAGCAGCGCGCCATTGAGACCTTGGAAGGGTACATCACCGGCGGCTATCCGGGATAGCCCCACCGTCCTGAGACTGCACGGGAAAACCATCAGGGCCGACGCGGCCTCCTCTCCGAGGAAGCCGCCGTGGCACGCCGTTTCCAGGCGTCCGCCCGCCGTAGAACGGCGCTAAAACAGGCTCTCGGCGCGGCGCAGGTTCCCGGCAGAGCCGATGTTGGCCAGGGTGAAGTTGAAGCTGTAAGCGTTCTCGTTACGAATGGTGCCGAGTTCGTATCTGCGGTACTCGATGGCAAGGCCGCAGCAGTTCCAGTTGTAGTTCGCTTGCAGGGTGATGTACTGCGGAAGGCCCAGGTTCAGATCGAGCCCGGCCGAGGCCGCCCCTGAAAATCCAGCCTCGCTGGGTTTGCCGTAGCCGAAGAGTGCGCGCATCTGCGAGAAGTCGGAGGTCGGCGAACTCGTGAGGCCGGTGACGACATAGTTGGCGTAGTTGATGACCTCCGAGTAGGTCTTGCCGGGGGCATCCAGACGGGAGTAGGAGAAGCCGCCGAAGACACGGTTCTCATGCAGATCCAGGTAGGTATTGGAGCCGGTGAACCGCTTCACGACGGGGTCGTAGTCGAGGTCCCAGGCGATGTCGGCGTGGCCGGAGGTGCGGAAGCGCATGCGGCTGATGATGGGCGAAAGATTGCGCAACTGGGTGAGGAAGGCGACGCCGGAGAGGTTCAGCGTGGTGTCAAAGATATTGCGCTTGCCATTGAGCAGCGCATCGCCGAAGGTGGGATCGAAGAAGTACTTCTGGGCCAGAAGCCAACTGAACCACTCCCTCTGCGCCGGCAAGGCGGAAGCCGCAGCGCAGGGGTCAGGCTTGCGTGGATGGGTGCGCAGAGGCTCGCCAGGTGCGTTCGCGTCAGCGCTGGTGATTCCGTTGGCGTCTTCGCCGAAGTGCGAGTCGGGGGTCAAGTCATCGGTGTCGGCGGCCGGCAGGGCCTGGGTCTGGCCGGCAGCGGCAGCAACAGGCGTCGCCGGGCAGCCGGGCTTTGGCTTGGCTGGCGGCCTGGCGTGGGGACGGAAGTAGAGGTGCTGGGTAAAGCCGTACTGTATCTCGTTGGTATCACTGTCCAGATCGACGCCATCAAAACGCAGCACGGAGCGGAAGTTGTCGATGCCGCTGGTACTGCGGTAGACGATCTCGGGCTCGATCGTGTGGCGGACCTGGTCACCAAGGAACCGGCGCCAGCGCTGCGGAACCGTGAAGGTGCGCTCCAGGACAGGGGGACGAAGGTCGACGCTGAGGTCGGCGTCGGCGCGGTTCAGCGGCGAGTTAAGTTCGACGAGCGGAGTGCCGGTTCCGACGGTGGTGCTACTGGTGGTGGTGGAACTGCTGCCGCTGCTCTGGATGGGCTGCTGGGAGTTGCTGTAGAGGGTCTCGCGCACAGCCGCGTTGGCCAGCATGTGCCAGCCGTCAAAACGCAGCGGCAGGGAGAGTTCGGGGCGCAAGTCCATACGCCAGGTCAGCCCGGAGGTGGTGAAGTTTGGATCGACGCGCTTCAGGCCGGCGGCGCTGCCCGTAAAGCTCCACAACAACGGCGTGCCGGCAATGGGACGATCAAGCCCGGTCAGATCCAGCGAGGGAACGTGATAGATCTTCACCTCCTCGCTGGGGCTGAAGTCTGTGGGCACGATCTTGAGACCTTGGTAGCGGTCAAAGCGCGCATCGTAGGAGAAGCCATTCTTCTGATCGATGAGATACAACACAGAGGTGATGTCCGTGCTGACAGCCTGATTGAAGTTCTCCGCAAAAGCCTCGCGATAGATGAACGAACTGAGATACTCGGCATCGCCGACGGCGCGCAGGCTGGACGAGAGATCGCGGCGGAAGCTGGCGACGATATCCACGCCACCCTGGTTGTTGTAGACCTCAACGGTCTGACCGGCGGCGTTGACTCCGGGTGCGTAGAAGCCGCGGTCCTGCAGGGCGGTAAAGTGCGTGGTGAAGAAGTTCTGGCCCATGCCCTTGTAGCGGAAGGCCCCATTCTCTGACCAGCCGCGCAGCGAGTAATACAGCAAGCCCAGTGTGAGATCGGCGGAGTTGCCCAGCACCTGGTAGTACTGGTCGCCCAGGGTCAGACCTTGGGAGCCAGTGTTCTTGCTGGCGCTGGAGTATCCAAACTCCGGAATCAGCACGCCCGACTGGCGCTGCGAAGCATCCACCGGATGAGTGACATAGGGCAGAAACAGCAGGGGCAGGCCGATGAGCTTGAAGGTGGAGGCTGCGGCGCTGGCCTTTCCGCCCGGTGCGCTGTCCACAGCAATCTTGCCGGAGAAGAGCTGCCAGTCCGGGTCCGGCAGCAGGCAGGTGGTCACTGAGCCGTTGTAGATGGTGTACGCGGTGGGGCTGGTCTTGACCACCAGCCGGCCCTGAAAGACGAAGGGGTTGGAGTTCTGGTACCCATGCTCATGGGAGGCGTTGGCCGTGGCGATGCCCGCGTTGGTGGACACGGTCTGCGTGCTGGCAGAGCGAAACAGGCCAACGGAGCCGTGGACATCATAAAAACTGCCGGTCTGGGTACCCAGGTTGTAGTTGCCGTGCGTGGCCCGGATATGCTCGTTGTTGACTCCGCCGCTGAGCTCAACATGGCCGGTTGCGGTCACGATATCGGTGGCCTGATCCCAGGCGAGCGTGTCGGCGCGCAGCACATGGTCGCCATAGGTCAGTTTGGCGTGCCCGGAGGCATCGAAGATGCTGCCATGGCGGGTCTCCTTGTCCGCCTCGACGACCGCGGTCCGCGGCGCCTGGCCGCTCGGCAGCGGTGAGGCGTGCGGGATGCTGGCCAGATCCGGGATCTCATCCCCGGCCGGGCTGCCGCTCTGCCCATCCTGAACGGAGGGAGAAGCTGTGTGGACCGCGTCCTGATTTGATACGGAAGCCGCAGGGAGTTCCTTGGGCGTTACGGCCTGTGCATCGAGATGTGGATGACCTGCGGCGAGGAGGGTGGTAGTTATGAGAAGAGGAATGAGACGGATGGCCCGTCCAGACCCACAAAGGCGCGACCGGGTGAAGCCGCAGAGGCTCCAGGTTTCGGCCTGACCCTCCGGGGTTCTTTGTCTGAGAGATTGGATCAAACCTTCCACTACTCCCAGATTAGACGATTCTCCGGCTCCACCAGCCTACGCCCGGGCAGATGGGGTTTTGGACAGAAGAACAGAGGAAATTGAGAAAGATGAGCAGCGCAGCGCAACGCGAAGATCCATCCGAAGGCTACCTGCCATCCGGGTCGGAGAGCCGCAGCGCCTTGAAGCAACTCGCCGCGGAACGCCTGGCGGCGCATCGCAACCGCAGATCGGCCGTGGAGAGTCGACAGACGCCCGCCGAAACCACACCGCTTGCAGGCCGCAGCGCGGCGCATGTCGAGCTTCATCCGGATGTTGCGCGGGTACGTGAGGCGGTTGCGGCAAGGTATCGGAAGAGCGAGAGCTATCGCGAGTTTCTGGCCCGTGAGGCCGAGCGCGCCGTAGAGCAGGCCCAGGCCCAGGTGGAGGTGGCGGCTCGCAGTGCCAAGGCTGTGGCCGAGGCGCAGCGCCAACTGCTGAACGAGATCGGGCAATGGGACCGCCCCGCAGCGCAGGCCGGCCCAGCGGAGTTGTTCGCCCAGACGCAGCCCGGGGAGAACCTTTTGCAGCCCCAGGAGCCTTTAACCCGGCCCGCCGAGGTACCGCAGCGTCAGTGCGTAGAGGCTCCCGGCGAGAGAGAACTTCCGTCAGCCGGCGATCGGATCCAGTCCTCGCCTCTGCCGGAGGCCCAGGTGGACTTTGACTTTGCCCCCGCAGCCGGCCCCCTGGCCCGATTCACCGCAGCGCACCTGCAGGTGCGCCTGCACGACGAAGTAGAGCTTGCCCTGCCTGCCCAGACCCGTTGCCAGCCTTCACCGCAGTGGCCAGTGGCCGCCGACGAACTGGCTGAACTCGATGAAGAGATTGAGTTTCGCCGTGCTCCGGAGTTCAACGACATCCTGCTGGAGCCGCAGCCGATTCCGACCAACATCATCGAGTTTCCACGTGAACTGGTGGCCTCCCGCAAAGCCCGTCCGCGGCTGGCGGAGGGACCCTTGCGCGCCGACTCCGTTCCGCACCAGGATCTTCTGCCGAGCGAGGATGAGGCGCCGCGTGCCGAAGGCATGCCGACCTCGCAGCTGCGCATCTTCGAGGTTGAGCCCGAACAGATCTCTACTGAGCCGGAGCCCGCCGGACCGGAACGGCCGCTGGCGGATGCTCCAGTGTGGCAGGGAATGGTATTGGGCGCAGGACCAGCGGCCGAGACCCGGGTGGTGATCTCCGCGGCGATGGAGGAGCAACTCCATCCCGACCAGCCAATGTACGCTGCCCCGGTGCGGCGCCGGTTCCTGTCCGCCGCCGTGGACCTGGCCTGCGTTGCCGCGGGCCTCGCGGCGTCTTCTACGCTGGCGGTGAGGCTCGCCGGAAGCAGGCTGCAGCATGCGCCAGGGGCTTTGCTGGGCGGCTCGGCGGCAGCGGCCTTTGTCGTCTTTGCGCTGCTCTATCAGATGTTGTTCTTCACCCTGAATGAGGCGACGCCGGGAATGCGCGTAGCGCGCGTGGCCTTCTGCACCTTTCAGGAGAGAAATCCGTCGCGCCGGGCAATACGCCGCAGGCTGATCTCGACCGCGCTGGCGGCGTGTCCGCTCGGTCTGGGCCTGGTGTGGATGCTGCTGGACCATGACAGCCTGGGCTGGCATGACCGCATGTCACGGATGTATCCGCGCGCCTACTGAAACTTCGGCGGCCTGTGGCCGGGCGGGGTTGGAGATGGGCCAGCCAGGCGGATAGCTCGCACCCCCCGAAACCGGAACCAGGCAAAGACCGGATCGAATTCTTCCGACTCGTTCGCAGTGTCTCATTTCGAGATCAGGCATCTCTATGTGCACTCCCGCGGATCGATGGGAAGGCGATATTCTGAAAAAGCTCGGCGGCCCCGCGGCCACCCTTATAAAATCTGGACAATGATGACGCAGTTGGGCCAAGCTCCACGAGTAGAGGGCACCCGCGCGAAGAGGAAGATGCCCCGCGCGCGGGCACTCACCTCCGTGCCGGGCCTGGTGTGTGCGATGTTGGCGTGCGCGATGATGGTGTCCGCAGGAGCCTCCGCGCGCACGGTCGAGTACGCAACGCCGCACGTCCACCACCGCGTAGTACACCACGCAGGCAGGACAGCAACCAGAACGGTGGCGGCCAGAGGCGCAGAGCGCCCCGCCGGCGCTCGTACAGGGACTCACCGCGCAACGCCTGCAGTGGCATCCCGCAAAGAGGCCTCCTACCGGCCGGTAGCTGGGCGTGATCGCACCGCACGGCTGGAGCCAGCCGGAATGAATCAGCCCCAGAGCCCTTCCGCCCGCCAGCAGACGCAGGCCAGAGGTATCCGCATGGCCCACTCCAGCCTCAAGCGCAACCTCAAACACAACCCCAGACACGGCCCCAAGCCCATCGCTGGAGGGCCGCAACGCGCCCCGGCGATGCGCCGGGCAAGGTTGCACCACAAACACCGGAGGCCGGAGCGCACGAGCAGCCAGCCGGAGGTCCTCGCCGAGGCGGGAATGCGCAATGCGCGGGGATCGGCGCCACTGCCTGCAGCAACGGTGGCCACCATGGCCCAGCCATCTGACCCGCCAGCCAGCGGGGGAGCTGTGACGGTGGATGACTTTATGCGCGCAGCCGGTGCACGGTCGAACCCCGACGCTGGCTCCACCCAGAGCAGCGCCCTGGACGGCGACCTTCCGACCCGAGCCTATGCGACGGGAGTATCCCATCCCGACGAGGATGTGAGCCTGACCCAACTGCCGGAGACAGGGTTGCCATCGGTACCAGAGCGAGCGGCTGCGCCCACGGCAGAGGCCACGCGGCCGGCCCTCTCAGGACGCAATCCGTCTCCGGGGGCCTCGGCCGCCCCGCATCATGCGGAGCCCGCCCAGTCCGCAGGACAGGCCGTCCTCCAACCCCTGCTTCCGCCCATCGACACGCCCGTGCTGTACCGCAGAGGACGCTTGGTGGCAACCCCGCCCCTGCGTGGTTCGCGTGAGATTTTGCAGCATCAGAACCTGGTAGCCAATGCAGAGGGCCTGAACCGCATCGCGGACGATAGCGAACTGCGCCAGATGCGCTCCGAACATCTGCTGGTGGACTTCCCCGAGAGCGCCGCGCTGCGTTTGAATCCTGAACTGGAAGACGACCGGCGCTGCGCGCGGCCGTGGACGGTGATGTTTGCTGCCAACATCGCACGCGCCTACTATGCCCGGTTTCATCAACCGCTGCAGGTGAACTCGGCCGTACGGACGGTGGCCTACCAGTTGCGGCTGCGCCGGGTGAACGGCAACGCCGCGGGAACGGAGGGCGATCTCGCCTCACCCCATCTGACCGGCGAGGCCATGGACTTTGGCAAGCATGGGATGAACCGGGCGGAGGTAGCCTGGATGCGGCTCTATCTGCGGCCCCTGATGGAACAGGGCAAGCTGGATGTGGAAGAAGAGTTTCATCAGGCCTGCTTTCACATCAGTGTCTATCGCACCTATGCCCCGAATCTGCCGCTAACGCAGCGCAGGGAAGGAAGCGAGTTTGCACGCACCGATCAGCCCGGGACAGCCGATAGCCGGGCTCAGGCCGCAGGCGCCGAACAATAGAGGTTGAGCTGCACAAAGCAGCCAAAGGAGCAGGGTCCGGGCCCCGGTAACGAGCGGACGGGTGCGCTTTGCATGCCAGGGATGGCAGCGGTTCCTACACCGCCGCTTCGTCCAGCTTCTTTGTCACCAACTCATTGAGCAGCGCCGGGTTGGCCTGCCCCTTGCTCAACCGCATCACCTGCCCGATGAAAAAGGCGGCCACGGTGCGCTTGCCCGCTTTGAACTGCGCCACCTGTGCAGGGTTCGCGGCAATCACCTCATCAATCATGGACTCGATCGCCGAGGCGTCCGAGATCTGCTGCGGCTTGTCGCGATCATAGATCGCGATGAAGTCGCGGCCCTCGCTGAAACAGGTGTCCAGCAACTGCTTCAACTGCTTGCTGCTGATGGCGCCGGACTCGGCCAGATCGGCGGCGGCTACCAGGCCCTCCAGCGAGATGGGGCTCTTCTCCAGCGTGATCTCCGCCGCGCGCAGGCGCATGGTGATCTCACTGAGCAGGATGGCCGCTACCCGCCTGGGCGACTTTGCGGCCTTTGCCGCGGATTCAAAGAAGTTCCCCAACTCGCGGTCCGTAGTCAGAGTAGCCGCATCCTGCGCATTCAGGCCAAACTCCGAGGCCAGCCGGGAGCGTCGGGCTTCGGGAAGCTCCGGCATGGCGGAGAGAATCTGCCGCTGCCACTCCGCGCCCACCACCAGCGGCGGAAGATCGGGCTCCGGGAAGTAACGGTAGTCGTGGGCGTGCTCCTTGCTGCGCATGGAGTAAGTGCGCCCCTCGGCGTTGTTCCACAGGCGCGACTCCTGCACCACGCGGCCACCCTCCTCCAGCACACCGATCTGGCGCTCGATCTCATACTCCAGAGCGGCGCGAATGTAGCGGAAGGAATTCACATTCTTGACCTCGGCCTTGGAGCCGAACTTCGTGGCTCCCTTCAGCATCACGCTGACGTTGGCGTCGCAGCGCAGCGAGCCCTCTTCCATGTTGCAATCCGAGATGCCGGTGTAGAGCAGAATCTCCTTGAGGCGCGTAAGGTACTCGAAGGCCTCGTCGGGACTACGGAGATCGGGTTCGGAGACGATCTCCACCAGCGGCGTGCCGCAGCGGTTCAGGTCGATGTAGCTGCGCGACGAAGAATCCGGAAATCCGTCGTGCAGGCTCTTGCCGGCATCTTCTTCCATGTGCAGCCGGGTCACGCCGATCGGTTTGGGGTTGCCCTCAGCGTCAGAGACGATAATCTCTCCGTGCTCGGCGATGGGTTTGTCGAACTGCGAGATCTGGTAACCCTTGGGAAGATCAGGGTAGAAGTAGTTCTTGCGCGCAAAGATGCTCGTCTCACGGATCTGGCAGCCGATGGCTTTGGCGGCCAGCACAGCAAACTCTACGGCCTGCCGGTTCAGCACCGGCAGGGCTCCGGGCAGGCCAAGGCAGACCGGGCAGACGTGGGTGTTGGGCTCTCCGCCATACTCGTTCCGGCAACCACAGAAGGCCTTGGACCGGGTGAGAAGCTGGACGTGAACCTCCAGGCCGATCACGGGCTGGTACTTGGCAAGGACTTCCGGCGAGAGGGTAAGAGCGGCGGGCATAGGGTTGATTTTATCAATGCCCTCAGAAGCCGGGCGGGCAGGCCCGTCGCCCGGCACGAACGCAGCGATCCTGCCGCCTCCCAGCCGCTGCATCCGTCGCGTGCAGCGACCCGGTGGGACGACCGGCGGTGGATTGATAAACTGGAGACTGCATGATTCTTCCCTTCGTCCGCGAGTTGGTCGCGGACCTGGAACACTCCGAAGCCTTTGAGCGTGCGCGTCGCCATCTGGCGGGCGGTATGGGGCGGAGACGTGTGTCCGGACTGACCGCAGCCGCTCGAGCCCTGTACCTTCCCTGCTTTGTGCGCGCCGCGCAGCCGCTCTCTGGCGCCGATGTGCCGGTACTGGTGCTGGTGTCTGACAATAAAGCCGCGGAGACGCTCCACGCCGCCGTGCTGGCGGCCTGCGAACTGACCGGCGCGCTGGACCCGGAGGAGGTTCTGCGCCTGCCGGCGCACGATGTCCTGCCGTTTGAGAACCTGTCCCCGCACGGCGAGATTCAGGAGCAGCGCGCGGCTACGCTGTGGAAACTGGCTACCCGCTCCGCAGGGCACGCCCACGCCGAGCCGCCCACCCGGCTGGTGATCGCCCCCGTGGAGGCTGCCTGCATGCGGCTGTTTCCGCGCGAATACTATGCCGCGCTTGCCCTGCGCCTCCGCACCGGCGAGGAACATCTGCCGGAGATGCTGGTCGAGCATCTGCAGCAGGTGGGCTACACCCGCGTCGATGTGGTGGAGATGACCGGGCAGGTCTCCATCCGCGGAGGCATCCTGGATGTCTATGGGCCGGAGATGGAGCGGCCGGTGCGCATCGAGTTCCTTGGCGATGAGATCGAGTCGATGCGCAGGTTCGATCCTGAGACGCAGCGCTCCAGTTCGGCCGTGGATGAGGTGCTGCTGTTGCCCCTCACCGAGACGCCGGCCACCGAGGCCCTGCTGGGCGCGATCAACGCGCGTCTCACGCGCACCTCCCCGGCGGGCTCGGAGACCGCTGCGGGAGTAGCAGACGGCGAGACCTCCGCCGAGACGCCTTCGCCCTCATCTCACACCGGCCAGGCGACCATCTTCCCCGGCTGGGAGTTCTACGCCGCCGTTGCCGGCGCACGCTCTTCCCTGCTGGAGCTGCTGGGACCGCGCACCCGGGTGCTGGTGGAAGAGCCGGCGATGGTACAGAACCAGGGCGAACGCTGGTGGAACAAGGTGGAACAGCGCCATGACCGCTCCGGCGTGGGTTCGCTGGTGCGGCCGCCGGATCTTTACCTCTCTCCATGGGAGTTGCAGGACGCCATTCGCGGATACTCCGGCTTCGAACTGGATCAACTGGGCGCGGTGGATGTGCTGGATGGCGACCGCAGCGACGCCGTGGAGATTGAGTTCGCCACCCGTCCGACGATGCGCTTTCACGGTTCGATTCCCGCGCTGATCGACCAGTTGAAGCTGCTGATGCAGAGTGAGGCGCGGGTCCTGATCGCTGCGCCCAACCAGGGCGAGGTGGAGCGGCTGGCGGGGCTGATGCAGGAGTACGGCGTGCCGTACCGCATCGGCTCGCGGGTGGACCAACATGGCGGCGCCGGCGCGACCATGTACTCGGAGTCCAGCCACCTGACCGGGGATCTGCGCACCCCGGTGATTGTGCGCCTCGCAATCGCCAACGGCGTGCAGGTGCTGGATCTTGACCGGCGCACGGCGCGACAGGTTGTCATCCTGGGCGCCAACGACATCAACGACGACGCCGACGTGACGGCCCGGCCGGAGCGACGGCGCTCGAAGACCTCGGCGTTTGTCTCCGACTTCCGCGATCTGAGCGTTGGCGACTTTGTGGTGCATGTGGAGCATGGCATCGCGCGCTACGACGGACTCCGCACCATCGAGCAGCCGGATGGCTCGGACCTCGAGCTGATGATCCTGACCTTTGCCGACGAGGCGAAGCTGTACGTTCCCCTGACACGGCTGGATCTGATCCAGAAGTACCGCTCGACTGAGACCGGGCCCGCGCCGCAGTTGAACCGGCTGGGAACCCCCGCCTGGAGCAAGACCAAGGCGCGAGTCAAAAAAGCCATGCAGGACATGGCCGAGGAGTTGCTGAAGCTGTACGCGCAGCGCAAGGCCGCGGTGGGAACGTCCTTTGGGCCGGACAACAACCTGCAACGCGAGTTCGAGGATGCCTTCGACTTCAACGAGACCGACGATCAGCTTACCGCGATTGCCGATATCAAAGCGGATATGGAGTCGATCCAGCCCATGGACCGCCTGCTGTGCGGCGATGTGGGTTACGGCAAGACCGAAGTAGCCATGCGCGCGGCCTTCAAGGCCGTACAGGACGGTAAACAGGTGGCTGTGCTGACGCCCACCACCGTGCTCTGCTTCCAGCACTTCGAGAGCTTCAAGCGGCGCTTCAGCAAGTTCCCGGTGGTGGTGGAGATGCTCTCGCGCTTCCGCTCCGCCAGGGAAAAGAAAGATGTTCTGGAGCGCGCCGAGCAGGGCAAGGTCGACATCCTCATCGGTACTCATGCCCTGCTGTCAAAAGATGTCCGCTTTCAGGACCTGGGCCTGCTGATTGTGGACGAAGAGCAGCGCTTCGGCGTGCGGCACAAGGAACGGCTGAAGCAGATGCGCGCGGCCATCGATGTGCTGAGCATGAGCGCCACGCCGATCCCGCGCACACTGCATATGTCGCTGGTGGGCCTGCGCGATATGAGCGTGATCGAGACTCCGCCCAAGGATCGCATGGCGATCCAGACCATTGTGGCAAAGTTTGATGAGAAGCTGATTCGCACCGCGATCGAGGTCGAGTTGGAGCGCGGCGGACAGACCTACCTGGTGCACAACCGTGTGGAGACCATCTACGATCTCGCGGCGAAGGTCCGCGAACTGGTTCCCCAGGCGCGCGTGGTGGTGGGGCATGGCCAGATGCCGGAAGCCGAGCTGGAACGCACCATGCTGGCCTTCATGGACGGCGAGTACGACGTGCTCTGCGCAACCTCGATCATCGAGAACGGACTGGATATTCCCCGCGCCAACACCATCATCATCAACCGCGCCGACCGGCATGGCTTAAGCGAGCTCTACCAGTTGCGCGGCCGCGTCGGACGCTCCAACCGCCGGGCGTATGCCTATCTTCTGATCCCTCCCGAGCAGCAGTTGACCGAGATTGCGCGCCGCCGTCTTGCCGCCCTCAAAGAGTTTTCCGACCTGGGCGCAGGCTTCAAGATCGCTGCCCTGGACCTGGAGCTGCGCGGCGCCGGCAACATGCTGGGCGGCGAGCAGTCCGGCCACATCGAGGCCATCGGCTTTGAGATGTACACCACCATGCTGGAGGAGGCAGTCAGCCGGCTGAAGGGCGAGGCGCACCAGGAGCGTCCCCAGGTAACGGTGAATCTGGGCATCTCGCTGCGCATCGACGACGCCTACATCCCCGAGGAGGGTCAGAGGCTGCGGATGTACAAGCGCATCGCCGCCGCGGAGTCCGCCACCGCACTCGCCGAGGTGCGCGCAGAACTGGAAGATCGCTACGGCAGGCCTCCCGAGGGTGTACTGCATCTGCTGCTGGCCGGCGAGATCCGGCTCACCTGCGAGACGCTGGGCATCACCCAGATCGAGCGCAAGCGAACCGCCATCGAGGAGCCCAAGCCAGCCGCGCCTGCCCGAACGCCAGCGAGGCCCGCCGGATCACCGGCGCGGCCCTTCGGATACCCCGGCCAGCGTCCCGGCCTGGGCGGCTGGCCCCCTCCGTCGCCACTACCGGGACGGCATGGTCAGGCGCCCCAGATCCCCAGCTTGCAGTTCTCCAGCCGCGCGGCGGTCAATCGACCGGTGTCCAACGCCACCATGGCCCTGCGTCAGGGTGCGCCGGCACGCGCCTCCGGCGCGGCCCAGGCCGGCGTGCTGAAGCCGATGCGGGAGATGCTCTACATCACCTTCAGCGAAAAACTGCACACCGCTCCCCAGCAGGAGGGGGGCGGGATCAACGTGGGCATGCTGATGAAGCTGGTGGCGCGCAACGCGAAGCAGGGAGCGCAGCTTACCCCGCAGGGCACGCTGCGATGGCCGTTGACCAGCGCACAAGCGGAGATGGTGCTCAAGGAGACGCGCGAACTGCTGGAGATGCTGCGGCCGTAGCGCAGGCCGGATGAAGGTTGAGTCCTGCCGGGGTAGTGCCGGGGCGACTCTCAGGCTGGCCACGGTCGGTAACCCCCGGATCAGGATGCGTCGGTAGAGCTCTGTTCCTAAGGCAGTTTCGGTGTAGGTGTAGAGGGCGACTCGACTTCGATAGGTGTTTTCCCCCAATGAAAACGCCACTGCAAGCCCGCTTCGGTATACCCATCAACATCGAAAATGCCATAGGAGCGCTTGCGCCGCAGGGGATCTGTGACGGACAATCCTGCCTATGTCACTGGATGAAAGCTGCAAGTCCGCTGTCTCTACCCAGGCCGCTCCCGCGGCCATCGGTCCCTACTCCCAGGCTGTCCGCACCGGTGGTTTCCTCTACACCTCCGGCCAGGTGGGGCTGGATCCGACCACCGGCCAACTCGTTGCCGGCGGAGTCGAAGCTCAGACCACCCGCGTGCTGGAGAACGTCAAAGCCCTGCTCAGCGCCGCCGGTCTGGAGATGGCCCATGTGGTCAAGACGGTGGTCTATCTCAAGGATCTGGCCGACTTCACCGCCATGAACGCGGTCTACGCCACCTATCTGGCTCCTCCGGGTACGGTCGCCCCGGCGCGCTCGACCATACAGGTGGCGGCTCTGCCCAAAGACGCCCTGGTGGAGATCGAGTGCATCGCCGTGATTCCCTCAGCCTGAGTCCGAATTCGACACAGCCGCTGGGTGCAGGTGCCTGCATCCCGCGCACTGCCCGTTGAATCGAACTCCCCAGGAGACACTATGCCTGCCAGAGTGCAAAAGACCGACGCCGAGTGGCGCGAGCAACTCACACCCGAACAGTACCGCATCCTGCGCGACAAGGGGACAGAACATCCCTTCAGCGGAGCCCTGGTGCACAACCACGCCGACGGCAAATACTGCTGCGCCGCGTGCGGTGCGCCACTGTTCGACTCCGAGACCAAATTCGAGTCCGGCTCCGGCTGGCCCAGCTTCTTCCAGCCGATCGCAGAGGACGCCGTGGAGATCCATGAGGATCTCTCCCATGGCATGCGGCGCGTGGAGGTCCTGTGCGCCGCATGTGGAGGCCACCTGGGCCACGTCTTTCCCGACGGCCCCCGGCCTACCGGCCAGCGCTACTGTATCAACTCCGGCTCGCTCAGCTTTCAGGAGCAGCAAGATCGCAAGGAGTAGCAGGGTGGCTGAGAAGATTTAAACACCAGAAGCCCCGGCGGAAGCCGGGGCGCTGCCTGCATGGCATCTGTACCCGTAAAGGGGTTAGCCCTTGACGACCTTGCCTGCCTTGATGCAGCGGGTGCATACCGTCACGCGCTTGGAGCCGCCAGTGGGCGCCGCCGCCTTGACCGATTGCAGATTCGGGTTCCAGCGCCGCCGGGTGACATTGTGCGCGTGCGAGATGTTGTTACCAAACTGCGGGCCCTTGCCGCAATATTCACATACCTGTGCCATGACATTACTCCCAACCAAAATCGAACTTTTGCGCACCCGTCCAGGAGAACGTCACGGGCCTGGAAGATGCGCTGGATCTCTTTTGCCCGCGCAGAGCCCTGAACCGTGCAAGACCGAGCAGAACCGGGAAGACGTCCGCGAGACGCCGCGATCTTGCAGAACTCTTGCTCCTGCAAATTCTGGTTCCGTGCCCGGCTGTCCAGCCGGGCTGTGTCGCCTTCTCCATCCAGCCGGGCTCTCGCCAGGAGAGCCATGGATGGGATGGTAGGCACGAGCGGATTCGAACCGCTGACCTCTACCGTGTCAAGGTAGCGCTCTAACCAACTGAGCTACGCGCCTCTGGTGCGTCTTCTCAGTCTACCCGAACCCCTCTGCCTGCCGCAACCAGAACGCGACGACGGAGCTTCAATCTCCGCGCACCCCGCTCATGGCATCCGGTCCGCCAATCCGATGAATGACGATCCACGCATACTCGGCAGCCGAGACCGGAGCCAGCACGGCGATGGTCCACAGCAGCGTGGAGCGCAGATCTTCCAGGCCGCGGCGTGGCAGCACCTCCGAGGTCATCACCGTCAGCACGCCCAGGATCTGCACCAGGGTGTTCAGCTTGCCCAGCTTGCTGGGCGGAAAGCTGCGCAGCGCCCCGGTTGCAAAGAGCAATGTCGCGATCAACAGGATTCCCACGTCCCGACTCAGCACCAGCACGGTCACAAAGCGTGGAATCACCCCCACATGAGTCAGCACCACAAACAACGTGCTCAGCAGGAGCTTGTCCGCAATCGGGTCCAGATACTGCCCCAACGTCGTCCGCTGCTGGAGCGCCCGGGCCAGAACTCCGTCCAGGCCATCGCTGACCCCGGCCACCCAGAGCAGGGCAAAGGCCAGACCCCAGTGCCGGTAGAGGATGGTAATCACCAGAAAAGGAAGGACAAACAGCCGCAGCAGCGTCAGCAGGTTGGGGGCGGCTCGAAATTGTCGAAGGGCAGTCACAGACGCTCGAAGACCCGCGGAACATCACGTCCAGGGGTGATGCCATGGTAGACGATTTGCCCGTGAGAATTCCTCCGGGGGGCTCGCAGGCAATCTACGACCATTTTGGTCTTGCATCTCGAAGGGCGAATCCGTACACTAGGCACAGCGCTACTCTGCGCGGGCTCTCCCAACCGCTCCTGCGCGACTGACTCTATGCTCAGGCTCACAAAAAAAGCTGACTACGGCCTGATGGCCCTCAAGTATCTTGCCGAGCAGGCTGAGATCGCTGAGCGGGCTGGGTCTGCGCTGCACCTCTCCGGAGCGCGCTCGGCCAAGGATATCGCCGAGGCCTATCACATTCCTCCGCAGTTGCTGGCCAAGATTCTCCAGACCCTGGCCCGCGCCGGCCTGCTGGTCTCCCACGCCGGAACCAACGGAGGCTACGCTCTCGCCCGTCCTGCCGCCAGCATCTCCACCTTCGAGGTCATCCGCGCCATCGATGGCCCGCTGTTCATTACCAGTTGCATCACGATACACGGCCCCTGCGACTTGGCAGGGCACTGCACCATCAAAGAACCGTTGCGCAAGGTCAACGAGAGCATTACCCGCCTGCTCTCTGACATCAGCGTTGCGGACCTGATCGAGCCGGTAGACCATCTTCCCGCACCGATGGCTGGCGGGCTGGTGACGATCGAGCGATAGCAGATCCGGCCAGGCGACCCTCCAAAGATCCACCGGACGGAGGCAAAATACCCGGTAGAGCGGAACCGGGTGACGGACAGAATCAGGAGCCAGACATGTCTCCTGATCTCTCAGATCAGAAGATCTGAGCCCCGAAGACTAAGGCATTCACGCATCAACGCAGCACCACGCGCAACCCTTCAGGAGCGACCACTATGGCAGAAACCACCGGAATGAACATCACCCAGTCGAAGCACCCTCTCCCCGACGGCGTCACACTGCCCATCTACATGGACAACCACGCCACGACGCCGCTGGACCCGCGCGTTCTGGAAGCGATGATGCCTTACTTCACCAACATCTTTGGCAACGCCGCCAGCCGGAATCACTCCTTTGGCTGGGAGGCGGAGCAGGGGGTTGAAAAGGCGCGCGAACAGATCGCCCGCTTGATCGGCGCAACGGCCAAAGAGATCGTCTTCACCTCCGGAGCCACGGAGAGCACCAACCTGGCGATCAAAGGCGTTGCCGAGATGTACCGCGAGCGCGGCAACCATATCATCACCCAGGTAACCGAGCACAAGGCCACCCTCGACACATGCAAGCGCCTGGAGAAGTCCGGCTTCCGCGTCACCTTCCTGCCCGTGATGGCCGACGGTCTCATCGATCTTGAGGACCTGAAGCGAGCCATGGACGATCAGACCATCCTGGTCTCCATCATGTACGCCAACAACGAGATCGGCGTCATCCAGCCGATTCCGGAGATCGGCAAACTCTGTCATGAGAAGGGCATCCTGTTCCACTGCGACGCTGTACAGGCGGTCGGCAAGATCCCGGTGAATGTGCTGAGCGACAACATCGACCTGATGAGCATCTCCGGCCACAAGCTCTACGGGCCCAAGGGCGTGGGAGCCCTCTACGTGCGCCGCCGCAACCCCCGCGTGCAACTGGCGGAGCAGATCAACGGCGGCGGCCACGAGCGCGGCATGCGCTCCGGCACCCTGAATGTGCCGGGCATTGTCGGCATGGGCAAGGCCTGCGAGATCTGCGCCGAGGAGATGCAGAGTGAAGCACTCCGCGATCAGGAGCTGCGCGATCACCTGTTGAACCGGCTGCAAAGCGCCCTGGACTACGTCCGGGTGAACGGCAATATGGAGCACCATCTACCCGGCAACCTGAACATGAGCTTCATCTACGTCGAGGGCGAGAGCCTGCTGATGGGTATCAACGATGTGGCCGTCAGCTCCGGTTCGGCCTGCACCTCGGCCACGCTGGAGCCCAGCTACGTGCTGAAGGCTCTGGGCCTGGGTGACGATGTGGCCCACAGCTCCATCCGCTTCGGCATCGGCCGCTTCAACACCCGGGCGGAGGTCGACTACGTGGCCGACAAGATCATCGAGGTGGTCCAGAAGCTGCGCGAGCTCAGCCCGCTCTACGAGATGGTGAAGGAAGGCATCGACCTCTCGAAGATCGAGTGGGCAGCGCACTAGAGGCCAAAACTCCCAGGGAACCCGGAGCCGAGCGGGACACGGAAAAAGACGGCGCCCCGACCCGGTCCGGCTATCTTTCAAACCGGGCTCGCAATTCGGATTTGTCCCATCCCGACGGAACTTTTGCCCATTTTTTCTTCCCGCACCAAAATAGTCCGAGTTATCATCTAACCAGAGAAGACGGAGGGCGAGCGACCTGCAGAACGCCTCGCCAGCCCTGCCGAAGAGGGACCCAAACCATGTCATACAGCGAAAAGGTAGTCGATCACTACGAACATCCCCGCAACGTCGGCACCCTTGACAAGAACTCATCCGAGGTGGGCACCGGCCTGGTGGGCGCCCCGGAGTGCGGCGATGTGATGCGTCTCCAGATCAAGGTGAACCCCCAGACCCAGGTGATTGAGGACGCCAAGTTCAAGACCTTCGGCTGCGGCTCCGCCATCGCCTCCAGCTCCCTGGCTACGGAGTGGGTGAAGGGCAAGACCGTCTCCGAGGCCCTGACCATCTCCAACACCGATATCGTCAAGGAGCTCTCCCTGCCTCCTGTGAAGATCCACTGCTCGGTGCTGGCCGAAGATGCTATCCGCGCCGCTATCGGCGACTGGAAGGCCAAGAATGGAGCAGCCACAGAAGCTGTGGTGGCTGCAGCAGTCTAAGCAGCACCGCCCCGCGAAACAGCAGGGCGCAAAGCGAGCAGCAGGAAGCTGGAGGCTGCAAGCCGGAAAGACAGCCAGCGGCGCGGGAGACCCGGACGTTGGCAGAGAGATGCGGCTGGCTGGAGGCGAACCAACGCCTTGGCTGGACGCGATGGATCTCAACCTCCCTTTCTCCCAAGGAACCCACTCGTGGCCTGCGCGGCCATCGCGAGTGGGAGATACACCAGGGACGTCCGATTGCACGCTGAGCGTCAGATCGGGCGCCCCTCCCCGAACTATCTGGCGCCGGGAGGGACCCCGACGCCGCAGACCTTGAGGGCGGAATGATGTCCACAGTCTCTATCTCGACCACCACCAGCCGTTCCATGACGGCCCCGGCGCCGGATGCCGCCAAGGAGAATCCCTTTGCCGGGATGACCCTGCTGACCGCAGAGGGCCAGGAGCCCCGCGCCCGAAACTCCATCGAGATCACCCGAAACGCACTGAAGCGCATTCGCGTCGCCATGGGTAAGGAGGGCATCTCGCCCGACCAGGGAGGCCTGCGCCTGGGTGTCCAGGGGGGTGGATGCAGTGGCCTCAGCTACAACATCCGCTTTGACACTCAACCCCGCGAGCGCGACCGGGTCTACATCTTCGGTGCCGGCGTCGAGACGCCCAACGATCCTTCGGGCGCCCGACCGGTGCGCATCTTCGTCGACCCCAAGAGTTTTCTCTACCTGGCCGGCATGGTGCTGGACTTCGAAGAGACCCTGATGCGACAGGGCTTCAACTTCATCAATCCTAACTCCACCAAAAGTTGCGGCTGCGGGTCTTCGTTCTCAGCCTGACCTTCCCTGCTTTGACCGAGGTTGTCCGTCTGCGGTCTGGGAGTTTGGCGGAATGTTGACGCGCCCTCGCCTCACCCGACCAGCACCGCGCCGCCGTTGACGTTGAAGACCTCGCCGGAGACAAAACCCGCCCAGGGCGTACAGAGAAAAACCACCGGCCCGGCGATCTCCTCCGGCGCGGCGGTCCGGCCAAGCGGAATGAGGCGCAGCGCCCGCTCAGCGGTCTGCGGGTCTCCGAGCGCAGCCTCCGACATCTCAGTCCGCACCCATCCCGGAGCCACGCAGTTGCAGAGAATCCCCTGCGGCGCAAGCTCACTGGACAGACTCTTGGTAAGTGAGATCAGTGCTCCCTTGCTGGCCGCATAGTCGGCATGAAACGCCTCTCCCCGCTGCGCAGCCGTGGAGGCAATCAGCACCAGATGCCCGCGTGCGCCCTCCGGCGGGCCGGGCTGGCGGAGCATCTGTTCCACCCCGGCCTGCAGCAGCCCGAAGACGCTGTCCAGATTCACCCCGAGGGTGGTGCGCCACTGCTGCAGAGGCATGGTGGCCAGCGGCTGGTCGTGGGCCGGCCAGATGCCGTGATTGACGACCAGGCAGTCCAGTCGTCCAAAGACCTGCGCGGCCGCGGCCACCAGGGCCTGCCCATCTTCAGGACGGGTCAACTCCTGGCGCAGCGCGCAGCAGAAGGTCTCGCCTCCACAGGCCCGCACCAACTCCTCCGCCTGAAGCTGAGCCCGGTGATAGCTGAAGACCACCCGCGCTCCGGCCTGCCGAAAGAGGCGCACCGTGGCCGCGCCGATCCCCCGCGATCCACCTGTAACCAGAACTACTTTGCCATGCAACGAAAGAGAAAGACCACTGTCCTGCGCTGAGAGAGCCATGCCGAAGTTGTAGCAGGTCCAGGCGGCTGAATCCATCACCCGGAACGATCGCCCCAGAACTCTGGAGGTGCCTCCGCGAACCCGCACTTCCGGGCAGAGGCCGCGGCGATGCACTGGAGGTGGTGGAACTCCGGGAAGGACGAATATACTTCAGACTGACCCATGCACACGGAATCCCACGCCATCTTTCCTCCGGTCGCCGAGCAGCTTGACCTGATCACCAAGGGGGCTGCCGAGATCATCCCCTCGGTCTCCTCCCCGGCTCCGGAGGCCCTTGCGGCCCGCCTGGAAGACTCCCGCCGCACAGGCACTCCCCTGCGCATCAAGGCCGGCTTCGACCCCACCGCTCCCGATCTCCACCTGGGTCACACGGTGCTGATGCGCAAGCTGAAGCACTTCCAGCAGCTTGGCCATACGGTGATCTTCCTGATCGGCGACTCCACCGCCCTGATCGGCGACCCCACCGGCAAGAACCAGACCCGCAAGCCGCTCTCCCGCGAGGAGATTGATCGCAACGCCGAGACCTACAAGGACCAGGTCTTCAAGATCCTCGACCGGGAGAAGACCGAGGTTCGCTACAACTCCGAGTGGCTGGACAAACTGGGCTACGCCGGCATGGTCCGCCTCGCCGCCAAGTTCACCGTCTCGCAGATGCTGGAGCGGGAGGACTTTCACAAGCGCTTCCAGGACGAGCAGCCGATCCACGTCCACGAGCTTCTCTACCCCATGGCGCAGGGCTATGACTCGGTGGCCCTGGAGTGCGACGTCGAGTTGGGCGGCACCGACCAGAAGTTCAACCTGATGCGCGGCCGCGACCTGCAGCGCGACGCCGGCCAGAAGCCACAGATCATCCTGATGACGCCCATCCTCGAGGGCCTGGACGGCGTGCAGAAGATGTCCAAGTCGCTCAACAACGCCATCGGCATCCAGGAGCCCGCTGCGGAGATGTACGGCAAGCTGATGAGCATCTCCGACGAGCTGATGTGGCGCTACTGGACCTTCCTCACCGATCTTCCCCAGTCCCGCATCGACGCCATGCAGACCGAGGTCGCCGGCGGCAGCCTGCACCCCATGCAGGCCAAGAAGAACCTGGCCCACGCCATCACCGCAGACTTCCACGGGGCGGCTGACGCCGAGGCCGCTGCGCAGGCCTGGGCTACCCAGTTCCAGCAGAAGGGGGTTGCCGAAAACGTGGAACGGGTTGCGATTGCGTTAGCAGACGTCGCCCGCATGGACGCCCCCTCACTCCAGGAAGCAGACAGAGACCCGAACCACGTCGCAACCATCGACCTCGCCCGGCTGCTGGTTCGCCTGGGCATAAAGGAGTCCAGACGCGCAGCCGAGACCCAGGTGGAGACTGCGGGCGTCTTTCTGGACGGAGAGAAGACCTTCCAGAAGCTCCTCGAAATTTCCTCGCGCCCGCGCGAACTGACCATCCGTTGCGGAAGACAGACCAAGATCGCAGTGATTCGCTGAGGTAAGCCACTGAGGATGGATGGCTAACGTGCGGAAGGCTCGTTTCAGGGGGGCTTTTCGGTACAATCCAATCGTTCGCTCCCGCTGCTGCCTGGGTTCGGGGCGACTCTTTAGGTCAGGCCCTCGCAAGAGGGCCTTGGTTTTTTGCGGGGTTCCATGACTGCCTGCGGGACGGTGTAGAGTAGCATCATCTCCGGGCCGCAACCCCGCTCCCATGCTGCGCACAGCCAACATCATCGGCTCCGGTCCCAATGGTCTTGCCGCAGCCGTCACCCTTGCGCAACGCGGCGTAGCGGTAACCGTCTATGAACGTAATGCGACCCTGGGCGGCGCCTGCTCCAACGCCGAGGTGACGCTCCCCGGCTTCCACCACGATCTCGGCGCCTCTGCCTTCCCTCTGGGCGTCTCCAGCCCCTTCTACCGCAGCCTGCCCTTGGCCGATCACGGGCTGCGCTGGATCCATTCCCCGGCTCCACTGGCCCATCCCTTCGATGACGGCTCCGCCCTGACGCTGGAACCAGCGTTGGATGCCACCGCGGCACAGCTCCCTGCGCACGATGGCCAGGCCTGGCGGAGTCTCTTCTCCTCCGCTGTACGCAACTGGCCCGGACTCGTGGAAGACCTCACCCAGCCGCTTCTCCGTCTCCCCCGTCATCCGCTGGCGATGGCAGCGTTCGGCGCGTCAGCACTGTGGCCCGCTCAACTGCTGGCCAGCACGCTCTTTGAGGACCAGCGCACCCGGGCCCTGTTCGCTGGCGTGGCCGCACACTCCGTACTTCCACTCACCAGCGTAGCCAGCGCAGCCACCGGCATCGTACTCACCGCGGCCTCTCATGCTGCAGGCTGGCCGGTGGCTGGCAGCACCGTCCCGGGCGTCTATGGAGCCCAGGCCATCAGCCACGCGATGGCCAGCCTCCTCTACGACCTGGGAGGCCGCGTGCTCCTGAACTCCGAAGTTGGCCAGCTCCGCGACATGCCCCAGGCCGACATCACCCTGCTGGACACCAGCGTCGAGGCACTGCTCCGCATCGCCGGCACGGAACTCGACGCCGGCTACAGGCAGCGCCTGCAGTCCTATAAGCACGGGCCAGGAATCTTCAAGATCGACTACGCTCTGAGCCGTCCGATCCCGTGGCAGGCAGCAGGGTGCCGGCGCGCCGCCACGGTGCACCTGGGCGGCTCTCTGGCGGAGATCGCCCACTACGAGCAGGATGCGTTTTACGGCCACCTGGACGAGCCCTCCAGCACGCGGCCCTTCGTTCTTCTGGTGCAGCCCAGCCTCTTTGACCCGTCTCGGGCCCCCGCCGGCCAACACACCGCCTGGGCCTACTGCCATGTTCCGAACGGTTCCAACATCGATCGCACCCAGGCCATCGAAGATCAGATCGAGCGTTACGCACCCGGGTTTTCAGATTGTGTGCTGGCCCGCCGCGCTAGCAGCGCCGCGGCTTTGGAGGCGTGGAATCCCAGCCTGATCGGGGGCGACATCAGCGGCGGCGCGATGACGCTGGGGCAGATTCTCTTCCGCCCGACCCGCACTCTCTACCGCACCAGCAACCCCAGGCTGTATCTCTGCAGCTCCTCGACGCCACCCGGCGGTGGAGTCCATGGCATGTGCGGCCACAGGGCAGCCCTGGCCGCCTGGCAGGATCACGGCCCCCGCTGACGCCTACGTACCCAAAACAGCAGGGCGCCGACGGGAGGAATGCCGTCGGCGCCGCGGGTACCACACCCAGCCCGAATGCCGGGCTGGATGCTGTAGAGAGGGTGAGGGAGCGCCCTGCGGATGCTTAGGAGCGCTTAAGCGCCGGGGGTCTGGGGTGCAGCCGCACCGGAAGCTTCCGCAGCAGCTTTGGGCCGGGGCGCCGCTGGAGCAGGCTCCGCCTTTTTGGATGGAGCCAGGATCGCGTGCAGGGTCGTACCCTCCATGCGCGGCATGAACTCCACCGTGCCCGCCTCGCCGATGTCCATGATCAGGCGATTGATGATCTTGTAGCCCAGGTCGCGGTGCGCCATCTGGCGGCCCTTGAAGCGCAGGCTTGCCTTGACCTTGTCGCCGTCACCCAGAAAGCGGATCGCCTGGTTCTTCTTGGTCTGGTAGTCGTGCTCATCCACGGTGACCGAGAACTTCACTTCCTTGATGGTGATGACCTTCTGCTTCTTGCGCGCGGCACGCTCGCTCTTGTCCTTCTCATAGAGGTACTTGCCGTAGTCTTGAATCTTGCACACTGGGGGAACAGCGTTGGGCGAGATCTCGACCAGATCCAGGCTGCGCTCGCGGGCCATCTTGAGGGCCTCAAACGGCGGCATCACGCCCAGTTGCTCCCCGTTCTCGTCGATCACGCGGACTTCGCGTGCGCGGATACGTTCATTGGTGCGGACAAAGGATTTTGCGGAACGCTTATCGAATGGTGGAATCTTCGGCCTCCACGGCGCGCACGCTCGGCGGCCATGTTCAAAGAGTATGGTTTGGATTCCCGCTGCGATCCAGCGGAGATCCCGGAGCACTCGCGAGTATAGCATCGACTCCAAGGCAGTCGATCATGCCAACAGGCGCAGGGGAGAGGGAGGTTGCTCGCCAAGGCGCTGAAGACTCGTGGAACTGATAGTTTACAACAGACGCATGCACCGCGTGGACCTGAATCTCAGGAATCGCACCGCGTCGCTCCGCCCCACACCATGCGGGACGCCTTCAGAATGACTCTTCCCCGTCTTCGACGCTGCCGCCGCTCACCCTGGGTGCCGTGTCAGGCTTGGCAACCGGGTCAGGCCAAAGAAGCCGGCCGGGGCAGCAGGCCATCCCTTGCACCGCGCGCAGCAAGCTGCGACGATAACGGTGGCAGACAGATCCTCTTCGCAAGGCGTCGCGACAGAGGGCGCCGCCAACCGGTGGCGTATGCTGAGCAGAAGGCAACCCCGAACGCCGGACGGCTGGCTTGCATATCGGCGAAGCTGCTCTGCAGGAGTGGTTGCAGTACTGTATCTCACGCAACCTGTGAGGACGGCTGGCCAGCCGTTCGTCCGGGGCTTGCAGAACCAGGAGAGAACCCCTTGGCAAAGCGCCGCATACTCCTTGTCGATGATGAAGTTGCTGTCCTGCTGACCATGAAAGCAGTGCTTGAGATCAGCGGCTTTGAGGTGGAGACCGCCGCCAGCGCGCGGGAAGCCCACTCCAAGATGAAGCTGCACGAGTACCAGATGGTGATGACAGATATGCGCATGGAGAACGACGCCGCCGGTCGGGATGTGATCCAGGCAGCACGCTCGGCTCCGTACCATCCCGCTGTGGCGCTGCTCACCTCTTACCCCGATGACGAATGGGCGGATATCGGGGCAGACAAGATGCTGGTGAAACCGATGCAGACGGCTGTCTTCCTGAGCCAGGTGGAAGAGATGCTGGACGTTCACGCCGCCAAGCTGCAGCGGCTGGCCAACTCAGCGGCGGCCGGAGCGAAGCGACCTGCGGCCGGTGCCAGGCGACCTGCGGCCGGAGCAAAGCGACCCGCAATCGGTGCCTCACCAGCCGCCCCCGCCGGGAGATCGGCCGCCAAGCGCCTCGCCAGCAAGAAGCTCGCCGGCAGAGGCCCACTGCCGCGCAAGAGGGTCTCCAACAGGAAACGCAAGGATTAGAGCCATCTGGCCGGCTGGCGGGTCTCTCCGCTTCCCGGTTACGCTGCCCGCTGCCCGGATGCATGGCCGGCAGAGGCGCCGCAAGCGTCTCCCTGTTCCAGGCGTGACGCTCTGGGTCGCCCTCCGAAGGAAGACACTGGCTGGGGCTTGAGCCGTCCAGTGAGTTCCGGGATCGTGGACTGGATCCTGCGCCTCCCTTGACAAGGCTGAGCCGACCTTATCCAATGACGCTGACAAACCTTCCTGCCTGCCAGTACAATCGTTTGGGGACCAACGATGGTAGTAGTATTCTGATTACAGAGCCCTTCCACGGGCCGGGGGGATTTTGTCAAATCATTGGGAAGGGTTCACGGATGAAACTTAGTGCACGAATGACCGCAAGTGCAGCGCTGCTCCTGGTACTGGGAAGCAGCGTGGGATGTACCAAGCTCAAGGCGCGCGACCAACTCGTCAAAGGCGTTCAGGCCTTCAAAGCCGGCAAGTATGAAGAGGCTGTCGATTACTTCCAGAAGTCGGTCGCCCTTGACCCGACCAGCGCAGAGAGCCGTCTTTATCTTGCCACCGCATACAGCTATCAAGTGGTTCCAGACCTCACGACGCCCGAGAATATTGCGATTGCACAAAAGGCAATCAACGGCTTCGACGCTGTGCTGAACCAGAATCCGAACGATCTGGACGCACTTCGTCAGGTCGCCTCGCTGGATCGCAATATTCACAGATACGATGAAGCCAAGGCTGATGAACTCAAGATCATTCAGATTGATCCGCATGACGCCGAGGCCAATTACACGCTGGGTGTGATCGACTGGACGCAAGCCTACAAGAACGCCACCAACATCCTGGCCACGGTGGGTATGCAGGACGATGGCGAGGGCAACGCGAAGATGTCCAAGGATGTCTGCCAGAAGCTGGTAGCCGCCAATACGGATCTGGTCACGGACGCTCAGAAGTACCTGCAGCAGGCAGTGGACATCAATCCGAACTACGACGATGCCATGTCCTACCTGAACCTCACCTATCGCCGCAAGGCCGATCTGGATTGCGGCAACGACGCCGCCCGCAAGGCCGACCTGGCTCAGGCAGACGCCTGGGTGCAGCGCGCCATGGGTGCTCGCAAGGCCAACGAACTGGCCAAAGAGAAGATTGCAGAACACGGAGGAATCGTCGCTCAGTAGGCAGCGCGCCCCCCTCGAACCCTGAACCATCTCCCAAAGCGGAAGGGCCCCGGCCGGGGCCCTTCCGCTTTGTATGTTCGCGGCATCCAACCGGCTGCTTCCCGCCCTCTTGCCTCGCACAGGCCTCCGGAATGACTGCGGTGGGGCAGCGCTTCCGCGCCAACGCGCCCTTTCATCGACGAGACCCCGTTACTGGCGCAGGCAGGAGGCTGCGGCGCTCGTCCAGCCACATCCCCATCAGAGAATGCAGGAAGCGCGTTCTCCCGCAGGCCTCTTTCGTGAATCTCAATCTTGCCCAGCGGTCGGATTTCTATTCCCAGGCGGACGCTGGCGGACAACTTCGCACTCACGTTCAGGACCGCTGGCAATCTCCGCTGCGCCGGCTTCACGTTGGCGGGTGCTCTCAC